>KL571472.1:1972-6458 GCA_000715855.1 Actinoplanes liguriensis
GCCCAGCCAGTACGGCAGGCGCCGGCGGGTAATGCTCGAGAGTCATGCCCATGCCACCGCAGTCGGCCATGATCCTCAGCAGCCGACCGGTGTGATCGACCACGTCGTCGTCGACATCGGTGCCGGTGACCGCCTCGTGCAGGTGGGCTGTGGTGGCAACCTCGCCGGCGAAGTAGCCGTTGAGGTAGTCGCCGTCGCAGGCCTGGCGCAGTAGCCATTCCCGGGAACTGGTGGCGCCTCGTCGGCATAGCGCCTCGACGACGTAGACCCGGCCCCAGCCGGCGACGCGCTCGGCGAGCCACTTCAGCGCTTCTGCACCGCCGCGGCGGCGCTGCAACGCCTCGGCGGCCAACGGCCCGAAATGGTCCGACAGCAGGCCGATGGTCTGGATCAGCGGGATGTCTTCCTCGGCCCGATCGGCGGCCAGCAGCGCGAGCCCGACCGTGGCGGCATTGCGATCGATGCTGTGCCGCACCAACCACCGGCCGGTGTGCCGCATGCGCTGCCGATCCGCGCGCAGCGCCGCGGCAACGATGTGGTCATTGCGCTGGATCGGGACGTAGACCTCGCGAAAGGCGTCGACGAGCTCACTCGCCGGCGCATCAGGCCGGCTGAAGTGTTTGTCGAGGATGACAGCGGCATCGGCCCCATGGAGGCGCCGATCCCTTACCCGCCGGTATGACGGCCGCGAGCGGTGACGGTCTTCGTCCGGATACGGCTTGCCGTCGCGAGGTAGCGCACCGTCGGGGTGTTGCTGATGGAGACGCAGAGCGTGTTCGAACACAGAGATCCGGGGTCCGAGCAGTCCAGGCTCGGTCGTCACGCTCACCGGCGGACGCAGGACTCGATTCTTTCGATCATGATCGCATGATTCCACCCTCGTGTGCCTTCGGCAAGCGGCACCGCCCGTCAAACCCTGTCTCTTATTGTGTATAAGAGACAGCTCATCGGCTCGGCCGGGCCAGCGCGTCGTCGATCAGGATTGTCAGTAGTTCGGAGTAGGTGATCCCGGCGGCGGCGAACATCCACGGCGTCCGGGACCGGGCGGTGAGGCCCGGGACGGTGTTCACCTTGTTGAGCATCAGCCCGTCCTCGGTGAGGAAGAAGTCGGCCCGGGTCACCCCGCGGCAGCCCAGCGCGTCGTAGATCCCGACCGCGGCGATCTCCAGCGACTTGCGGCACACGTCGTCGATCTCGGCGGGGATCCGGAACTCGGCGGGCCGGTCGTGCCTGGAGCTGTAGTCGAGCAGGCCCGCGGCCACGACCTCCAGCGGCGGGGCGACGGTCCGGCTGCCGTCCGGACGCCCGAGCACACCGACGCCGATCTCCCTGCCGAGGATCACCCGCTCCACCAGCACCCGGTCGTCGTGGCGCAACGCCTCCCGCAGGGCGGGTTCCAGCCCGGCGCGGGTGTCCACCAGGGACACGCCGGGGCTCGACCCGGTGCCGACCGGTTTGACCACGACCGGCTCGGACCAGCGAAAATCGGCCGCGGTACGCGCGGTCAGCAGCGTCCCGGGCGCGGTCGCGATGCCGATCGCCTCGGCGACCAGCTTCGTCGCCCACCTGTCCGTGCCGATCGCGCCGGCGCCCACCCCGGAACCGGCGTAGCGGACCCCGGTGAGTTCCAGGAAGCCGGCCATCGCGGGCGCCAGCGGCAGTGCGACGTCGCAGCCCCGCAGGATGGTGATCGCCGCTGCCGTGTCCAGCGGGTGACCGTGCGCGTCGAGCCAGGAGCTGTCCCGGCCGACGGTCAACGGGACCACGTCCCAGCGGCCGGCGCCCTTCAGCGCCTGCGTCGCCGAGGCGGCGGAGGCCAGCGAGGCGTCGTGGTTCCCGCTGCGCCCGCCGCCGATGACGGCGACCCGGGTCCGTGTGCTCACGCCGTACCCTCCTGATTTCTTTGATTTTCGATGGCCTGGTGCGGGACCGGACGGTCCGGCTGCTTGCCGCGATCGTGGCGCGTCGCCGCAACGCCGACACAACGAAAATCGTGGGCTGCGGTTCAACGAGTGAGGCGGGCCGGCGGTCCGGACCGGGTTGGCGGACTACCTGGTCCGAATGCCGGCGGATGTGGCGCCGGCCGGACCGGAGGGCCTTGACGTTCGGATTTCGCCGCTGTAAACGTTTCAATGACAGTGATGCTCATCGATCAATGGGGCGGACATGAAACGAGCTTTGATCCTCGCCGTGGTGGTCGGTGCCGCCGTCGTCGCCGTGCCCGCCGGCGCACGGGCGTCCGGGGCGGGACTGCCCGGCGTCTGCGCCGGAACCGCCCCGATCGTCTGCCACTATGACGTCCCGCCCGGCAACTACCAGGTCTCCGTGCTGCTCGGCGACCGCGACGAGGCCGCCGTGACCGGCGTACGTGCCGAGGCCCGGCGGATGATGCTCGCCGAGACCGCCACCGAGCCGGGGCAATTCGTCCGGCGCGAGTTGCGCGTGAACGTGCGCGAACCGGAAGGCGAGCCCACCCTGCCGGATCTGGGCACACCCGGGCTGACCCTGACCTTCACCGGCAGCGCGCCGCGGGTGCGGCACGTCGAGGTGCGCCCGGCACGCCCGGCCGGGACCGTCCTCTACCTGGCCGGGGACTCCACGGTCTGCGATCAGGGGATCGCCCCGTACACCGGATGGGGTCAAGCCATCCCGCAGCACCTGCGCGGCAGCGTGACCGTCGCCAACTACGCCGACTCGGGTGAGAGCTCGGGGTCGTTCCTGGCCGACGCCCGCCTGTGGGGCGCCATGGTCCCGCTGGTGCGCCGCGGTGACATCGTGCTGATCCAGTTCGGTCACAACGACAAGACGACCACCGCCGAGGACTACCGGGCCAACCTCACCCGGATGATCACCGGGCTGCGCGCCGTGCACGCCCGGCCGGTGCTGGTCAGCCCGCCGGTGCGCCGCCGGTTCGACAGCGCCGGCAAGCTGGACGACGTGGCGCGTCACGTCAACAGCCTGGGCGTGAACCTGCCCGCCGAGATGCAGACGGTCGCCACCGAGCAGCAGGTGCCCTACATCAACCTGACCGCGGACAGCGCCGAACTGGTCGAGGGCCTCGGTGTGGAGCCGTCCAAGCAGATCTACCTCGACGGCGAGATCCGCGACAACACCCACTTCAGCGAGTACGGCGCCGACCGGATCGGCCTGCTCGTCCTGGCCCGGCTCCGGCAGACACACCTGCTGCCGCCGTCCAGCTTCCGCGACCTGCCCTGATCCCACACGCTACGGTGGCGGCGTGACGGGCGATGAAGGGCTGGACAGGGCTGCGATCGAGGGCATCGTACGGACGTTCTTCGGCGCCTTCACCTCCGGCGCGGACCACATCGCGCGACTGGACGCCCTGCGACAGGTCTTCCTGCCCGAGGCGGTGATCGTCCGGACCTGTGGCGGTGTGCCCGCCGTCTACGGCGTGGACAGCTTCATCGCGCCCCGCCGGAAACTGCTCTCCGACGGAACGCTGACCGGCTTTCGTGAGTGGGAGCTGCGGGGACACACCGAGATCTTCGGCGACATCGCGCACCATTTCTGCAGCTATGCGAAGGCGGGAGTGCAGAACGGCGCCGCCTTCACCGGGCGGGGAATGAAGACAATCCAGTTCGTCCGGATGCCCACCGGGTGGCGCATCAGCGCGGTGGCCTGGGACGACGAGAGGGATGGTCTGGCGATCGATCCGGACTGGGTCATATAACGGGTGGCCCGTGAGTCTCCGCGCGGGGCAGGCTGTGGGTCATGACCGACTACGCGTACTCGACCGCGGCCGAGCTGTCCGCGGCGATGGAGAGCGGCGAGGTGTCGGCGGCCGAGCTCACCACGGCCGCGATCGCCCGGATTCAACGGCTCGACGGTGACCTCAACGCGATCTGCGTGCCCGACTTCGACCGGGCCCTGACGGCGGCGCGCGAGGCCGACGCGGCGCGGTCGCGGGGCGAGACGGGGCCGGTGCTCGGCGTCCCGATCACCATCAAGGACTCGATCGACGTCGCCGGGCTGCCCACGACCTGGGGTTTCCCGCGGTTCAAGGACTTCGTGGCGGCCGCCGACGCGGTCGTGGCCGCCCGGCTCAAGGCGGCCGGGGCGGTCATCCTCGGCAAGACGAACGTGTCACTCGCGCTCGGCGACTTCCAGTCCTACAACCCGGTCTACGGCACCACGAACAATCCGTGGGACCTCGGGCGTACCCCGGGCGGCTCGTCCGGTGGCTCGGCCGCCGCCCTCGCCGCCGGTTTCGGCGCCCTGTCGATGGGCTCGGACATCGGCGGCTCGCTGCGCGTGCCGGCGCACTTCTCCGGGGTGTACGCGCACAAGCCCTCGATCGGCCTGTTCCCGTTGCGCGGGCACACGTTCCCGGGCACCCGGCCGCTACCGGAGCTCGGCGGGGACCTGGGCGTCGTCGGGCCGATGGCCCGCAGCGCGGCCGACCTCGCGATGATGGTCCGTCTGCTTGCCGACGCCGACGAGACCGGCCCTGTCTCTTATACACATC
>KL571472.1:6631-9873 GCA_000715855.1 Actinoplanes liguriensis
CTCGGCCGCGGCTACCGGACCGCGTTGCGGCCGGCTCGGCACGACGACCTGGGCGCGTTCCGGGTCCTGATCCTGGAGGCGCACCCGCTCGTCCCGGTCTCGTCCGAGGTGCGCGCCGCGATCGACGACCTGGCCACCCGGCTGGCGTCGGCCGGGGTGACGGTCCGGCGGCAGAGTCCGCACCTGCCCGATCTGGTCGAGGGCGCTCGCGTCTACATGCGCCTGCTGCAGTCGAGCATCGCGGCCGGCTTCCCGCCCGAGGTCTACGCGGCCGCTCGGACAGCGGCGGCGGCCCTCGACCCGGCCGATACGTCGCTGTCCGCCGAGCGGGCCCGGGGTGTGGTCCTGAGTCATCGGGACTGGGTCGCGGCCGACACCGTCCGCGGCGTCCACCGGGCTCAGTGGGCCGAGCTGTTCACCGACGTCGACGTCGTGATCGCGCCGGTCTCCTCGACCCCGGCCTTCGCGCACGACCAGAGCGAACCGATGCGGATGCGCACGATCCCGATCGACGGCGAGAAGCACGATTACATGGACCAGCTGGCGTGGGGCGGCATCGCGACGGCGCCCGGCCTTCCGTCGACCGCTGTGCCGGTCACCCGCTCGGCGCAGGGGCTGCCCATCGGCGTACAGCTGATCGGTCCGCTCTTCGAGGATTACACGCCGATCCGCTTCGCCGAACTGCTCGACCGCGAGTTCGGTGGCTTCACCCCACCCCCGCTGGCCGCCGCGTAGATTTCCGGCGCCTTCCGGCACAAAAAACCGTGATCGGTACGTCGTAGAGGCTGGAGGATCGGTCGGCAGGAAGGCGCTTTCCGGGCATGTACCACTGGAGTGAGCAAGGCGCGACGCCGACACCGGGCGCGTGGCGGGACGCGTTCATCGAGCTGCACGGTGCCAGCCGGGTCACGCTGGCCGATGCCGGGCCGTGGAAGGGCCGGTTGGAGTGGCAGCAGTCGAGGTCCTACGGCGTCGCGCTGTGCGGCGACGTCGGCGAGGAGTTCGTCCGTGAGCGCCGCCACGTGCGGACCGACCCGCGCGGCACCTTCGAGCTGCTGGTGCCGACCCGCGGAAGCGCCGTGGTGGAACACGGAGCCGGCAGCAGCGAGATCCGCCCCGGCAGTCTCGCGCTGTGCGACATCGACCGTCCCTTCAGGTTCGCCCACGGCGAGGACTTCCTGTCGGTCGCGGTGATCGCTCCCGCCGCGGTCCTGGATCGCCGCGGGCCCGCCGTCGCCGGGCGCCCGCGGCTGTTCGACGGCACGGCGGGACTGGGCCGGCTGATCCGGCAGACGGTCATCACGATGCAGGAGGAACGCGAGCGGCTCTCCGAGATTCCCTTCGACCTCGCCTGCGAACAGCTGCTCGACCTGGTCTGCCTGGCCGCGGACGGCGCCGGGGACTCCGCGCCGGTGGCGCAGCGAACACGGGTCGAGGCACAGATCCGGCGGTACGTGCGCGGTCACGCCGGCGAACCCGGTCTCTCCGTCACCGGCATCGCACGGGCGCTGGGATGGTCGGCGCGATATCTGCAGACGGTGCTGCAGGCTGCGGGCACCACCTCGCGCGACCTCATCCGCTCGGAACGTCTGCGCCTCGCCCGGACCCGGCTGACCTCCGCCGCGTGGGACGACCGGTCGATCGCGCAGATCGCGTACGCGAGCGGATTCGCCAGCCACGCCGCCTTCACCTCCGCGTACCGGCGTGAGTTCGGGACGACGCCCCGCGAGACCCGCGGCGACCGGCCGTGCGCGCCCGCGCAATAACGGTGCGCCGCAGCGAAAGACCTCGAGATCGACAGCCGGAAGAGTCGATCGGGCAAGAACATCCGAGGTTCGAGGAGAACGTTGTGGGACAGCTGGACGGCAAGACCGCGGTAGTGACCGGTGGCTCGGAGGGCATCGGGTTCGGCGCGGCGCAGCGCTTCGCCGGCGAGGGGGCGCGGGTCTACCTGACCGGCCGGCGTCAGGACGTGCTGGAGAAGGCCGTCGCCGAGATCGGCCGGGGAGCGGTCGGCGTCGTCGGAGACGTGGCGAAGCAGGCCGACCTCGACCGGCTGTACGACCGGATCGCCGCCGACGGCAACCGCGTCGACGTGCTGTTCGCCAACGCCGGGGTCGGCGCGGTGGTGCCGCTGGGCCAGATCACCGAGGAGCACCTCGACCTGCTGCTCGGGGTGAACGTCAAGGGCACCGTCTTCACCTTGCAGAAGGCGTTGCCGCTGCTCAGCGACAACGCCTCGATCATTCTGGCGTCGTCCATCTGGACGGAGGAAGGCCCCGAGGGCTTCGGCGTCTACTCGGCCACCAAGACGGCGGTACGGTCGTTCGCCCGCACCTGGGCCAACGAGCTGAAGGGCCGCGGCATCCGGGTCAACGCGATCAGCCCCGGCACGATCGCGACGCCCGGCCTCAGCAACGCCATCGGTGGCCCCGGAAGTGAGCAGGAGAAGCAGGTGATGGACTACCTGGTGTCGCGGATTCCGCTGGGCCGGGCCGGCACGCCGGCGGACGTGGCCGACGCGCTCGTCTTCCTCGCCTCCGCGCAGAGCCGCTTCATCACCGGCATCGAGCTGTTCGTGGACGGCGGGACGGTCCAGGTCTGATCAACGTCGTCGCTCGTGCGCGGCGGCCAGGATCAGGTAGCTGCTCGCGGTCCACGTGTACGCGCGGTCGCGCAGCCCCGCCCCGGTCTCGGCGTCGAAGTTCTCCGCGAAGCCGGACTTCTCGCACAGCTCCCGGAACCGCCGGCTGATCGTGTCGGCGAGCCCGGTGTGACCGGCTCGCCGCAGGCCGTCCTCGATCAGGATCGTCGAGGGGGCCCAGATCGGTCCGCGCCAGTAGCCGTCCGCGGCGTACTCGGGGCTGCCGACCGGCTCGGTCGCCAGGCCGTGATCGGTGAGGTGCCCGGCGATCCGGTCGGCGAGCGCGGCGCTGATCCCGGCGGGCAGATCGTCGCCGAGGATGATCGGCATGAGGTCGAGCAGGCTGTCGCTGTGGCGCGTCCGGCCGGTCAACGCCGACCGGGAGACGAACCGGGAGTCCTGCCAGAGCTCGCGGAACAGGGCCTCGTGCAGGGTCCCGGCCGTCTCCCGCCACCGCCGGGCGTCGTCCGGGCGGCCGAGGTCGACGGCCAGCGTCGCCAGCTCGCGCAGTTGCAGCACCAGGAAGGCGGCCAGGTCGGCGGTCTCGATCACGCGGTCCTGGTCGAAGGTGGTGGCGTTGTCCCAGCCGCTGTCGTTG
>KL571472.1:10148-11567 GCA_000715855.1 Actinoplanes liguriensis
TATAAGAGACAGAGCCAGAACCGGGTCCAGGCCGACATCCGCTCGTACGCCTCGGTCAGTTGCGACCCATCCAGGGTGAGGCTCTCCCGGAGCCGGCGCAGCGCCCAGCCGTGGATCGGTGGTTTGACGAAGTTGTAGAGCACCTCGGAGTGGGTGACCGAGTCCGGCAGCGCGCCGCCCGGGTCCTGGTGGTCGAACGGCAGCAGGAACTGGTGCCAGGCCAGCTCCGGATCGCCGCCGGCCAGGGCGATCGCGTTGAAGCAGTGGTCCCAGCTCCAGACCTTGTCCATCCAGTGCTTCGACATCAGCACGGCCGGGCGGGTCAGGAAGCCGGCCGGCTCGACGGTCGCCGACCACAGCACGTAGGCGGAGAGGTCCGCCGCCGGGGCCGTCGTGGCGATCGAGCCGGCGAACGCGGCGAAAACCTCCGCCGCGGCGGTCACGACTTCGTCGAAAGACCTTATTTGCGCGTACGGCGTTCGCGCCGCCCGATACTCCTCGATCGCGATCTCCCACGGCTCGCCGGCCGCGAACGTCAGGCTCCGCTCGCCCGCGCCGAGCAGCTCGACCCCACGTTCCTGGCCGATCTGCCCGGCCAGCACGGTGATCCGGTAGCGCCGCCCGGTCTCGTAGACGGTGAACACGTACGCGCCGTCGACCGGGTCGCGGTAGAGGTAGGTGCCGGTGAACGGGGTGAGCCCGGCCGCCGCCGTCACGATCCGCATGCCGAGCCCGCTGCCGCGCAACCGGATCGTGTCCGGCGACTCGTAGCAGGCCTGCACGCGCCCGCCGCCGGACCCGCGCCAGGTCAGCAGCGACGCGGTCGCCTCCACGTCGGCGCGGGTGTCGAAGCGCAGGACCGGATGCATGCCGGTCTGGTGGGAGACCAGGTGCAGGTCGTCGGCGTAGGTCTTCTCGGCGATCACCGGGGAGATGTCGATCCAGGAGCCCCGGTAGCTGAACGGGATCTCGCGGACGGAGAACGTCGGACCCATGTAAGGTCGGCTCCCTTTCGATCGGTGACGGCACCCGGAGTTGGAGGCGGTGGTCATGATGGCGTTCCACTGCTGGCTGTTGTAGTCGATCTTCCGAGTCGTACCTCGATCTTTCAAAAAAGTGGCGAACGGATGCAACCCTTTCCGGCCGGGCGCGCCTCTTAGCACGACGGAGGGAGCACAACCGAGTGGACACCGAAGACGCGGACAGTTTCCGCGAGTTCGTCCGCAATCGATTCGACCAGTTACGTGCACTCGCGTTCGTGACGTGTGGTGACTGGCAGACGGCGGAGGACGCCGCGGCGGGGACCCTCGCGAAGCTGTACCGCCGCTGGGACAAGGTCACCACGCCGGACGCGTACGCCCGCACGATGGTGATCCGGGCGGCCATCAACGAGAAGCGCAAGCCGTGGCGGCGGGAACG
>KL571472.1:11792-13236 GCA_000715855.1 Actinoplanes liguriensis
AGCCGTGGCGGCGGGAACGCTCGTACGGCACCGAACTGCCGGACGCGGCGCTGCCCGACCATGCCGGCGCCGTCGACGACCGACTGCGCCTTCACCACGCGCTGCGGCGGCTGCCGACCCGGCAGCGTGCGGTGCTCGTCCTGAGATTCCTGGAGGGTCTCAGCGTCGAGGAGACCGCCGACGTTCTCAAATGCCGGCCGGGCACGGTCAAGAGCCAGTGCGCCCGGGGACTGGCCTCGGCGCGGACGCTGCTGGCCGCCGCGGACATCACGCTGTACGACGACGAAGAGGGGAACGAACGTGGGCTACGACATGCGGGACGTCTTGAGGTCGCTCGAGGCCACGCCGCCGCCTCCGGCGCGTACGACAACTGACGACATCATCGGCCGGGCCCGCCGGACGCAGGTCTGGCGCAATGTCGCCGTCGGCACCGGCGTTGCCGCCTGCCTCGCCGTGGCGGTGGGCGTCTCCGCGACGACGGTGACCCGGCCCGGCGGCGGCGACCCGGGTGGCGCGCAATCGGCCGATGCGCCGACCGCGGAGGCGTCGTTCTCCGCGCCGCCGGCCGAACGGACCGATCCGCCGCTGGCCGTCCGCAAGGTCGATTTCAGCAGCGAGCTCGGCCAGTACCGGGTCGGCGCCTACCGGATCGGCCCGGCCGTCAAGGTCACCGACGGGTACACCGAGTTGCCGGTCTACCACGACGGCACGACGCTGGGCGGCGGGTCGACGATTCCGCTGGAGGTCGCGACCATCGACGTCTACGACAAGGGCGTCTACGACACCGCCATGTTCGGCGGCGCCGGCGACGCGACCCTGGTCATCAGCGACAAGTACCCGGTGACGGTGGACGGCCGTGCCGCGCTGGGCCGGGACTGGACCTACACCTCACCGGTCAACCCGGCGAAGAAGCAGGTCATGGCCGCCCTGGCCTGGCAGTACGCCGACGGCGCCTGGGCCACCATGCTGCCCAACTACGGCGGCCCTGACCTGCCACGCGAGCAGGCGACGCAGATCGCCGCCGGGCTCACCACGTCGGCACGGCGGGACCTGAAAGTCCCGTACCGGCTGAAGTTCCTGCCCAAGGGCTGGCAGGCCGTCGCGGTGCAGCAGTCCGTCGCCGGGAGCGGCGCCCCGATCTCGGCGGTGTTCCTGCATCAGGGTCCGGTCGCCGATCCGGCCACCCGCATCGATGAGGTCCTTCCCGGCCACGTGCAGATCACGGTGATGAAGGGCCTGGATCCCGGAAAGGCCGACTACATCAAGGAAGAGGGCGTGCACTGCGTCGCCGGGCGGGAAACCTGCGCGGTCATCAAGGGCGACTACCGGATCGACGTGGGCGGCTACGGCACCGGGCTGTCGGACGCCGACCTCAAACGGATCGCCGAGGGCCTGCAGCTACGCGACCTGGACGACCCGAGCACCTGCTGTCTCTTATACACAT
>KL571472.1:13459-17396 GCA_000715855.1 Actinoplanes liguriensis
GCGGGCGCAGGATCTCCAACAGCGCCGAGGGGTCGGGAACACCCCGGAAGAACGCGGCATCGGTGGCCTCCACCGTGACCACCGCCTGCTGGGCGACCTCCGCGCCGCGCTCGGTCACCCGCAGGCGCTTGGCCCGGGTGTCCGCCAGGTCGACCTCGCGCCGGATCAACCCCTTGTCCTCCAGCTTGCGCAGCACCTGGGAGGTCATCTTGACGTCGGTGCCGGCCTGCTTCGCCAGGGTGAGCTGGTTGGGCGGCTCACCGTGCGCGTTCAGCCACCAGGTGGTGGTCAGCAGGACGAACTGCACGTGGGTCAGGTCCAGCGGGGCGAGCGCCGCGGCGATCTCGCGCTGCCAGCGCAGCGTGACGTGCCACAGCAGGAACCCGGGGCTGTCGTTCGGGTCGAGCGCCACCGGTCAGCTCTCCGCCAGCCGCACCAGCGCGGCGAGCACGTCCGGGAAGTCGGCGGTGATCGCCGGGCCGAGCTGCGGCCCGACCTGGCCGGCGGCGGGCCCGCTGATCTCGGTGCGGTAGACCACCCTGGTCGTGCCGGACGCCAGGGGCTCCAGCGCGTGCACCGTGCGGACGACGAAGTCACCCGCGTCCATCTCATCGGTGAAAAGCTTCTCCGGTACGACCTCGGTCAGGCGCATCCGCACCGGCTCGTCGTCGCCGGGCGGGGTCATCGCGAACGTGGTGCCGACCTCGAACGGGCCGTCGATCTCGATCTTCTCGATGCCGGCGTTCCATCGGGGCCACTGCTCCACGGAGGACCAGTGGCGCCAGAGGGTCTCGGGCGACGCGGTCGTCTCAACGCTGTGTTCGTATTCCCACATGACTGCTCCTCGTGATTAGGATGCGCGAAGACTATCTGCGCGAAGACTATCTCGTCAACCCGCCTCCTGCCGGAGCGGTCAACCCGCCTCCTGCCGGAGCGGTCAGGCGCGGCGTTCGTCGAGCAGGTTGCCCCCGTCGACGACGAGCACCTGACCGGTGATGTAGGCGGCCTTCGCGCTGGACGCGGTCGCGATCCAGCCCGGCGCGACACTGTTGACGGTCACCCCGTGCGGGCCGGCCTCCAGCGCCCACGTCCGGGTCAGACCGTCCATGCCGGCCTTCGCCGCGGCGTACGCCGATTGGCCCGGAATGCTGACCAGCGGGCCGGTCACCGAGGAGATGTTGACGACCCGCCCGTAACCCCGCGCGACCATGCGCGGCAGCACCAGGCGGGTCACGTTGAAACAGGTGGTCAGGCTGACGGCGAGCTGCCGGTCGAACTCGGCGGGGTCCAGGTCTCCGAGGCCGGCGGCGCGATCGGCGTGCCCGGTCTGCGCCATGCCGGCGTTGTTGACCAGCACGTCGAACTCGCCGAGCGCCGCGCGGGCCTCGTCCACCAGGCGTTGCGCTCGCTCGCGGTCACGCAGGTCGGCGACCAGCCCGACGGTGTCGGGACCGAGCTCGGCCGCCCGTTCGTGGATGCGCGCGGTGGTGGCCGTGATCGCGACCCGGAAGCCGGCCGCTGTCAGTTCCTTCGCGATCGCGAAGCCGATGCCGTGAGGGCTGCCGGCACCGGTCACCAGCGCCGTCCCGGCCCGATCGTCAAGTTGCGTCACGATCACCCATCATGGCCGTCCGTACCTGCCCGGTCCTCGATCTTCGACCGTTTTCCCCGGAGCCGGTGGGTGACGCGGTCCCCGTGCCATCCGTCCGTGGCCGGGCTGTCAGCCGATCTCCTGATCCCAGAGCCAGGCGGTTAGCTGGGCGACCGCGTGGTCGCGGTGCCGGCGGTAGGTGTTGAACGACAGGTGCAGCGTTGCCGCGACCCGCGCCTGGGTGGTCGTCGGCCGCAGGAACGTCCTGTTCAGCAGCTCGCCCAGCTCGGCCGGGAGCGTCGCGGCGCCCGCCTCCACCATTTCCCGCAGGGCTTCGCCGGGGGAGTGCCCGGCCCGCGCGTGGCGCCGGATCATCCGGGACCGCAGCAACGGGTTGTCCCCCAGCAGGTCCGGGACGTGCAGGTGACGCAGGGCGGAGCGCACCGCGTCGGCGAACTCGGACTCGGCGAGCACCGGCGCCGGCGCCGGCCGCACCGGCACGCCCAGCTGACGGGCGTGCAGCGTCTCGGCCCAGTCCTGGGTGTCGGCGCGGCGCCAGTCGTGGGCGAACACCGGGAAGGAGCGGGCGCCGATCTCGTACTCCGCGCCGTCCGCCGGCCCGAAGCCGAGGAACTCCATGGCCGGGCCCCACAGCCGGGCGTCCTCCCACACCCCGACCATGGTCCACGCGGTGCCGCCGCCCAGCAGGATGATGTCGAGCATCTGGCGGGCGACGAACAGGGTCATCGACGGTGACGGGCCCTGCCCCTCGTCGCGGTCGAGGAAGAAGCGCCAGGCGCGCAGCCGTTCACCGCGGCGCGGTGCTCCGTGCTTGGCCGCGTAGCGCCACATGGCGTCGACTCCCGGGTCGATGCCCAGGTCGGCCTCGGCCGGCTCGAGGCAGGCGGCGTAACCGCGCGGCTCGCCGCTCGACGTCCGGAACACGTGGAACGCCTCGGGCCGGCGCCGCATCCAGTGCGCCACCAGGCCGGCCTGCTCGATGCCCTGCCAGGCGGCGGTCATGTCGGCGATCGGCCCGTGGTCGCCGTCGCGCAGCGTGCCGAGGGACGTCCGCATCGCCGGTGGCAGCGCGTTCAGCGGAGCCAGCGGCGTGCGGGCGCCGTTGAGGACGACCATGCGCACGACCAGTTCGAGCTGCTCACCCGGGTCGGTGACGGCCCGCACCCGGTCCTGGAAGGCGGTGAGCTTGCGGCGGTACAGCTCGGCGTAGCGCTGCGGGTCACGCCAGCGCAGGTCGGCGTGGATGAGGTCGCGGACCATGTCGTGCGGACACAACCCGTACGGGCTCTCGTCGACGAACGGCTGCCCGCGCAACCAGGCGAACAGCTCGGCCGCGTCGTCGCCGAGCATCGAGCGCAGATAGTCCTGCGTGGTGGCGGGCACCAGCGCGCACGCCTCGAGCACCGCCCGGTGCCGCGGACTCGGGGCCTCCGCGAGCAGCCGCGTCACCAGGGCACCCACCACGTCGGGCACGTCGCGCAGGCTGCGCGGGGTGACGCCGCGGCGCACGGCGTCGGCCAGCAGGGACAGGGTGAGCGGGTGACCGCGGCTGATCGTCAGCAGCGGGTCGTGCTGGGGTGCCGGGACGCCCTGCCCGGCCAGGTAGGAGCGTCCGTCGCCGGTGGACAGGTTGCCCAGCTCGACGGCGTGCATCACCTCGCGCCAGGCCGGGTCGGCACGCCACGACGGCCGCGGCGCACGGCGGCCGGCGATCACCACCAGGCAGTCGGCCGGCAGGGACGGCAGATAGCGTTCCCGGACCCAGTCGTCGATCGGCTCCAGCAGCTCGTACGTGTCGATCAGCAGCACCGGGCGCGTCCCGCCGTCGGGCACGGGCAGCCGGCCCGGCCCGAGCGCCAGGTCACGGGCGTCCGCACGTACCACCAATCGGTCTTTTTCGGCAGCAAGGTGCGCGAACACATCCAGCAGCGCGGTCTTGCCCACTCCGCTGATGCCGTGCACGAAGAGCACGCCGGGGGCGGCCAGCGCCGCGCGGAACAGCGCGATCTCGGCCTCGCGACCCACAAAAGACCGGCGCCGCAGTACGTCGAGGGTCTCCGCAAGCCGAGCCATGCCCGGAACCCTAACCACCCGTCAAAGCCCCGCGCCGTGGGCACCGGACGGGCACCGGGATGGGCAGCCATACACCGGCCGGCCCGGCCACGATGGGGACATGTCAGATTTTCCCACCAACTGGGGTCGCTGGGGTGCCGGCGACGAGCGCGGCGCCGTCAACCTCATCACCGACGAGGTACGTGCCCGGGGCGCCGCCGAGGCCCGGACCGGCATCACCGTCTCGATCGCGCGGGTCACCACCCCGTTCCC
>KL571472.1:17649-20920 GCA_000715855.1 Actinoplanes liguriensis
CGGCCACCACCGCGGTGCAGACCGCCATGCTGTTCACCGGCTTCGGCGCGCCGGCCATGGCCGAGGTGATGATCGTGACCACCCATCATCCGGAGGTCACCCACCTCGACGCGATGAGCCACTGGGCCGAGGGCGGCAGGGTGTACCCGGGCGTCGACGTGGCGCAGAGCTCGGGCCCGACCGGCGTGCGGCACGGCGCGGCGGACGTCTACGCCGGCGGCATCCTCACCCGCGGCATCCTGCTGGACCTGGCGCCCGGCGGCCGGCTGAGCCCCGCTCACCCGGTGACCGGGGCGGACCTGGACGCGGCCGCGGCCCGAGCCGGGATCTCGGTCCTGCCCGGCGACGCCCTGGTGGTCCGCGGGGGCTGGGACCGGGTAGTCGACGGCGATCAGGCGCTGCCGGGGATGACGCTCGACGCGGTCCGCTGGATGCACGAGCGCGGGATCGCCGTCTACGCGGGCGACATCGGCGACGCGCGCCCGCCACTGCCGGGCGAGGAGCCCGGCGCGCTGCACCGCTTCGGCCTGGGCCGCCTCGCGATCCCGCTGATCGACGCCGCCGACCCGGAGGAGCTGGCGAGGATGTGTGCCCGGCTGGGGCGCTGGACGTTCCAGTTCGTGGTCGCCGTGCCCCGGATCGCCGGAACGACCGGCCTGCCGGTGAACCCACTGGCGGTGTTCTGACGCATCAGCGCCTGGAACAGGCGATTTCCTGGTCGCTCTCGGCGCGTTCCACGGCCTGCCGTTGCGACACTCGTTGACTGAACGGCGATGCTCAACGGACTGGGACGCGTCCCACACAGGCCGCCCGAGCATGTTCGGACGCGCGGCCCGCGCGACGTGAAGGGAGAGCCCGCAATTATGACCGACACCAATCGAGAAACACTGCGCACCACATTCGGCCAGGACGCCGAACTCTACGACCGGTACCGTCCGGCCTACCCGCCCCGACTGTTCACCGACCTCGCCGCCCTCGCAGATCTCGGTCCACGCTCCCGGGTCCTCGAGATCGGATGCGGAACCGGCCAGGCGACCCTGCCCCTGGCACAACGGGAATGCCATGTCGTCGCGATGGACCTCAGCCCCGACATGGCCGCCATCGCCCGGCGCAACCTCGCACGGTTCCCGAATGTCACCGTCGTCGCCGCGGCCTTCGAGGACTGGCAGCCCTCGGACGGAACCTTCGACGCGATCGTCTCCGCGACCGCGTTCCACTGGCTCGACCCCGGCATGCGCATGATCAAAGCCGCTGACCTGCTGCGGCCCGGCGGATCTCTCGGCATCGTCTCGACTCACCACATCGCCGGCGGGACGAGCGCCTTCTTCGCCGACGCACAACGATGCTACGAACGATTCGACCCCACGACACCGCCCGGCATGCGCTTGACGACCGATGACGAAACCCCCGAGGAGGTGGCGGAGTTCGATCGATCGGCACGATTCGGGCCGGTCGAAGTCCGGCGCTACGAGTGGCAACAGACCTACACGGCCCCCGAGTATCTGAACCTGCTCATGACCTACTCCGGTACTCGAGCCATGGCACCGCAGGCACGCAACGGCCTGCTCGCCTGCATCTCCCACCTGATCGACGACGTCTACAACGGGGCAATCACCAAGCAGTATCGGACCCGGCTCGCCATCGCCCGCAAAACACCGTGACCGGGGCTGTACGAATACAGTCGTGCGTCGAAGGTGGGGCAGATCAAGCCTTCATCCAGCCCGAAGGACATACTCCAGCCGCTGTTCGAGTCGGCTGCGGGCGAGATCGTCGCTGATGTCCAACCCGGAATCACGCCATGGTTGGACGACCTTCACCGGGTCCGGCAGGTAGCCGACGATGTCCATCACGTTCCAGTACCGGAACTGTTCCTCGTCGCGACAACCATCAGCGCGGCGGCGGTATGCGTCCGTGAATCCGGCTGAAGCTTCAACGCCGTGCAACATGGCCAGATAGGTGGCTGCGTGCGCGACATCGAGATCTGCCGGCCCCCACGACGTCTCGACCCAATCGACCACGCCGCTGATGCGTCCCTGCGACCACAGCAGATTGCCCAGATGGAAGTCGCGGTGCAGGAACGTACCCGTATAGGCCGGTGCGGGCTGCTCCAGCAGTTCGAAAGCCTGACCCCACAGCGTCGGCCGTTGCACCCACGGTGATATGACTCGTTTGCTCGGCGGCGCCCATGACTGGTAGTCCCGGGGCCTGTTCCGCCCGGGCGCAAAGTGATGGATGTCGACGAGAGCCTGCGCCAATATCTCCAGGACGTCCTCCGCGGCAGAGTCCAAGCGAAGCCTGCCGGGAAGCCACGACATGAGATGAGCCGGCGCTCCGGCGGTGTCCCCGGAAAGGTCGAGAGCAATGCTCCGAGGCGCTGGAATGCGCGAGCCGTGCAGTTGCTGCTGCACGGTCGCTTCTCTGGCCAGCAACCCAGCTGCATGCCGACGCCATGGTTCCTTCGTCATCAGCCGGAGGACAGCCTGCTCACCGTTCTCTCCGGTCAAGGCCGACATGGTTGATGTCCAGCCACCTGTGAGGGGCCGCACGTTGAGGATCCGACGCTGCCAAGCCGACTCGGCCCAGCCAACCTCAACCCCGATACCTGTGGCCACGGCACCATCCTGTCATCGACGGCGGTACGCACCCCACCGGCCGCGTGTCTGGTCAGTCGCGGACCAGTCGCAGAGCGAGCAGCGGGCATCGGTCCACGGCGTGTTGCGCGGCCTGTTCGAGGCCCTCCGGCACCACCGGCTGCGGTGAGCCGTCCCGGGCCGTCGGGAACCCCCAGTCGTCCTCGACCAGCACCTCCTCCAGCAGTTCGGTGCAGGTGCCCCGCCCGTCGCAGGCGGTCCAGTCGACGTGCAGGCGGGTCACCACGCCACCTCCGTTGCCAGGCAGCGTCCGGCCAGGTGGGCCTGAACGTCCGCGTCGAAGGCCCGAAGCCCACTGAGCACCAGCCGGGCCGTCCCGTCCGGGTGCCGGCAGGCGCCGCGGCCGGGCACCTGTCTCTTATTCACCAGCCGGGCCAGCCGTTCCACCTCGGCCACCAGGCCGGGCCGGTGGCGTCGCCGGGCCAGATCGGACAGGGTCTCGGCCATCCGGGGAAGCCCGTTGACGCACGGCCCGCACTGCCCGGCGACCTCTCTTGCCAGGTAGTTGGCGATCCGAGCCGTCTCCACCAGCCCGCACGAGCTCTCCGGCAGCGCTATGACGACTCCCGCGCCGGGCGAGGCGCCGAACGCGGAGAGCGCCGCCCGGCTCACCGGCAGCC
>KL571472.1:21161-21533 GCA_000715855.1 Actinoplanes liguriensis
CCCAGCCGCCGTGGTACCCACCGACCAGCACGGCCTGCAGCCGGGCCGCGGCGCCACCGGCCGCGGCGAGCAGTTCCCCGAGCGGCACGCCGTAGCCGGCCTCGACGACGCCGGGCCGGTGCACCGCCCCGCTCACCGTGGCCAGGAACGTGCCGGGCTCCTCGGCGGTGCCCGTCTCGCGGAACCAGGCCGGCCCCCACCGGGCGATCAGCGCCAGGTGCGCGAGGGTCTCCGCGTTCTGCACCAGCCGCCCGGTCTCGGTGATCCGCACCCGTTTGTCGGCCGGGATCGCGCCGCGGCCGTCGACGGCGCCCACGACCGCCGATTCCTCGCCGGAGACGAACGCGTCCGGCGCCGCGTGCAGGCTGACCG
>KL571472.1:21791-22338 GCA_000715855.1 Actinoplanes liguriensis
GGGGGCCTGCCAGCACCGGGCGCAACGCATCCAGCGCGGCTTTCGGCGCATACAGGTGAGCGGACCGCGCCCCGGTTGCGCGTGCGGCGAGTTGCAGACCGTCGAGGATCAGGTTCGGCTGGTGCGTGAGGAGGGCTTTGTCCTTGCTGCTGGCGGGCTCGCCTTCGGCCGCGTTGGCGATCACTGCCGCCGGCCGCCCGGCCCCGGCGACCGCCGCCAGCTTGCGCCACACCGGGAAGCCGGCGCCGCCACGACCGGTCAGCCCCGCGTCGCGAGCCATGCCGATGATCTGCGTGGCGTCCAGGGCGGGCATCCCGCTGTCGCCGCCCCCGGCCAGCAGCCGATGCTGAAGAACAGTGACCGTCATCGAACCTCCTCCATCTGACGCAACCGCGGAGCGACCCGGCGCTCCGCCCGCTGCGGGAACCGGGCGAACCTCTCCGAGAGCCGCCACACCACGGCCGCGACCACGGCCGCCGCGCAGCTCAGCGAGATGGTCCAGAGCCACCAGGTGCCGCGGTCGGTGCCGGTGCCCAGCCCGTGCATC
>KL571472.1:22583-22928 GCA_000715855.1 Actinoplanes liguriensis
TGCCGAGCCCGAGCCACACCGGTCGATAGCTGCCGGCAAAAGGCACCACAAGATCAAAAACCTGCAATTGGGCGTACGGGTCGAAGAGCAGACTCAGCACGTGCCCGATCAGGAAGACGACGGCCAGGAGCGCGCCGTTGCGGTGCAGGAGACTGACCGCGAAGCGGGGGAGTCCGAACGCCGTACGCCCGGATCGGGTGGCGATGCCCAGAGCGACCACCACCGTGAGCAGGACCAGCGACACCACCCCGCTGCCCCGCGCGAAGTACCACAGCGCGTCGGTCACGACGGCCACCCGCCCAGGCGCAGCACGTCGAGGTCCCGGGTGACCAGGCGGCTCGGCAC
>KL571473.1:0-937 GCA_000715855.1 Actinoplanes liguriensis
TCGATCGTCACTTGAGCCGCTGTGGCTGGGCTCGATCAAGTCGAATATCGGGCATGCGCAGGCCGCTGCGGGGGTGGCCGGGATCGTCAAGATGATCCTGGCGATGCGGCACTCGACGTTGCCCGCGACGCTGCACGCGGACGAGCCGACTCCTCATGTGGACTGGTCTTCCGGTCAGGTTGCGCTGCTCACCTCGGCGCGGGCGTGGCCTGCTGGGGATCGGCCTCGGCGGGCCGGTATCTCGTCGTTCGGCATGAGTGGCACGAACGCGCACGTCATCATCGAGGAGCCTCCCGCCTCCTCCTCGCCTGCCTTCCCCTCGCCCGCCGCCTCCTCGCTCACCTCTGCCTCTGGCTCTGCTTCGGCCTCCTCGCCGGCCGGCCTCGGTCTCGCCTCCTCGCTCACCTCTGGCTCTGCCTCCGACTCCTCGCCGGCCGGTCTCGGTCTCGCCTCCTCCCTGGCTGGCTTCGGTGTCGCCGCCTCCTCCTCGGCCGCGCCGGAGCTCGCGGCGTTGCCGGTGCCGGTGGTTGTTCCGGTGGTTGTTTCCGGACACGATCGGGAGGCGCTGAGGGCTCAGGCCGCGCGGCTGCTCGATGTCGCCGGCGGGGACCTGGCGGGGATCGGCGCGGCGTCCGCTCGGCGGGCCGAGCTTCCGCACCGGGCCGTGGTCCTCGCGACCGATGCGGCCGAACTGGCCGCCGGGCTGGGCGAGATCGCCGGGGGTGGTGGCCTGACCGGGGTCGCTTCCACGGGGCGGCTCGGTTTCCTCTTCACGGGTCAGGGGTCGCAGCGGGCCGGGATGGGGCGTGGGCTGTATGCGGCGTTCCCGGTCTTCGCGGATGCGTTCGATGAGGTGGCGCTGCACGTCGATGAGCACCTTGACCGTTCGTTGGTGGAGGTTTTCGCTGACGAAGAACTTCTTCGTCAGACCGGTTAC
>KL571473.1:1027-1430 GCA_000715855.1 Actinoplanes liguriensis
GCGCAGCCGGCGATTTTCGCCGTCGAGGTGGCGCTGCACGCGTTGCTGACGTCGTGGGGTGTGACGGCGGATGTTTTCGTCGGTCATTCGATCGGGGAGATTTCCGCCGCGCATGTGGCCGGGGTGCTTTCCCTGGCGGATGCGGTGAAGCTTGTCACCGCGCGGGGTCGGTTGATGCAGGAACTTCCCGCTGGTGGGGTGATGCTGGCGGTGCAGGCGTCCGAGGCCGAGGTGCGGGCGGCGTTCCCGGAGGTGGATATTGCCGCCGTGAACGGTCCGGCGGCGGTGGTTGTCGCCGGTATCGAGGCCGACATCGTGCCGGTTGAGCAGCATGGGTGGACGTCGACGCGGTTGCGGACCAGTCATGCGTTCCATTCGCGGTTGATGGAGCCGATGCTGGCCG
>KL571473.1:1748-1892 GCA_000715855.1 Actinoplanes liguriensis
GCCGATGCTGGCCGAATTCGATCAGATCGTGCGCACCCTGTCTTACTCGGAGCCGACGGTCCCGGTCGTGTCCACGGGCGACTGGACCGACCCGGCGTACTGGGTTTCGCATGTGCGGGACACGGTTCGGTTCGGCGATGCGAT
>KL571473.1:2237-2365 GCA_000715855.1 Actinoplanes liguriensis
GGACACGGTTCGGTTCGGCGATGCGATCGCTTCGCTGGACGGCGTGCGGTTCGTGGAACTGGGCCCGGACGCGGTGCTGTCCGCGATGGCTGACGACGCGGTGCCGATGCTGTCTCTTATACACATCT
>KL571473.1:2707-2973 GCA_000715855.1 Actinoplanes liguriensis
GACCTGCCGACCTATGCGTTCCAGCGACAGCGGTACTGGCTGGAGTTCCGTGCCACGACGGGCGACCCGGTCGAGGCCGGCTTCTGGGAGCGGATCGAGCAGGGTGACCTGCCCGGGCTCGCGTCCCAGCTCGGCCTCGCCGAGACCGCTCTGGAGGAGGTGCTCCCGGCGCTGGCCGGCTGGCGCGCCCAAGGCCGGGAGCGAGCCACGGTGGACAGTTGGCGTTACCGGGTGATCTGGGAGCCGGTGGACGAGCCGGGCGCGGC
>KL571473.1:3271-3537 GCA_000715855.1 Actinoplanes liguriensis
CACTGGCCGGGCCAGCCGCACTGCCCGGCATGTGGGCGGTGCTCGGCGACCCGGACCTGGCCGATGCCCTGGCCAGGCAGGGCGCCACCTTGGTGAACGACCTTCGCCAGGCCGATCGGATCATCGCCGCGCCGACGGGGATCGCGGCTGCTCGGGAGCTGGTGCAGCGACTGGCGGCGGAACAGATCAAGGCGCCGTTGTGGCTGGTCACGCGCGGGGCGGTGGCGACCGGCCGAGCCGACGGCGTGGTCGCTGTCTCTTATACA
>KL571473.1:3808-3946 GCA_000715855.1 Actinoplanes liguriensis
GAGCCGACGGCGTGGTCGACGTCGATCAGGCGCAGCTGTGGGGCTTCGGACGCGCGGCCGGCCTGGAACACCCCGAGCTCTGGGGCGGTCTCCTGGACCTCCCGGCCGAGCTCGACCGCCGCGCGGTGGCCCGGATCG
>KL571473.1:4255-4555 GCA_000715855.1 Actinoplanes liguriensis
CCGAGGACCAGATCGCGATCCGCAGCGGCGGAATCCTGGTTCGGCGAATGGAACACGCGCCGGCGCCGCTCGGTTCCGCGTGGCAGCCGCGCGGAACCGTCCTGATCGCCGGTGGCACCGGTGGTCTCGGCTCGCAGGTGGCCCGCTGGGCTTCGGAGAACGGCGCCGAACGGTTGGTCCTGGTCTCCCGGCGGGGCGGCGAGACCGACCTGCCGAACGCCGACCGACCTGCCGAACGCCTCGGTGCACGCCTGCGACCTGGCCGACCGGTCCGCGGTCGAGGCCCTGCTCGCCGAGGTC
>KL571473.1:4839-5728 GCA_000715855.1 Actinoplanes liguriensis
GGCCCGGTCGACGCGGTCATCCACACGGCCGGGGCCGGCGCCAACGTCCCGTTCGCGGAGACCGGCGTCGAGCTGCTGGACCGGCTCCTCGCCGGCAAGGTCGCCGGGGCGGTCCACCTCGACGAGCTGGTCGGCGACGTCGACGCGTTCGTCACGTTCTCCTCGCTCTCCGGTGTCTGGGGCAGTCACTCGCACGCCGCGTACGCGGCCGCCAACGCCGCCCTCGACGCCCTCGCCGAGCGGCGCCGGGCCCGCGGCGGGCGGATGACCGCGATCGCCTGGGGATCCTGGGCCGAGTCCGGCATGGCCTCCGCCGAGGTCGGCGCGGACCTGCGCCGGCGCGGCATCATCGCGCTCCGGCCGGAGCCGGCGATCGAGGCGCTGCGCCGCGCGGTCGGCCAGGACGACACGACGATCTGCGTGGTCGACGTGGACTGGCCGCGTTTCACCGAGCTGTTCACCGCCGAACGGCCCCGGCCGCTGATCGGCGACATCCCGGCGGTCCGCTCGGTCCTGGAAGCGGCCGTCGAGGACGGCGACGGCTCCGGTCTCGCCGCCCGGCTGGCCGGCCTGGGCGACGCCGAGCGCGAGCGGGTCGTGCAGGAGCTGGTCCGGAGCGCGGCCGCCGCCGTCCTCGGGCACGCGAGCAGTGACGAGATCCCGCCCCGCCGCCCGTTCCGGGAACTGGGCTTCGACTCGCTGACCGCGGTCGACCTGCGCAACCGGTTGCGCGCCGAGAGCGGGCTCGCGCTGCCGGCCACCGTCGTCTTCGACCACCCGAACGCCGCCGCGCTCGCCGCGCACCTGCTCGCCAAGGCCGGTGGCGCCGGCGCTCCGGCCGCGACGGTCACCGTCACCGGCAGCGTCGCCCCCCTGGACGAGCCGATCG
>KL571473.1:5885-6185 GCA_000715855.1 Actinoplanes liguriensis
ACCCTGGACGAGCCGATCGCCATCACCGCGATGAGCTGCCGTTTCCCCGGTGGTGTCGGGTCCCCGGAGGACCTGTGGCGACTGGTCGCCGACGGGGTCGACGCGATGTCGCCGTTCCCGGCCGATCGGGGCTGGTACCTCGGGGACCTGGTCAATTCGGATTCGTCGGTGCGAGGCACCACCTACATCAGCGAGGGCGGCTTCCTGGACGACGTCGCCGGATTCGACGCGCGGCTGTTCGGGATCACCCCGCGCGAGGCCGTGGCGATGGACCCGCAGCAGCGACTCCTGCTCGAATGC
>KL571473.1:6445-6705 GCA_000715855.1 Actinoplanes liguriensis
CTCGTGGGAGGCCCTGGAACGGGCCGGGCTCGACCCGCACGGCCTGCGCGGCAGCCGGACCGGCACGTTCGCCGGCACCAACGGGTCCGATTACCTGTGGTCGATGGGGGTCTTCCCGAGCGCGCTCGAAGGCCACCTGGGCACCGGGAACGCGGCCAGCGTCCTGTCCGGGCGGATCTCCTACACGTTCGGCCTGGAAGGGCCGGCCATGACCGTGGACACCGGCTGCTCCTCGTCGCTGGTCGCGCTGCACCTCGCCG
>KL571473.1:7033-7184 GCA_000715855.1 Actinoplanes liguriensis
CTGCACCTCGCCGTCCAGGCGCTGCGGCAGGGCGAATGCGACCTCGCGCTGGTCGGCGGCGTGACCGTGATGTCGACGCCGGGACCGTTCGTCGAGTTCAGCCGCAAGGGCGGGCTCGCCTCCGACGGTCGCTGCAAGTCGTTCGCGGCGG
>KL571473.1:7470-11950 GCA_000715855.1 Actinoplanes liguriensis
ATCAGAGATGTGTATAAGAGACAGGCACCGGCTGGGCCGAAGGGGCCGGGGTGCTGATCGTGGAACGGCTCTCCGACGCCGAACGGGCCGGGCGCCCGGTACTCGCCGTGGTGCGGGGCAGCGCGGTCAACCAGGACGGCGCCTCCAACGGGCTGACCGCGCCGAGCGGGCCGTCCCAGCAGAAGGTGATCCGGCAGGCGCTCGCGAACGCCCGCCTGAGCACCGGGGACGTCGACGCGGTCGAGGCGCACGGCACGGGCACCACGCTCGGGGACCCGATCGAGGCGAATGCGCTGCTCGCGACATATGGCGCGGGCCGCACCGGCGAACCGGTCTGGCTCGGATCGGTGAAGTCGAACCTCGGGCACACGCAGGCCGCGGCCGGGATGGCCGGTCTGATGAAGATGGTCGAGGCGATCCGGCACGGGACGCTGCCCAAGACGCTGCACGTGGACACGCCGTCACCGCACGTGGACTGGGAGCTCGGCGGTGTGGAGCTGCTGACCGAGGCGCGGCCGTGGCCGGAGACCGGCCGTCCGCGCCGGGCCGGCATCTCGGCGTTCGGTGTGAGCGGCACCAACTCGCACGTCATCATCGAGCAGGCGCCGGCCTCAGCTTGCGAACCGGCATTCACTTCTGCGGTCGCCGGGGCGGTTCCCCTGCTGCTGTCGGCTGCTGACCAGGCCGGGCTGCGTGCGCAGGCGAAGGCGATCCAGGATTTCGCGGCTGGTGACGTGGAGCTGGTGGATGTCGCGGCGACCCTCGCCGGGCGGGCGCGTCTCGGCGAGCGGGCTGTCGCCTGGGACCTGGCGAGCCTCGCGGCCGCGGCCGATGGTCTGGCCACGGTGAGCGGTTCGGTTCTCGGGGAGAACCCGGTCTTCGTCTACCCGGGGCAGGGCGGTCAGTGGCTGCACATGGCCGTCGAGCTGCTGGAGAGTCCGGCGTTCGCGGATCGGTTGCGTGAGTGTGATGCGGCGTTGTTGCCGTTGACGGGGTTCTCGGTGGAGCAGGTGTTGCGTTCGGATGAGCCGTGGCTGACCCGGGTGGAGGTGGTCCAGCCGGTGTTGTGGGCGGTCGGTGTCGCGTTGACCGCGTGGTGGCAGTCCTATGGCGTGACTCCGGCTGCGGTGGTCGGTCATTCGCAGGGCGAGGTCGTTGCCGCGGTCGTGTCCGGTGCGCTCACGGTGCAGGACGGCGCCCGGATTGTTAATGCCCGTTCGCAAGCGCTGGTCGACCTCGACGGCACCGGCGGCATGGCCTCGATCGGCGCGAGCCCGGAGACGGTGACGGGTTGGCTGCGTGATGGGATCACGATCGCGGCGATCAACTCACCGACCCAGGTGGTCGTGGCAGGTGAGCGGCCGGCGATCGAGGCGTTCGTGCCGTGGTGCGAGGCCCAGGGTGTCCGGGCCCGTCAGGTCGAGGTCGGTTACGGCTCGCATTCGGCGCAGGTCGATCCGGTCCGCGACGACATTCTTTCCAAGATCAAAGGAATTGGGGGTACGGTCCCAAGCGTCCCCTGGTACTCAACGGTTACGGGTGAGCGGGTTATCGAGCCGGTCACTGCGGAGTATTGGTGGGACAACCTGCGGCAGCAGGTCCGCTTCGCCCCCGTCGTCGAGCGTCTGGCTGAGGACGGTTTCCGGCTGTTCGCCGAGATCTCCGGCCACCCGGTCCTGACCCTGGCATTGGAGCAGTGCGCCCCGGAAGCGGGTGTCTGGGGAACCCTGCGCCGCGGCGAGGACGGCCCGACCGCCCAGATCCGCGCCCTCGGCGACGCCTGGGTCCGCGGCATCGACGTCAACTGGCGCACCTGGCCCACCGAGGGCCGCTGGCTCCCGGACCTGCCCACCTACCCGTTCCAGCGCGACCACTTCTGGCTCACCTCCGCCCCGGCCGCCGGCGACCTGGCCGCCGCCGGACTCGACGACACGGGCCACCCGCTGCTCGCCGCCGCGGTCCTGCTGCCCGGCTCGGACACGGTCGTGTTCAGCGGGCACGTCTCCCGCCGTACCCAGGGCTGGCTCACCGACCACGACGTCCTCGGCACGATCCTGGTCCCCGGCACCGCAATGCTGGAGCTCGCGCTCGCCGCCGGCGAGTGGACCGGCACCCCGGTCGTCGAGGAGCTGCTGCTCCAGGCCCCGATGGCGCTGCCCGGGACGGGCGGCATCGACCTGCGGGTCACCGTCACCGCCGGCCGCAGCGTGGCGATCCACTCCCGCACCGACCGCGACCAGCCATGGACCGAGCACGCCACCGGAACCCTGACGACCGCGCCGGAGCCCCGGAGCACGGCGGCGATGGCCTGGCCGCCGCGCGACGCCACGGCGATCGACCCCGAGAGCCTGTACGCCACCCTCGCCGACACCGGCCTCGTCTACGGCCCCGCCTTCCAAGGCCTGCGTCACGTCTGGCGTACGGACCGGGAGATCTTCGCCGAGGTGGCCGTCGAGAACCCGATCGACGGCTACGGCATCCACCCCGCTCTCCTCGACTCCTGCCTGCACGCCCTGGCCGCCGGCGGTCTCGTCCCCGGCGACGCGGCCCGGCTGCCGTTCGCGTTCAACGGCGTCCGCCTGCACGCGGTCGGCGCCCGTTCCCTGCGGATCCGGCTCACCGCGGCGCCCGGCGCCGAGACGCTGCGCCTGCACGCCGCCGACCCGACCGGGCTGCCGGTGCTCGACATCGACGCCCTGGCGGTCCGCCCGGCCGGCACCGCGGGCGCCGCCCCTGTTCCGCCGCTGCACACCCTGGAGTGGGTGGAGACCGACGTGCCCGCCGGCGCCGCGGACTTCGTGGTCCTCGACTTCGCTACCCCGGACGGGGACGTCCACACGGAGACCGCGCGCCTGCTCGCCGCCGTTCAGGGTCTGCTCGACGACGACCGGGCCGTGGTGATCCGCACCGACGGCGCGATCGCCGCCGGCCCCGCGGACACCGTGCCGGCTCTGGAGAAGGCCGCGCTCTGGGGACTGGTCCGTTCGGCGCAGAGCGAGCATCCCGGCCGCTTCACCATCGTGGACGCCCCCGGCGACGACCGCCTCGCCGACCTGGTCGCCGCGGGGATCCCGCAGGCCGCCGTGCGCGGCGATCGGATCCTCGTGCCGCGGGTCACCCGGCACCCGCTGTCCGGGAACGATCTCCCCGACCTCACCGGCGGCACCGTGGTGGTCACCGGCGCGACCGGCACGCTCGGACGGCTCGTCGCCGAGCATCTGGTGACGGCTCACGGCGTACGGGAAATGCTGGCTCTGTCCCGGAACGGTGGTTCACTTCAGATCGAGGGAGCCACCGTCACCTCCGTGGCCTGCGACGTCACCGACCGGCAGGCGGTTCTCGACGCCCTGCGGGACGTGCCGGTCACCGCGGTCGTGCACACCGCCGGCGTGCTCGACGACGGGCTGCTCGCCGACCTGACCCCGGAGCGCCTCGACGCGGTGCTGCGGCCGAAGACCGACGCCGTGCGGAACCTGCACGACGCCACCGCGGACCGCGACCTGACCGCTTTCGTGCTGTTCTCCTCGGCGGCCGGCCTGCTCGGCAACGCGGGTCAGGCCAACTATGCGGCGGCGAACACGTTCACCGACGCGTTCGCCGCGTGGCGTCGCGCCCAGGGTCTGCCGGCGACCTCGATGGCCTGGGGCCTGTGGGACACCGACGCGGGCATGGCCGGCAACCTCACCGATGCCGACCGTCGCCGGTTGCGCCGCGGCGGCGTCCTGCCGCTGACCGTGGCCGACGGGCTGGCCCTGTTCGACGCCGCGCTGCGCGCCGACGCGCCACTGGCCGTGCCGGTCGCGCTGAGCCTGCCCGACCTGCGCCGGACCGCGGAGGGCGGCATGCTGCCCACGGTCCTGTCCGGCCTGGTCCGCACCGGGCCGCGCCGGGCGAGCGACGGCGACTTCGCCCAGCGAGTCACCGGGTCGTCCGAGGCGGAACGCGAGCAGACCGCCTTGGAGCTGGTCCGCGGCACGATCGCCGCGGTGCTGGGCTTCGGCGCGGGCGGCTCGGTCGACCCGAACCGGGCGCTACGTGAATTGGGATTCGATTCCCTGACCGCGGTCGAGCTGCGCAACCGCCTGCAGCTCGCGACCGGGCTGACGCTGCCGGCGACGCTCGCGTTCGACTACCCGAACGCGCGGGCGATCGCGCGGCTGCTGCTCGAACGGGTCCTGGGCCCGGCCGGGAAGGCGGACCAGGCGCGGGTGGCGACCGCCCGCAGCGACGAGCCGATCGCGATCATCGGGATGGCCTGCCGCTTCCCCGGCGGGGTGCGCACGCCCGAGGACCTGTGGCAGGTGCTCCACGACGGCGTCGACACGATCGCCGGTTTCCCCGCCGACCGCGGCTGGGACCTCACCGGCGCCGGGTTCACCCAGCTCGGCGGCTTCCTCTACGACGCCGGGGACTTCGACGCGGGCCTGTTCGGGATCTCGCCGCGCGAGGCCCTGGCGATGGACCCGCAGCAGCGGCTGCT
>KL571473.1:12170-12823 GCA_000715855.1 Actinoplanes liguriensis
TGGAGACGTCGTGGGAGGCGTTCGAACGGGCCGGCCTCGACCCGCTCGGCCAGCGCGGCGAACGCACCGGCGTCTTCGTCGGCCTGATGTACCACGACTACGGGAGCGGCCTGGTCACGCTGCCCGAGGGGGTCGAGGGGTACCGCGCGACGGGCGTCTCCGGCAGCGTCGCGTCCGGGCGGCTGGCCTACGTGTACGGACTCGAGGGCCCCGCCCTCACGATCGACACCGCGTGCTCGTCCTCGCTGGTCACCCTGCACCTGGCGGCCGAGGCGCTGCGCCGCGGCGAGTGCACGATGGCGCTCGCCGGCGGTGTCTCGGTGATGGCCAGCCCGAGCACGTTCGTCGAGGTGGCCCGGCAGGGCGCCACCGCCGCCGACGGGCGGTGCAAGCCGTTCTCCGCGGCCGCGGACGGCGCCACCTGGTCCGAGGGCGCGGGCGTACTGCTCGTCGAGCGGCTCTCGGACGCGCGGCGGCTCGGGCATCCGATCCTCGCCGTGATGCGCGGGTCGGCGGTCAACCAGGACGGCGCCTCGAACGGGCTGACCGCCCCGAACGGCGGCGCCCAGCAGCGCGTCATCCTGCAGGCGCTCGCGTCCGCCGGGCTCGCTCCGGAGGACGTCGACGCGGTCGAGGCGCACGGCACCGGCACC
>KL571473.1:13087-13629 GCA_000715855.1 Actinoplanes liguriensis
GATCCGATCGAGGCGCAGGCGTTGATCGCGGTTTACGGACAGAACCGATCTTCACTTGAGCCGCTGTGGCTCGGGTCGCTGAAGTCGAACCTCGGTCACGCCCAGGCGGCGGCCGGTGTCGGCGGCGTCATCAAGACCGTTCTCGCGTTGCGGCACGCCCGGCTCCCGCGGACCCTGCACGTCGACGAGCCCACCCCGCAGGTGGACTGGACCTCCGGCGCGGTCGAGCTGCTCACCGAGGCCCGCGACTGGCCGGCCGTCGACCGCCCGCGCCGCGCGGCCGTCTCCTCGTTCGGGATCAGCGGCACGAACGCGCACGTCATCCTGGAGCAGGCGCCGCCCACCGAGGAACCGGCGACGCCGAGCGCGCCGGCCAGGCTTCCGGTGGTCCCGGTCGCTGTCACGGCACGGTCCGCCGCCTCCTTGGAGGCCAACATTGCCGCGGTACGCCGTCTGACCGCGCCGCCGCCCGCCGATCGCACCGACCGCGCACCCACACCGGCCGCGTCGCCGGTGGTTGATGGCGTCGACCAGGCAACGGC
>KL571473.1:13782-15409 GCA_000715855.1 Actinoplanes liguriensis
TTGCCAGCCCGCTCAGAGATGTGTATAAGAGACAGGTGCAGGAGCACCGTGCGGTGTTGCTCGGTGACACGACCATCCGCGGCGTCGCCGCCGAGGGCCGGCTGGCGGTGGTCTTCACCGGTCAGGGCTCGCAGCGGGCCGGGATGGGCCGGGAGCTCTATGCCGCCTTCCCGGTGTTCGCGGAGGCTTTCGACGAGGTCTCGGCCCTGTTGGAAATTCCCGACCTCGAGCCGGACCAGACAGGTTGGGCGCAGCCGAAGATTTTCGCCGTCGAGGTCGCGTTGCTGGCCCTGGTCCGGTCGTGGGGCGTAACGGCGGAGGTTTTCGCCGGCCATTCGATCGGTGAGATCGCCGCCGCATTCGCGGCGGAGGTTTTCTCCCTGGCGGATGCGGCGAAACTTGTCTCCGCGCGGGCACGGTTGATGCAGGCCCTGCCGCCCGGCGGCGTGATGCTGGCGGTCCAGGCGTCCGAGGCGTCGGTAGTGGAAAGTTTCCCCCGCATCGACATCGCCGCGGTCAACGGGCCGTCGTCCATCGTCGTGGCCGGCCACGAGTCCGACATCGCCGAGATCGAAGCCCACGGTTGGAAGACCACGCGCCTGCGGACCAGCCACGCGTTCCACTCGTCGCTGATGGACCCGATGCTCGACGAGTTCCGCCAGGTAGTGCGGACGCTGACGTTCCACGCGCCGCGGGCGCGGGTGGCCACGGCGGGACGCTGGGACGACCCGGAGTACTGGGTCTCGCACGTGCGGGACACCGTCCGCTTCACCGACGTCGTCGCGGCGCTCGGGGCCGACCGGGTTCTCGAGCTCGGCCCGGACACGGTGCTGGCCTCCCTGATCGGCGACATCGACCCGGAGCTGACCGCGGTGGCGGCGATGCGCCGGGGCCGCCCCGAGGTGGAAACCCTGCTCACCGCCGTCGGCTCGCTGTTCGTGGCGGGTCAGGACGTTGCCTGGCCGGCGCTGTTCGACGGCCCGGGCGCGGACCCGGCGAGCCTGCCCACCTACGCGTTCGACCACCAGCGTTACTGGCTGCGCCCGAGCCCGCGCGAGACCGCCGTGGACAGCGGCGCGGACGCCGGGTTCTGGGCCGCGATCGACACCACCGACCTCAGCGCGGTCGCGCGCGAGCTGCGCATCGACGCCGAGACGCACCGCGACACGCTGGGCGCCCTGGTCCCGGCCCTCGCGTCCTGGCGACGCCGGCGCGGCACCGACGGCTGGCGTTACCGCGAGACGTGGAAGCCGGTGCCGGACCCGACGGCCCGCCCGCTCACCGGAACCTGGATTCTCGTCGCGCGGGACGATCCGTACGCCATCGATGCCCTTCTGACCGCGGCGGGCGCGACCGTGGAGAGGATCACCACCGCCGCCGGTGTCCACGACGACGTCGCCGGAGTCGTGGCGCTGCCCGGCTCCCTCGCCGAGACCCTCGCCGTCGCCCAGGCCGTCGAGAGCGCCGCGACCGGCCCGCTGTGGATCCTCACCCGCGGCGACGCGGCCGGCATCGGTGGCCTGGCCCGGACCGTCGGCCTGGAGTGGCCGGACCGCTGGGGCGGCCTGGTCGAACTCCCCGGAACCCTCGACGAGCGGGCCGCCGGCCGCCTCACCGCCGTGCTCGC
>KL571473.1:15735-15891 GCA_000715855.1 Actinoplanes liguriensis
GCCCGTCGGGTCTGCACGTCCGCCGCCTCGACCATGCCCCGCCCGCGGCCGGCGACGGCTGGCAGCCCCGCGGCACGGTCCTGGTCACCGGCGGCACCGGCGCGCTCGGCGGCCGGATCGCCACCTGGGCCGCCGCCGGCGGCGCCACCCACGTCG
>KL571473.1:16077-17325 GCA_000715855.1 Actinoplanes liguriensis
GCCCACGTCGTGCTGGCCGGCCGCCGCGGCCCGGACGCGCCCGGTGTCGCCGCGCTCACCGAGCGGATCCGCGCGGCCGGCGCCGAGGCCACCGTCGTCGCCACCGACCTCGCCGACCGGGCGCAGGTCGCCGCGCTGCTGGCCGGCCTGCCCGGCGAGCTCACCGCCGTCGTGCACGCCGCCGGCATCGCGCACAGCGCGCCCCTCGCCGACCTCGACGCCACCGCGTTGGAGCAGGTCCTCGCGGGGAAGACGGCCGGCGCCCGGCACCTGGACGAGCTGCTCGGCGACACCCCGCTGGACGCGTTCGTGCTGTTCTCGTCGATCGCCGCGACCTGGGGCAGCGGCTGGGGCGGCGCCTACGCGGCCGCCAACGCCGCCCTGGACGGCCTCGCCCGCGACCGCCGTGCCCGCGGACTGGCCGCCACCTCGCTCGCCTGGGGACCGTGGGCCGAGGGCGGCATGGCCGACGGCGGCACCGGCGCCGCGCTGACCCGCCGCGGGCTCACCCCGATCGACCCCGGCCTCGCCGTCGACGTCCTCCGGCAGGCCGTGACCGGCCCCGACGCGGTGCTGACCGTGGCGGACGTGGACTGGCCGGCGTTCGCGGAGACGTTCACCGCGGCCCGGCGCCGGCCGCTGATCGAGGACCTGCCCGAGATCGCGGCACTCGCCGCCGACGAGCCGATCGCCGAGACCGGCTGGCGCTCCCGGCTCGCGGCGCTGCCCGCCGCGCAGCGCGAGACCGCCCTGGCCGACCTGGTCCGCGGCCACGCCGCCCGGGTCCTCGGCTACCCGTCGGCGGACGCGGTCGCGCTCAAACGGGCGTTCCGTGAACTGGGGTTCGACTCGCTCACCGCGGTGGACCTGCGCAACGCGCTCGCCGCCGAGACCGGGCTGCGGCTGCCTCCCACGCTCGCCTTCGACTATCCGACCCCGCTCGAGCTCGCCCGCCACCTGCACGATCAGGTCTTCGGCGCGGACGGGCCGGCCGAGACGGTGGTGACCCGGGCCGCCGAGGACGACGACCCGATCGTGCTCACCGCGATGGCCTGCCGTTTCCCCGGCGGGGTCGGCACCCCGGAACAACTGTGGGACCTGGTCGCGGGCGAGGTGGACGCCGTCGGTCCGTTCCCCGCCGACCGTGGCTGGGACCTCGACGGGCTCTACGACGCGGACGGGCGCTCCGGAACGTCGTACACGGTGAATGGTGGTTTCGTCGAAGACGCGGGGCGATTCGATCCCGCG
>KL571473.1:17607-17976 GCA_000715855.1 Actinoplanes liguriensis
CGTTCGAGCGGGCCGGGCTCGACCCGCTGGGGCTCGGCGGGCACGCGATCGGCGTCTTCGTCGGCACCACCTACCAGGGCTATCCGTCGCTGCTGGAGGAAAGCACCGACGACCTGAGCGGCTATCTCGGCATCGGCAGCGCCGGCAGCGTCGCGTCCGGGCGGATCGCCTACACGTTCGGCCTCGAAGGCCCGGCCGTCACCGTCGACACCGCCTGCTCGTCGTCGCTTGTCGCGCTGCACCTGGCCGCGCAGGCGCTGCGTCGCGGTGAATGCGTGCTCGCGCTCGCCGGGGGTGTCACCGTCATGTCGACGCCGGGCACCTTCACCGAGTTCTCCAAGCAGAAGCTGTCTCTTATACACATCTCTG
>KL571474.1:0-1138 GCA_000715855.1 Actinoplanes liguriensis
GCGTGCGGTGCTGGTGTCTAGACGTCCTCGTGACGAGGTGTAAACGGTCGAGGAGCATACTGATCTGCCGATGATAGTGCGCCGACTGCGCCGTGGACTAATTGCGTTCGAGGCGTACGACTATTACGCCGAGTTCGGTCGCCGCTACAATTATGTCGGGGTGATTGACCGCGAGGCCATAAATTATCGAAGCCACATCAATCGCGATTCGGATTTCTATTCGGCTGGTTGGTGAGTCAGCTTGGTCCCATGCCCGCACCGTGTGGTCGTTGCTGCCGGAGGCGATGGCGTGGCAGTACAGGACATTCACGCCATCCCGGTACTTGCGACCGCGGTTGGAGGCATGGTCACCCACCGCGAGAGCGGTTTCTGAACGCCGCGCGCCTCACGGACCGGGGAAAGCGGTATTTCGCCGTTCGACCTCAGCAGCTACAGCCTGAACCGGCCGACCACGCTGCAGATCTATGGACGCTTGGCCAAGGTGCTCGACGGTACTGGTTGCGCGGGCGAGCGCAACATTAGTCGACTGCGCCGAACTCGCCACGCTGGTGATGTTGGCAGCGATGTCAGAGGTGCTAACGGATGCGTCGCCCACGCTGCGGCTCATCTCACTGGCAGTGGCGGTCTGCTCCTCGACAGCGCTGGCAATGGTGATCTGCCTTTCCAGGACTGCGGGTCATGAGCACGGCTTCACTGGCTCCGGTGATCCCGCCCGTGATGATGCCGGACCGAAGGACACCCTCGCCTCGGTGGCCGCCCGCTCGCTCAGCAGCGCCCCATACCGTTGCCGCCGATCAGGGTGGCGCTCGGCTGGACCACGGCGACCGCGCTGACGATCCGGCAGCGGCACGCCCACGTCGACGCCGCGCAGGACCAGGACGTCACGGAACGCCGACGGGTCAACTACGTCGATCTCGCGGAACATCACGGCGGCGGGTCCTGCGCTGCGCGGGCGCGCACAGCCACGCGAACGCTTCGTCGAACTCGTGGTGGCGATCATCCTCGATACCGTCCTCGTCGGTCAGGTTGTCAGCGTCCCCATGCCCGCAGCACGTACGCCGCAACCGCCGTATCGGTGCCGGCTAGGCCCGTGGATAGGAACACGGAAATTCCCGGGCGGGACCTCTCGGTTGTGCTC
>KL571474.1:1389-5577 GCA_000715855.1 Actinoplanes liguriensis
CGGTTGTGCTCTGGCTGAGCACCTTCGCCAGTTCCTCAACAGGCCGGTCGACAGCCAGATGGGGTGACGGATAGGCCCGCAGCTGTGCCAGGGAGTCGGTGACCAGGACGCCAGCGTGATCGAGTATCTCAACAGGCAGCTCAGCACCGTTACGGCTCTTGGGACCGATCGTCGTCACATGTGAGACGCCGGTCAGCCAATCTGCCTCGACGACCGGTGTGGTGCTGTTGGTGGCCAGCACCACCACGTCGGCTCCGGTGACCGCAGCGCGATTGTCGCCGTGCTCGCTGACCTGGCACCCGATGCGTTCCCGGGCACGCTGCGCCAGGGAGGTGCGGTGAGCCGCCGTGGGTGCGGCAACACGAAGCTCGTCGATGTCACGCAACACGCTCAACATGAGTACCTGCGCCCAGGCCTGTGGACCGGCACCGATGAGACCAAGAGTGACGCGTCCGGGAGGAGCCAACAGATCAGCGGCGATGGCGCCGATGGCGCCGGTCCGGAGCGGCCCGAGCGCGCTGCCGTGCACGACTCCCAGAAGCCGGCCGTCCCACGCGTGCACGACGACGACCTGCGTGGCATCGGCGATCGAGTCATAGCTGCGGTATCCGTACCAATCGCCGGTCCGGCTGCCGGCCGTGATCAGCAGCCGACCGGCCCCCAGATCCGCGCCGAGGCGCGCCGGTGCGGCCAGTTCACCGCAGGCGTGTGCAGCGATGGCCTCACGGACGGCTGCCAGGATTTCGGCCGGTGGAACTGACTCGATCGCGGTGTCGCCGAGGAGCAGGGGCTGAACCACGGCACTCACCTACCCGTCACCCGGATCGACGCAGAGCACATAAACGTCGCAGACATTCGTTCCGGTCCGCTGCCCGGCCAGGCATTGTCCGAGGCTGCGCAGCGGACCGTTGGTGTCGTTGCGGTCCAGTACGGCGGACCATTCGGCGTCGGTCATGCCCATCCGATCGTAGGTCTCGCCGCTCACCCAGGCGCCCATGACATCGTCGAGAAAGTCGCGCCCGTCGGTGGCAACCGCCGCGAAGCCCGCGCCTGTCAGACCGCGAAGCTCTCGTGACATGGCGTAGGCCAGTTCCTGGCATCGACCACCGGCACCGATACCACGGACGGAGACGGACACCTCGCCGGTGGCGAGCACACAGAGTTTCTTCCCGGCATCACGGGCGAGACCGCCCAGTCGAGCGGCCAGGTCCCGGGCTTCCCCCTGCACCCGATCGCCGAGGGACACCGGTTCATACCCGAGTTGTCTCGCGCGCTGAGTTGCGGCATGCAACGCGTCGGCCGGACTGCCGATCACCACGTTGTGAACGTCCTGCCGGGCCGGTGGGTGCCAGCCGCCAATGATCGACTTCACTGAATCTCGTAGAGCAACCGGAAGCTGCACGCTGTCGGCCACCTCGTGTGCGGTCGCAGGGTCGACGAAGTCTGGGACGGTCAGCCCGGACGCGACGGCCCTCATGCCGACCTGCACGTTGTCGCAGAGGATCAGACCGACCGGGATCGCGGCACCGATGAGCCGTAGCAGGGCGCCCCCGTGCACCGCGGAAACCGCGGCCCTGACGTGGTTGACATCCGTGACGTCGAGCCCAGACAGGACCAGTTCGCGGTGCAGCGACGCCAGGTCGTCAAGGGTGAGGGGCGGCCGGGGCAGCGCGATGAGCGCCGACGCGCCGCCAGACACGGCGAACACCACCACGTCGCCGGCGGCGAACCGGGTGGCGGTCAGCGCCTCGTGAAGGGCGACGCCCGCGGCGAGACTGCGCGGACCCGGGACCGGATGGTCACCAAACATCCATCGTCCGGCCGCCGTGTCCTTGGTGCTGACGGTGTTCGGCGTGGTGACGACCAAGTCCAGTCCGGTCGGCGGACCGAGTCGTGCTCGTACGGCGGAATGCATCTCGGCGGCAGCTTTACCGATCGCTATGAGGTGGACACGCCGTGCGGTGTCCAGCAGCCTTATGATCGAGGGCTCGTCCAGGGCCCGGGTTGTCAGGCGGCCGGCGTGTACCGCGTCGACGGCGGACCGCGCGATATCGACCGCGGAGGTCGCGGTGGAGGGCAGTTGTGCAGTGAACACGATTGCTTTACTCCCGTCAGCCCGTGGCAGCGGTGGCGACCGAATCCGCGGCAAGCCTGCTCGCCGGCCGGTCAAGGTAGGCAGGCATGGCGAGAAGTACGTGCTTTATCTCGCCGAGGAACCGCAAGACGTCAGGTGCGGTGCACGAGGACAGGCCGAATCGGCAGTAGATCCGGGCCGGCCCGTGCGCCAGATCAATCGTGATGTGCAACCCGGGTGCGGTCTGGGTGACGAACCGGTCATGCGACAGGCAGCGCAGGCCGTCGATGCCCGTCCCCAGACGCCACGACAGATTCACGTCCAGGAAGATCCCCGGCTGCCGGGGCGTTCCCAGGTATCGCGATCCGTCAATGGCCTGCACGAGGGCGGCGAACGGCAGTTGTTCGTGCGCGAGGGCGCCGGCGATCGCCGTCCGGGCGATTTCCAGAACCTCACGTATGGGCGTGTCCGACGTCCATCGGATCCGATACGGGACTGTGTTGGCGAACCAGCCCACGAGGTGGTGAAGCTCCGGCGTCACCCGGCCCGAGAGGCTGCCGTGGACGATCAGGTCGAACGAGTTGCGCTCGGCGAGGTAGCCGCCGCACACGATGCTCAGCGCCGCGAGGCTCAACGTGTACGGCGACACGTTGGTCAGGCGGGCGGTCCGCCGTATCGCGTGCGATTGCTCTGCGGTCAGCGGCACGGAGACGACACCTCCCGTCCAGCCGGTGGCGGCCGGCGCATGCAGGAACGGCAACTCCACCTGTGAGTAAGGGCCTGATCCCGCCAACTCGGTACGCCAGTAGGCGAGGTGCCCGGCCGTAACCGCCTCTGTCAACGTGGTGTGCTGCCACGCCGCATAGTCGGCGAATTGCACGGGTAGTGCCTCGAACAGCACCGGCTCGCGGCTGGCGATGGCGTGGTACGCCACCCCCAGCTCCCGCAGCATCACCTCGGCCGACCACCCGTCGGAGATCAGGTGGTCGGCGAGCAGAATCAGATAGGTCGTGCCGCGGTGGTGCAGCACGCGCGCTTCGAACAGCGGGCCGGTGCGACGGTCCTGTGGCACACCGACGGCGCGGCTGACCCAGTCTTCCACGCTGTCCTCGCCATCGAGGTGGACGACATCGACGGTCAGAGCGGCGTGCTCCCAGATCAGCTGCCGCGGTGGCTCTCCTCGGTCGAACGTGGTCCGCAGAGGCTCGTGCCGATCCACCAGCCTTTGCAGCGCCTCCAGCAGGATCTCGAGATTGACGCCCGGGCCTACGTGCAGGACATGCCAGGAATTGAGGATGAACCGACCGTCCGGAGGCATCGCGTCGTCGCGAAGCAGCCGGCGTCGCTGCTGGTGGGAGACCGGGTGTACGGAGTACCGGCCGTTGGTCAGCAAAGCTCACCCCACGGAATGAACTCGACCCTGTCCCGCTGGATCTCGGTCAGGGTGCGCCGGTAGGACGCGACGGCGCTGCTCGGATCCCGCAGCAGACCGTGCCAGACCGCGTCGAAGCTGGTCGTGGGCCGCAGGTAGGTACGCGCCATGCTGTGCAGAAAGCGGGAACGGCTCGGCGGCGGGTTGTCCGGCTCCGCTGCGGCCGAACGCAAGCGGTTGAAGACGCGATAGGTGCTCAGGTCCTCCACCGGTGAGACGCCGTGCAGCCCGATCGGTAACCTGGCCGGCCGCACGCCGCCGTCGTCGTATCCCTGACTGGCCCGGATCGTCAGCAAGGCCAGGTTGACCCCGGCGCGGATCGCCATCCGGGACAGGATTCGGAAGTTGGCTCCGAATCGAGGATTGATTTCTATGAGCTTGTGTTGCCCGGTTCGGTTGTCGAGCTTGGTCTGCACCGCGACGAACCCGCTGAAGCCCGCACCCCGCAGCATCCGCAGCACCGACGGTGTCTCGGCGACCGGTTCGGCGGTCCGCACACACGTGGAGTACGACGTGTTGGCATACCGCAGCTTCCGGACGGTAAAGGTGAGGCGGGCTTCGCCGTCTGGGGTGAGCACGGTGTTGACGGACGGTTCACGGTTACCCCGCACGTACTCCTGCAAGAACGGCAGACCGCGCCAGTTGCGCAGCCAGTGCGCCGCCTCCCGAAGCTCGGCGGGTT
>KL571474.1:5805-8565 GCA_000715855.1 Actinoplanes liguriensis
CGTGCCAGCCGTACGCCGAGCCCGCCGTAACCGGATCGCGCCTTGACGACCAAGGGGTAACCGAGCTCTGCGGCCGCCTCTGTCAGCTCGCCGATCGTCTCCGGAAAAAGCGACCGGGGCACCGGCATCCCGGTTCGCTGGGCGAGCGCTACCACGTTTGCCTTGTCGGTGCCCTGACGCAGCGCCTCGATCGGAGGCGCCACCGCGTGCACGCCTGCTTCTCGTAGCGTCGTGTGGTTACGGGCGCAGACGAGTACCTCGTTGTCGGAAGTGGGCAGGAAAACGCCGATGCGGTGGGCAGAGCAGGTCCGCAGGAGCTCGGTGAGCCAGCGCTGCTCAGCCTCGGTGTTGCTGCCCTCTGCATAGGTTGCCGACTTGGGAACGAGCCGTGGCAGTGGCAGATGAAAGGCGGCGTCGACGAAGCGTGACACCGCGACGTCGGAGGGCTCGGCGGAGATGTACGCGACGGCGATGAATTCGGCGTGCGCACGCAGGGCCTGCACGGCCGCATAGGCGGACAGGTGCTGCGCGCCGCTGATCAGGATACGCAAGTGACCTCCCGGAAACTGGTGCTCGGCAGCCGGATCAAAAGGTGGCCGCGGTGACCCCGGCCTTGGCTATCTGGTCTCGCAGCCAGTCCGGGTACGACGCCGGCCAGCGGATGTCCAGTACCGCCGCGTGCCGGGGTTGCTCGACCGGCTCCCCGTCGACGACCAGAACACGCTTGGACAGCAGATGCGTCAGGTACCTGTTCTGGGCGTAGGGGTCGCTCGCGGTCGCGCTGAAGAACACTCCGAACTTCGCCGGCCCGCTGACAGGCCGACCGGCCCCGGTGCTGGCGTGGATCAGCCGCGCGTGCCACAGGACCAGATCGCCGGGCCGGCTACGGATCGTCACCGTGCCGTGCGTCGACCGGGTGATAGCGGTAGCCGACTCGAGGTCGGGCTGGACCCTGCCGTAGCCGTCGAGAGACGTCAGATGAGAGCCTGGCACCACGTCCAGGCCGCCGCCCGACTCGTCGGTGTTTTCCTGTAGGTAGAAGGCACCTTGCACGTGTCGGAACGCAGGTGACCACACGTACTCGCGTCCCGCACCGATGAACGCCTCGTCGATGTGCCAGCCGACATAGAGGTCCTTGCGGACCGTCACGTTCGGATAGACCGCGACGTCGTCGCCCAGCAAATCCTTCAGCACCCCGATCACATCGTCGCGGAACGGCAGACCGGCCAGCTCCGGTACGGACAGGAACTCCGCCGGAAGCATCTCCTCGGTACCCTTCGCGGTGAGCCTGGCGCCGCAGATGCCGCGCAGCGTGTCCACCTCGGCCTCGGTCAGCACACCCGGTAGGACGACGTACCCGTCCCGGGCGAAACTCCGCGACGTCTCGGTGCTTCGGTCAGACATACTCGTCTCCTCTAGGTATGGACAGGTGGTGGCCGGGTCACTGCCGCAGGTCGGCGATACCGATGCGGTTCTCATCGATGAACCGGACTGTCTCGGGTCGGTAGCTGGAGGGATAGGTGACGCCGAGGACGTCGTCGTAGCGGCGAAGCATGTACTCGTACCGTTCCGGGTCCGCGTTCTGGGACCGCATGTAGGCGCCCCTGCCGCCGAGGTATGCCGCGTACCGGCTCACCTGCAGCGGGTCACTGCGTGAGGCGCTGAAGAAGATCCCGTACTTGCGCAGGGTCGCCGAACCGTCCGAAGGCGACCCGCGATGCAACAACCGGCCGTCGAAGACCAGCAAATCCCCGGCGCGGCTGTCGACCGCACTTCCCGTCCCGTAACGGTCGAAGAGTGGTGAGTGATCGGGGCCGGTGGCCGCCGACCCGATTTCGGGCACCACGCCGTCGCGCGCCCAGTTGTGCGACCCGGCGACGACGTCCAGCCCGCCGCCGGCGCCAGGCTCGTTGTCCTGCAAATACACGACGGCCTGCAGGTGGCGGAAGTCCGGGTCGTAGAGATGGTCTGGTTCGCCGTGGTACTGCGGCAGGAATCCGTTGTCGACGTGCCACGTCGTGAAGCGGTTGAGCCGCACGACGTAGTTGGGGTAATAGGTGAGGGTCCCGCCGAGCGCGTGGGTCAGCGCGGCAGTGACGGTGCTGTTGAAAATCACACCGGCGAGCGTGGGCTCGGCGAGCAATTTGGACGCCTCGATCTCGTTCTCAGCGTCCTGGTCGTGGGTGTGCAGGTGCTGATCACAGATCTGCCGGACGCGCTCGACCGTGTCGCCGTCGATCGCCTGGCGCAGCAGCGCGAAGCCGTGCGTGCGGACCGATTCGGCGAACTCCTCAGCTGAATCCGCCTGCCCAAGCGCGTCGATGGACGGGGGTGTCGTGCTCATGTCGCTCTCCATTTCGTCGGCTTGCCCACGCCACCCGCACGGGTGGCGCGACGTCGTCATTCAGCTGCCCATCCCGGCAAGCGGGTGCGCACGACCGGCCAGCGGCAGCGGCACTGTGATCCCGGCGAGCTGCGACGCGTACGCAGCGTGGATCATCTCGAGCGCGGCCAGCCCGTCGGCGCCGGAGCAGAGAGGGTCGCGGTCCTCGTCGAGCGCGTCGAGGAAGTCCACGGCGGCCTTGCGGTGGTAGTCGCCGTACGTGGCAACGGGTTCGGTCGCCAGCCGCTGCCACGTCGACAGGCCCGGGATGAAGGCGGGATCATCGCAGTACCAGAGCGAGTGATCGGCATAGGGCGCGCGCAGCAGCAGGATGCCCTTCGTCCCATGCAGTTCGAGCCCTGTCTCTTATACACATC
>KL571474.1:8828-10178 GCA_000715855.1 Actinoplanes liguriensis
GCCGGTCACGGTCCTCGATCCCGCATCGCCAGGACTCGATCGTGCCGACCAGGTTGCCCTGGAACTCGTACGCTGCCCAGATCCGCTCCCCTGCTACCAGGCCGCTGCGTTCCGGGCCGGGCGCCGCGTCCGCGTGGGTGATAGGCCGGCCTGGCACGCTCACCTTCGCGTGACAGGTCACCGGGTCACCGGCGAGGCGCCGCATCAGGTCAGCGAAATGCACTCCGAGGATGAGGAAGTCCTGCCCGCCGCCGCGGTGATCCCATTTGCAGATCCCGCGCAGTTGCAGCAGGTCGCCGATGGTGCCGTCGCCGACGAGGCGTCGTACCAGGGCGAAGCGTGACTCGTGGGCGGCGGGCAGCGCGATGCCGAAGCGGACCCCACGCCGCCGGGCGGCCGCGACCATCCGATCTGCCTCGGCGAGCGTCGGGGAAATCGGCTTCTCGCAGTAGACATGGGCACCGGCATCGATCGCCGCGAGCACCATCTCCTCGTGGCAGTCCATGTTCCGCGGCGCCACAACGACGATGTCGGGGCGCTCGGTGCGTAGCATCTCTCGGTAATCGCGATACCCTGCCGAGGCGCCGGTACGGTGCAGGGCGGCAGCGCGGCCCTCGTCGTCCGGGTCGGCGACCGCCACGGTCGTCGCCCGCTTGTCCTCGGTAAACGCGAGGTCGAGCTGGTGGCCGTAGTTGCCCGCGCCGGTACGACCGATGACGGCCACCCGATAGGCGAGGCTCACTCCTCCCACCGGCCCGGCTCGATGTCGCGCAGTGTCGCCAGCTCCTTCAGCAGCGACTCCTCCAGGGCGCCCTGTTCTGCCCAGGCAACGTTCTGCTCGAGCTCCTGCTGGGATCGGGGGCCGACGACAACGGTGTGCACCCGCTGGTCGCTGCGCAGCCACCGTAGGCCCAGTTCCAGCAGTGACATGTCCGCGTCCCGGGCGATCTGCTGAGCGCGGGCGATGCGCTCGATGATGCCGGGCGGGACCGAGTCGCGCCGCTGCGCGCGGAGCCGGCCGATGAGGTCAGGGTCGGTGGTGGTGAGCAGGCCCTGCCGATACGGTGCGCCGATCGCGACGCCGAGGTTCTGTCCGGCGGCGGCGGGCAGAACGATGTCACCGGCCTCTTGCCAGACAAGGTTGTAGTAGTGGACGAACAGCATCGCGTCGAATATCCCGGAGCTGGCCAGCCGCGCGGCGATTTCCGGCTTGCGCACCGAGAGGCCTATCGCCGCGACCCTGCCGTCCTCTTTGAGCCCGCGTAGCACCTCAAGGACCGGACCGGCGGGTGCTTCGATGTCGTCCCACCACTCGGTCCAGTCGCTCTCGTGCAGCAGCAACACCGGCAG
>KL571474.1:10403-14873 GCA_000715855.1 Actinoplanes liguriensis
CAGCCGCAGCGAGTGCTCGAACTGTGCCCGGATGGCGGCTGGATCGTGGTAAGCCGCGTCGCCGAGCCGCGCGACGATACTCTTCTCGAAGCGGCCGACTTTGTCGATGAGGACGATGTCTGCTGGATCGGTTCCGGCGAGCGCCTCGCCGACGATCTGCTCCGCCTCACCCAGGCCGTACATGGGTGCGGTGTCCAGCACCGTGATGCCGAGCTCCCGGGCCCGCCGGATCATCGCGACTGCTTCGCCGTGCGCGACCCGGCGATCGGAGGTCAGATGGTAGGTGCCCAGTCCAAGAGCGCTGGCGGGAAGCTGCACCCGGCCGAACGGCCGGGTGGTGGCGGGGAGAGTCATGAGGGACGCACTCCGTTCACTGGATTGGTTGCCGGGGAGGCGAGGGCCGATCCACCATCGAGGCGGATGACCTGCCCGGTGAGGTACCTGGCTTGAGTCGATGCCAGGAACGCGACGACACCGGCCACGTCGGCGGCGTTGCCGGGTCGCCCCGCCGGGATCGATCTGGCGTACTGGCGCATCGAGGTGTCGTCACGGCGGCCTCCGCGACGAACCCTGGGGGTGTCGAGCTGACTGGGCGCCACCGCGTTCGCCGTGATGCCGAATGGGCCGAGTTCCAGCGCCAACTGCACGACGAGGCCGTGCAGTCCGGCCTTCGCGGCGGCGTAGGCGGCGCTGCGTCCTCGGGCGCCGCGGAAGGCGGCACTGGAGGAGACGAATACGATCCGGCCAAATCCCGCGGCACGCATGTACGGGGCGGCCGCCCTGGTCAAGAAGAAGCCACCGTCGAGGATGGTGGCGAGGTCATCGCGCCATGATGTGGTGTCCAGCTCGTCGACGGCCTGGTAGGGTCGCGAGCCGGCCGCGTTGTGCACCAGGATGTCGGCCCGCCCGTGCCGCGCCGCGACTTTGGCCACCAGGGCGGAGGCCTGGTTCTCGACGCCGACGTCGGCCAGTTCGTAGGACAGGTTCGGATTCTGCGACGCCACCCGGGACAGTGTCTTTTCGTGCCGTGGGAGGCCGTTCATGACTACGGTCGCGCCCTGGCCCGCGAGGGTGCGGGCGATGGCCTCGCCGCTGCCACCGCCGCCGGCGCCGGTCACCACCGCCACCCGCCCCGCGAGTGTGCTCGACTCGTACGCCGTGGTCATTCGAACACCCGCTGTCCAGCCGCTCCGCAAACTGCGCTCGTCCGCGAGCTTCGCCGCCACGACGTCGCGAATCCGTGGCGCCACGGCACGGGGCACCACCACGATCCCGTCGTCGTCGCCGAGAATGAGATCGCCCGGCTCGACGACGGTTCCGCCGCAGACCACCGGGACGTTGACGGCGCCGTGATCCCCGTACGCCGGATAGTGATAGTTGCGGGCTGTGACGCCACGGCTGAACGTGGGGAAGCCGAGTGCCCGCAGTCCGGCAGCGTCGCGGGTCGCCCCGTCGATGACCGCGCCGGCGAGCGACTTGCGCAGCATGCGCGACGCGGTACCGTCACCGAAGCAGGCATAGTCGCGCACGTCGCCGGCCGCGACGACCAGCACGTCGCCTGGTTCGGCGAGATCCAGCGCCATCCGGCGCACCGTGAGGTCGGGACCGAGCGCGGTGACCGCCGGTCCGCAGAGCTTCATGCCGGGCGACAGCGGGGCAATATCGACGTGCATCGCGCCGTGCTTGCCGAGCGTGTCGAGGACGATCCCTGTGTAGAACTGCTGGAATGCCGCGACTGTCTCCGGGTCGACTCGATCAATCGTCGTGATGACGCGGCCTTGCAGCGGATGCCGTTCCATGTGACCTCCAATGAACGAATGGTGGTTGCCGGCCGGGCGGGTCAGGGCTCCGCCCGGCGCAGATCACTGCTGGCTGTGGTGACCGCCACCAGGGTCGTGACGAACCCGGCCGCGACGAACAAGACCGTCGCGGTGCCGAACCGGCCGGCCAGTGGGCCCATCACCGCATAGCCGAGCGGCATCAGGGCGGTCATGCCGATGAAGTCGAAGGCGGCGACGCGGGAAAGCGTGTCGCCCGGCACCTCACGCTGCATCGCCGAGGTGTACGAAACCTGTCTCCGTGACGACGAGCGGAGCGGGCAGGGCGAGGCACACCAACTGCGGAACGCACAGCAGCAGGCCCCGCACGCCGGCGCGCAACGGGCGACGGAAGACGTTGCGCAAGGCCAGGACTCCGCCCAGGACCGCGCCCGCGCCCGACGCGGACAGCACGAGGGACCAGGAGGCCGCACCACTGAAGTCGCGGGCCGCGACGAGGGGCCCGAGGACGAAGAAGGCGGTGTAGCCGACGGCGTGGTAAAGGCCGGAGAGGATGACGACCGGCGGGAGCCACGGCAATGCGCGGAAGGAATGCCAGCCGAGGACGAGTTGTGTCACCATCGCCTCGCGGGGTTTGCCTGCCCCGGGAAGGACCCCCGCCCAGGCCGCGAGGACGATCGTGCACACCCCGCTGAGCAGGAACGACAGCGAGTCGACACCCACCGCTACTGCGGGACCGGCGGTGGCTACGATCAGCCCGGCCACGACCGGTCCGCCCACCCTGCTGGTACTCCGGGAGAGTGAGAACAGCGAGTTCATCCGACGCAGCCGGTCCGCCGGCGTGAGCTGCGGCACGACTCCGGTGGACGCGGGCCCGTAAAGCGCCTCACCGATGCCGAACAGGATCTGCAGGCACATCAGCAGCCGCAGGTCGGCCACACCGGCCAGTAGGACGAGCGCGGTGCACCCCTGGATCGCCGACCGGCACAGATCCGTCATCCACATGATCCGCAGTCGCGGGAACCGGTCGGACAGCACGCCGCCGAACAGCACCGTCACCAGGATCGCGATGCCCCGGCCGACCAACAGCAGACCGAACCCGTTGATCGAGCCGGTGGCGGCCAGGACTCCGAAAGCGAGCCCGATCGGGGACATCCGGCTGCCGATATCGCTGATGAACCGGGCGCCCAGCAGCAACCAGACAGATTCCGAGGGCGGTGCCGTCCGCGCCGGCCTGGATCGGGTCAGGTTCACCGGCACTCCCCAGTGCGGGCGGCGACGAACCGCCGGGGCACAGGTACGATCCGCGACGGCGCGGCCGCCGTTTCGAGCACGTGGGCGAGCCGTTGCACGGTCCGCGCCTCGTAGACGTCGGCCAGGCTGGGCGCCGCGCCGGTCCGCTCACGCAGCCGCAAGAGCATCTCGGCGGCGAGCAGCGAGTGGCCACCGAGCGCGAAGAAGTCATCGTGCGGGCCGATGCCCGACAGGTTGAGCAGTTCCTGCCACAGTTGGGCGACGGTGCGTTCCACTGTGGTGCCCGATTCGGTGGACCCGGTCGTGCGTCGCCGCGACCGGGCTACCACTTCCGTGCGGTCGACTTTGCCGTTGGGCAGCAGCGGGATCGTGTCCGTACGTTCGATGAAAGCGGGCAGAGCCGCGTCGGGCAGGTGATCGCGCAGGTGATCGCGCAACTGCCAGGAGGTCGCTCCGGCGGAGGGTGTCACCATCGCCGCCAGTCGGACCGTGTCGCCGTCACGGCTGGGGACCACGACCGCGCGACGCACCGAGGGATGCAAGCCCAGCAGCGCCTCGATGTCCGCGCACGACACCCGTACGCCATTGATTTTGATTTGGTCGTCGATGCGGCCGAGTAACTCCCATCGGCCGTCCGGGCGCAGCCTGCCACGGTCTCCGGTGTGGTACAGCAGATCACCGGGATCATCTGGCCGGTACGGGTTGCGGGTGAACCCGGTCGTCCGTGGTGCGCCGTCGCGCAGGTAGCCCAGTGTCCGGTAGGGCGTGCGAATGACCATCTCGCCGGTCTCACCGGGCGGGCACGGCGCGTCGTTGCGGAACGCGTAGATCTGGGCCCCGGGCAGCGGCAGGCCTACCGGTTGTACGCCCGCGACCGGGTCGGTCACCTCGTCCCACACCTTCGCCAGGGTCGTCTCCGTCGGCCCGTAAAGGTTGACGACGCGTCCCGCGACAGCCACCTCCCGCCATCGCGTGACCAACTGTTCCTTCAGCGGTTCGCCGGCGAAGAAGGTGAGGCGCAGGTGCGGCAGCGGTGTACGCGACACCGTCAGCCACAGGTCGGCGAGGCTGGGGACGACGTGTGTCATGGTGACGCGCGCGGTCTGCAGCCAGGCGATCACCCGACTCGGCGCCATGACTTCCTCGGGCGGCACGCAGACCGTGGCGCCCGAGGCCAGCGGCGTCAGCAAATCACGCAGGACGACGTCGAAGCCGGCGCCGGTGAGATGGCCGCTGCGGTCCCCGACCCCGATGCCGAACGTGTCGCGCTGCCAGGCCACGAAGTGGGAGAGGCCTTCCTGGGTGCCGAGGACGATCTTCGGCTCACCGGTGCTGCCGGAGGTCGTGAAGAGGTACGCGGGTGTACCCGCCGGGCCGGTGGGCAAGGAGGTGCGGGGACCGGGGAGACGTCGCACCTCACCGTCTGTCTCTTATACAC
>KL571474.1:15089-17427 GCA_000715855.1 Actinoplanes liguriensis
GTTGTGCGGTGAGCCGCCCGTCGAGGAGCACGAAGACGGCTCCGATCCGCAGGCAGGCCAGCATCAGCGCGGTCAGCGGCGCGCCGCGGGCCCCGGCGAGCGCGACCACGTCACCGGGACGCACTCCGGCCTCGCCCAGGTCCGCCACATGCCGCCGGATCGACTCGCCCAGCTGCCGATAGGTGACCTCGCCGTCTGCCTGCGCGAACGCTGCCACGTCAGGGGTAGCCCGTACCCAATGCTCGATCAGATCAGCGACGGCCGGCTGCGTGATCGCCCGGAAAGGCGCACTCAGCAATGCCGCGTCATCGGCGCGCATCGGCTGCTCCCGTCGCCGGTACGTCCGCGATCGATGCGGCGCCTGCTCCCGTGCTCGGCGTGCTGCTGTGCAAGGCGTGCTGTTCGGCGAGCAGATCCTGGCTCAGCACTATCCTGCCGGTGCACGTGTGCGGGTCACCGGTGAGCAGCCGCAGTGCTGCCTCGGCGATGAGGCCGGGCGGCTCCGCCCGGCGCAGCGAGCGGGCGTCGTCGAGGTGATGGAAGCTCGCGCCGGGAGTGACCACCAATCGCTTCGGTGCCAGCGCGTTGACGCTGATCCCCGAGCCGTGCAGTTCATGGGCGAGGCCGGTGGTCAGCCGTTCCAGCGCGGCCTTGCACATCCCGTAGCCAGTCACCGGCCGGGTCGTCGGCCGATAGGGAGGACCTGCGGGGTGCCGGGCAGCCTTCGAGCTGATGTTGAGGATCGACCCCGCCCCCCGTTTCCGCATCCCGGGCAGCACCAGCCGGCACAGTTCGAACGGCGCCTCCACCTGCACCGCCCACATGCTGGCCAACCCTCGCTCCGGTAGTTCCTCCACCGGCAGGTAGAGGGTGGAGGCGGCGTTGTTGACCAGGTAGTCGATACGTCCCAACTCGTGTTCGATGTCGGCGATCAGCCGTCGCCGGTCCGGAGAGCGGGACAGGTCCGCCCGGACCGCGACGGCCTGGCCACCCGCCTGCTCCACGAGGCGTGCCGTGTCGTGGATCGTTCCCGGCAGGCGCTCGTCGGTGCGGTGTTCGGTGCGTGCAGTCACCACGACGGTCGCGCCGCACGCTCCGAGCCGCACCGCGATCTCACGGCCGATCCCCCGGCTTGCTCCGGTTACCACAACGACGCGTCCGGTCAAGTCAACTCGTGCCGGCTCTCTCTCAGCGTGGACGGGCGGCCTGAGCCGTCGCCACAAGGCTTTGGCGGTCCCCGTACTCATCGCTTCCTCCCGAGCAACCGGCGCAGCGGGCGACGGCTGCGTCTTGCGCTGTCTGCCGTTGCGGACCGCTCGACAAGGTTTGCCAGGTCGGTCAGTACCGGGGTGCTGTAGATGTCCTGGGCGGACAGTTGGACGCCTAGGCGCTCGTGGACGGCCGTGTTGGCCTTGGCGATCAGCAACGAGTCCCCGCCCAGGTCAAAGAAATCGTCCTGCGGGCCGATGCCGCCGATGCCGAGGACGGCCGTCCAGATCTCCGCGATCGTTGCCTCGGTCGGTGACAGCCGCGCGAGCACCGGCTCTGTTGTCAGGTCCGGCAGGGGCAACCGCTCCCGGTCGATCTTGCCGTTGACCGTTGTCGGCAGGGCGTCCAGCGTGATCGTCCGGCTCGGCCGCATGTACTCCGGTAGCCTGCGCGCAAGCAGTTCCTGCACGTCGGAGGCATCCTCCGCGGCAAGCACGACGTAAGCGATGATGCGCTTGTCGCCTGGCCGGTCCTCGCGTACCACAACGGTCGCCTGGCGGACGCCGGCCGACTCCAGCAGCACACTCTCGATCTCGCCGAGTTCGATCCTGAACCCACGGATCTTGTGCTGGTCGTCGGCGCGGCCGACCAGGTCGAGCGCACCGTCCGGTCGTTGCCGTGCCAAGTCGCCGGAACGGTAGAACCTGGTCCGGCCGTGCGCGCAGGGCGGTGCCGCGACGAACTGCCGAGCGGTGAGTTCGGGAAGCTTGTGGTAGCCCTCGGCCAGGCCGGCTCCGCCGATCCACAACATGCCTTCGGTGCCCGCGGGAACCTCGGTCCCCTCGTCGTCGCGGATGTGGACACATTGCCCTGGCACCGCAGTGCCGATATGCGGCCGGCCACTGCCCGGCGAGTACCGCCCGATCGTCGTGCAGACCGTGCTCTCGGTCGGGCCGTAGGCATTACGGAGTTCGTGGCTGGCGGCCCAGCGTTCCGCAAGAGCCTCGGGCAGCGCCTCACCGGCGGAGAGAATCCGCAAGCCGCTCGGCAGCTGGTCCGGATTGAGGGTGCTGAGCGTCGACGGCGGCAGCGTGACAACGTCGATACGGCCGTCCACCAGCAGCCGCTG
>KL571474.1:17611-22051 GCA_000715855.1 Actinoplanes liguriensis
CCGTCCACCAGCAGCCGCTGCAGGGGCGCACCCGGCGCGATCTCAGCCGGCGGGGCCAGCACCAGCTCAGCACCGGAGCCCAGCGCCATGACCAGCTCCGCGACAGAGGCGTCGAAACTCCACGACGCGAACTGCAGAACTCGCTGGCCGGGTCCTAGGCCAAGCTCATCACGCATGACGGCAGCCAGATTGGTCACACCGCTGTGCAGGATCCGTACGCCCTTGGGCCGGCCGGTCGTACCGGAGGTGTAGAGCAGGTAGGCGAGCCTGTCGCCGCCGGTGTCCGGCGCAGGTGCCGAAACTGCGTCCGGGGCACTCGCAAGAGCCGCGTCCAAGCCCGACACCTCGATCTGGCGGACCGTATCGTCGTCGGCCCGATCGCCCAGTTGCGCCACCGCGTCGGCGTCGGCGAGGACGTATCGACGCCGGTCAGCCGGGTAGGCGGGGTCCAGCGGCACGTATGCGGCACCGGCCAGCCAGACGCCGAGGATGAACGCCACCGTCCGTGGCGTGCGGTCGGCATTGATCGCCACTCGCTCACCGGTGGTTATCCCGTCCGCCTGCAATCGTGCGGCGGCGAGTTCGGCGGCGTGCAGCAGAGCGGAGTACGTCACGGTCGTGTCACCAGTACGCAGGGCCGCGGTGTGCGGCTCGCGGTGTGCGTGCTGGCGCAGGTCGGCCAGGAACGATCCGTCGCGCAGGATCGATGTCATGACGCCGACCGCGGCAGATGGATGCTCTTGGTGACGGTGAACTCCTGCACTCCCAGCCACCCGCCCTCGTTGCCGAAGCCGGACGCCTTGCGGCCGCTGGAGGTCAGCGGCACCGCATCCATCCGGTGGTAGGAGTTGATGTAGACCGTACCGACGTCGAGCTGGTCCCAGACACGCTCGGCGCGTTCGAAGTCGCCGGTCCAAACCCCGGCGGCCAGGCCGAAGTCGCTGTCGTTGACGGAGCGGATCACCTCTTCCTCGTCGTCGAACGGCACGATTACCGCCACCGGGGCGAACAGCTCCTGGCGCAGCAGCGGTCCGGCGCTACTCACGGACGCGACGAGGGCAGGCCGCCGATAGTGCCCCGAGCGGCCCGGCACGCCGATCGGGCCACCACCGGCGTATAACTTGGCGCCGTCCTCCACCGCCTCCTGGATCGCCACGTCCATCTGGACCGCGAGCTGCTCGCTGCGGATGGCACCGACCTCGTTGCCGACCTGGTACGGGTCGCCGACGCGCAAGCGTTCGATCGCCTGGGTCAGCCCCTCCACCACCTGGTCGTGAACCTTGTGGTGCACGTAAAGCCGTGTTGCGGCGGTGCACACCGCGCCCTGGTTACGCACAAAACCCGCCAGCAGGCCCGGCACTGCCCGGCTGATCGGTGCGTCGTCGAACACCACGTTGGCGCTCTTGCCCCCAAGCTCCAGTAACACCTTGGTGGGCCCAGTCGCCGCGGCCGCCATCAGCGCACGGCCCGCCCTGTCGCTGCCCGTGAGGGAGACCAGTCGCACCTTCGGATGTGTGGCAAGGGCCCGCGCGGTCTCCGCGCCGCCGTGGATCACGCCGACCACGCCGGACGGCAGGCCCGCCTCCCGCAACGCGTCGACCAGGTGATGTGCCGACAACGCGGCCAGCGGCGAAGGCTTGAGCACGGCGGTGCAGCCGGCCGCGAGGGCCGCTCCCAGCTTGTGCGCGGCGAGCTGCAGCGGCACGTTCCACGCGTTGACCAAGGCGACGACGCCGATCGGCTCCGCCACCTCGAACCCCCAGACCCGATGCGATGCGCGGGTCATGACGCGGCCCCGGCCTGTCACGTCGGCGCTCGCGTACTGGTCGAGGACATTGGCGGCGACCTCCACCTCTCGCTCCGCCTGGTTGAGAACCTTTCCGGTCTCGCGCACAAGAACGGAGGCGATCTCGGTGCGGGCCAGACGCAGGCGGGTCGCCGCTCCGTGCAGAATCGCGGAGCGTTGCTGCTGGGTGGTGCGTCTCCAGCTCGAGAAGGTGTCGGCGGCGAGGCCCACTGCCGTGCCGACTTCCTCAGCGGTCGCCTCCGGTACCGCGTACAGGGCGGCACCGTCGGGTGCGTCAAGGACGAGGGTGTGCCGGGCGCCGGGCACACGCAGACCACCCATGTCATGACTGAGGAGGACAGGCGTGTCCGACTGTGGCAACTGCAGCCGGTCGTCGATTTGCTGGAATGGTCTTCTGTTCTGAGTCTTCGGCACCGACTACAACCCTCCGCATTGCTGGTTTCATGACGGGGCCGTTCGTCGAAATCAGCCGCGTCAGAACTCTAGGAATATCGGCGGTGAACGCAGAAAAACAGCCAGGCACTGCGGGAATACGATGCGCGCCCCGTTTCGCCGACGTACTGAGCATAGCCTAGTGTCGATCGAAAAATGTTGCTGTCCGAATATAAAACAATAAAGTCCCACCCGGAGGTAGGAGTTTATTGTTTAAGTACACGCAAAAACGCGCGGGTGAGGCGGCCGTTTGGCCGCCTCACCCGCGCGTTTCTCGAATCCTCTAGCGCTCCCCGCCCAGCCGGCCCCAGCCAGCCACGTCGGCGGGCTTGCGCTCGGCAGGCCCCACATACGCGGCGGAGGGCCGCACGATCTTACCGAGACGCTTCTGCTCGATGATGTGCGCGCTCCAGCCGGCAGTTCGGGCACACGTGAACAAGGGCGTGAACAGGTCCGCGGGAACACCCGCGAAGTCCAGGACGATCGCCGCCCAGTACTCGACGTTGGTCTCCAGGACCCGATCAGGCTTACGTTCGCGCAATTCAGCCAGGGCGGCCTCCTCCAACGCGAGTGCGACCTCGTACCGGGGCGCGCCGAGCTCCTTCGCCGTGGCCCGCAGGATGCGGGCCCTGGGATCCTCCGCCCGGTAAACGGGGTGCCCGAAGCCCATCAGGCGCCGCCCGCTGTCGAGCACCTGGCGCACGTACCCCCGCGGATCGCCGCTCTTCTCGACGGCCTCGACCATGCCGAGCGCACGCGACGGCGCGCCACCGTGCAGCGGACCCGACATCGAGGCGACCGCACCCGAGATCGCGGCGGCCACATCGGTGCCAGTGCTGGCGACGACCCGCGCGGTGAACGTCGACGCGTTCATGCCGTGCTCAGCGGCGCAAACCCAGTACCTGTCGATCGCCGCGACGTGCCGCGGGTCCGGGTCACCCTGCCAGCGGATCATGAAGCGCTCGGTGACCGTCCGGCCGTCGTCCACACGTCGCTGCGGGACCGCGGGTAGACCGACACCACGAGCGGCCTGCGCCACGAACGACAGCACCATGATCGAAGTACGCGCCAGGTCGTCACGCGCCCGCGCCTCGTCGATATCAATCAATGGGAGCAATCCCCAATAGGGGGCCATCATGGCGGTCGCCGCTTGAATGTCGACCCGAATGTCGCCAGAATGAACCGGCAGCGCGAACGGTTCCGCGGGCGGCAGCGGACGGGTGAAATCACCGTCGACGAGGAGCCCCCAGACATCGGCGAAAGTAGCGCGGCCAGCCAATTCTTCGACATCGATGCCACGATAGCGAAGCGCCCCGCCGTCCCGGTCGGGTTCCGCGATTTCTGTGTCGAAGGCAACGACACCGGCAAGCCCTACTGTATCTATCGGCATAGAATTACTATCCGTTGCCACCATCAAGCTGTCAACATTGAATCAATCAACATGAGAGGATAGCCACTTGAGCGCGCAACGGCTTCTGTCGACCTATGAGGTGGCCCAGCGTCTGGGTGTCAAGAAGGAAACCGTCTACGCCTATGTCAGCCGCGGGCTGCTGACGAGCCGTCGAAACGGCAACGGGAAGGAGAGCCTCTTCGCCGAGGAAGACATCGCCGCGTTCGCCGCTCAGCGCCGCCCGGTCGCGCCCCAGGCGGGCCCTGCCGTCCACACCGGGATCACGCTGATCACCGACAACAGCCTCTACTACCGCGGCTTCGACGTCACCGTGCTCGCCCAAACGGAGCTCTACGAGTCGGTTGCCAACCTGCTCTGGACCGGCAAACTGCAACACGTGCCGTTCACACCCGATGCTGCACTACAGAGGCTCGCCAGGGCGGTCACCGCACCGCTGCCCGCCGACGCCCGGCTCACCGACCGCCTTCGTCTGGCCGCCGCGGCCGCCGCGACCACCGACCGCCTGCGCGACGATCTCACCCCGAGCGCCGTGGTGACAAGCGCCCGTCGTATCATCGGCACCCTGGTCACCGCATTGCCCGAGCGTAGAAGTCCGGCCGACGCCAGCTTCGCGGCACTGCTCTGGAGCCGGCTCACCGACCACAAAGCCTCGGCGGAACACATCGCGGCCCTCAATGCAGCATTGATCCTGCTCGCCGACCACGACCTCGCAGCGTCCACCTTCGCCGCACGGGTAGCCGCCTCGATCCGGGCACATCCATACGCCGTGCTTCTGTCTCTTATACACATC
>KL571474.1:22288-26105 GCA_000715855.1 Actinoplanes liguriensis
AGATGTGTATAAGAGACAGCCCTCGCTCTCGAACTGCTCACCGCGGCCTGCAGATCCGGCGATCCGGTCGACACCATTGCGGCCCGGCTCCGTGCCGACGGGTGGGTGCAGGGCTTCGGCCATTCGCTCTACTCAGAAGGGGATCCCCGCGCGGCGGCCCTCCTCGACGCCGTCTCCACGCTATCCACCGGACCGGAGGCAAAGATCATCAAAGAGATCACCGAAACCATGACCCGGCACTCAGGAGCACAGCCCAACATCGACTTCGCCCTGGCCGCCCTCTCGCTGAACACCGGAATGAGCCCCGACGCCGGTGAGACCATCTTCGTCGTCGCGCGGATGGCCGGGTGGCTCGCACACGCGCTGGAAGAGTACGGGGACCGCCCGAGTCGATTCCGTCCCAGCGGTCTGTACGGCGGCCGCTCCCCGTCCGCACATTGATCAACCGTCGCTCCGGTCTGCCGAGCACCCGCACGGTCTTCCGGGACCGGCTTCGGTGTCAGCCCGCGCTCCCGCAAAGCGCCAACCACTCGATCTCCTGGCCGTGCGGCCCCGTGAACGCGACCGCCTCGCCGTCGAGCGCCAACAGAAACCGCGCCGGTCCGGCGGAATCCGTCGCGATACCCGCACCAACCTCGGGCAGGACGCCGACACCCTCGTTGGAAATCCAGTGCCCGCGCAGACGACGAACGACGTCCATGAACGCACTGCGGGTGTCCGGAGACACGTAACTCAGCACGGCGCTGTGAAAGACGACGAGCGTGGCATCGCCCGGCGCCTGTGCGGCCAGCGCTGGCAGATCGGTGAGCAGATTACCCTTGACCAGGTGCGGCGGGTCCGCACGGGCGATCTGGACCGCGGCTTGCAGTCGTTCCCGCCGCTGTCGCTGCTCCGGCCAGATCAACGCGTCGAGCCAGCGCACATCGTCGTCGTCGTCAACCCGCAGCGGATTGACGTCGAGCCCGGCACGCCACGTCACCGTCGGCACGGCTGTCGGTATCGGCACGTGGCCGCTGACTGCACAGGTCAGACGCACCGGGCTGGACGCCGGACCGAGGAAGTGCGGATCATCGCCGTAGCGATACCGAAACGCGTCGGGGTAAAGACAGAGCCCGGCGGAAGCGCCGACCTCCAACAGCGCCAAAGGTTGCGGCAGTCGCGTCAGGACCGGAAGCAGGGTGGCACACCGGGCGGGCTCGTTCGTCTGCGTCCGCCGCTGCATCATCGTGGTCGACAAAGGCGACCAGCTCCGGGCCACCCAATCGAGGAAGTCGGCTGGCACGCCGACCGGCGCGCCGAGGTACTGCGCCGCGGCGAACAGGAGGTTCGGCTGTCGCTTCTGCTCCGGCAACTCATCCAGCAGCGCCAGGACACGCTTGTCCGCTCCAACCGCGAGGGCCAGGGCTTCATAGCGCGGGGAATGGCCCCGGGCCTCACGGGCCGCGAAGGCCCGATACCGCTGCGCTGTCGTCATCCTCTCACCGTGCCCGTCCATCGCACCGAGTGCAAGGACCACCAGGCGGCGCGCAGATCATCGGCAACCGCACCCGATGTTCGCCCCGCACGTCACGCCGCCGCAGATTTTCAACAAGGCCACCGACCCTTTCCCGCCCGGCGTCAAACCGCACCTGTTCCAGGTGCTGGCAGCCCTCGACGAACTCGAATACATTACCCACATGCCGGTGGTCACCCGGTTCAAGGTCACCGCAGACGACATGGCGTTCCTGGAAAGCCTCCAGCACCTGCGGGTCACGCTGTTGTTCACCTACTCGGGCATCAGCGACGACCGGATCGAACCGATCTCCAAGAGCAACATGACGGTCACCTCCATCCGCACCGCTGCCGAGCACCGCCGACGAACCGGCGTGATCCTGTATTGGCGCCCGATCACGCCTGGCTGGAACGACAGCCCCGAAACCATGGCGCACGTCCTCGACGTCGGCCGTGACCTCGACGCTATGGTCTCCACCGGCCTCTACCCCAAGCAGGAGAACGCCACCTACCTGGAAGGGCTTGGCGTCACCGTTCCCTACAGCGAGGACGAGTATCACCGCCGCAAGATGATGGCGTCCGACCTCGACGCCCGGGTTGTCGCTGCCTGGCGCGCGTCCGGGACCACAACCCCGCTGTTCCGCAAGACGTAGCCCGTGTTCGTCAGCGGCATGGTGTGCGATCAGCAGTGCGGTGATGCCGACGGCATCGAGGTACCCGGTGTCGGCCATGTCGATCAGGATCGCCTGGACCTGCGCGGCCGTGATGACATTCCGTGCCGCACTTATGAGCCGTCCCGCGCAGCTCATGTCCACCTCGCCGGCGACCTGGAGCCGCATAATCGTGTCGCTTTCGCGCTGCGCCGTGATACCCGGCAGGGTCACGCGACCGTGCTGCGCTTGTTGGTTGCGGCGCGTTCGAGGACCCGGTACACCGTCTGCCGCGACACCTCGAATAGCTCCGCGAGTTCGACGATGGTGTGCTCACCGGCGGCGTGCAGCTTGAGCAGGTCCGCCTGCCGGGTGGCGGACAGCTTCGGTGCCCTGCCTTTGAGCCGGCCCTTGGCCTTGGCGATGGCCATCCCCTCACGGGTGCGCAGGCGCAGCAGGTCGACCTCGAACTCGGCGAAGGTGGCGAGGATGTTGAAGAACATCTTGCCCATCGGGTCGGTCGGGGTCGTAGATCATCGTGCCGAGTTGCAGTCGGATGGTGCGGGCGGCAAAGGAGTCGCCGATGTCGCGGGCGTCGGGTACCGACCGGGCGAGGCGGTCGAGTTTCGGCACCACCAGGGTGTCACCGGTGCGGACGACGGCGAGGGCCTGATCGAGTCCGGACCAGGCTCGGGTGGTGCCGGAGTAGGCCCGGTCGAGATAGATCTGATCGTCAGGCACGCCGAGGCGAGCAGGATCTGCCGGTTGGCTTGAAGGTCCTGTTTTGTCGGTGGAGCAGCGGGCGTACCCGATCAGGGTCGCGGTCACGGCCGGAGCGTACCGGATAGCCCCCGCTCACCGGACAAATCAGCGGACACCCTATGTGTGACCTTCCGTCTGCTGGTCAGGGTTGTCGGCGGTCCGGGCCGAGGTGTGTCCGTTGAGGGTTCGGCTACCGGACGGCTGCTGACGCGTCATTCGTATGGGGTAGTTGTGCATGAACGTCGATCTAGGTGGGTTCGGCGGGAGGTGAGCGTGCCACGCGCAGGGCGTAGTGAGGCAGGTGTTGCGTCGGGGTTCCTTTTCGTTACGCTGCTCGGCGTGATCATGTCGTCGGTCGTGGGCTATGCCCGGTGTGCTGCTGAGCCCGGCGACCGGGCGGAGCAGGTTCGCCTCCTGCGAGGGCTGGGGGTGCCGGCCTCACGGATCTTTCTAGATGAGCCGTTGCGCGGCGCGCGGCCCCGTGCCGGGCTGGAGCAGGCGTTGGGCCTGCTGCAGCCCGGTGACACCTTGGTCACCCCTGGCCTGCCCCGGTTGGCGAGGTCGTTGTCTGACGCTCGGTCGATCATCGAGCAGATCGCGCAGCGTCGCGCTTGCCTATCTCTGGCCGGCCATCTGCATGATCCGGCTGAGGGGTCGTTGTTGAACGATCTGGCGCTGTTTGTGCAGTTCGAGACCGAGTTGAAGGGCTTGCACACCCGGGAGGGCATGGCGACGGCCCGGCGGCAGGGCCGCACAGCGGGACGTGAACTGAAACTGTCGGCCGAGCAGCGTGCCGACCTGGCGCGACTGCATGCTTCGGGGCGGTACCAAGTTACTGAACTGGCGCGGATGTTCGGCGTCTCGCGGCCCACGGTGTACCGGCTGCTGCAGCGGGCCGCGGAGCTGACCGCGTA
>KL571474.1:26357-29833 GCA_000715855.1 Actinoplanes liguriensis
GATGAGCCGGGTCGGCTGGCTGCGGTGCGGCGCACCGGCCTGGACGCGGCGGCCGATCCGCTGTTCGATTGGTTCGCCGACATGGTCCGCCGGGCGGTCGGCGTGCCGGTGGCGCTGGTGTCGCTGGTCGGCAGCGACCGGCAGTTCTTCCCCGGGGAGCAAGGGCTGGGCCAGCCCTGGGCGGCGCAGCGGCAGACCCCGCTGAGTCATTCCTTCTGCCAGCACGTCGTGGCCGCTGCCGAGCCGCTGATCGTCACCGACGCCCGCGGCGACGCCCGAGTACGCGACAATCTCGCCGTGGACGAGCTCGGCGTCGTCGCGTACGCCGGCATGCCGTTGACCGACGACGACGGGCACGTGCTCGGCTCGCTGTGCGCCATCGACCACCAGCCCCGCCAGTGGAGCGACCACGAACTTCAGCGCCTGACCGAGCTGGCCGCGGGCTGCTCCCAGGCGTTGCGGATGCGTATCGCCTCAGACCAGGCCGAGCTGCAGCACCAGGCCGCCAGGCAACGCGAACAAGAGGCCCGTGCGGCGGCCGAACGCACCCAGTTGCTCCTACGCGCCAGCGCCGCACTAGGGGCCTCCACGACGTTCGACGAGGTCGTCGGCACGGTCCGGACCCTGGTCATCGGCAACCTCGACCCGGTCTACGTGGGCGTCTCCACGCTCGCCGCGGACGGGTTCGTACAGCTGGCCTCCGGTCGGCAGCTGCCGACCCGGTTCGCCCGGCGGTGGGCACACTACGGCGCCGACCAGCGAACACCGTCCGGGCTGGCGGCACGCACCGGCCGCCTGATGTCGTTTCCCGACCTGACCGTGGTCGCCGAACTGGCCCCGGATTCCCTGGAGACTTTTCACGCCATGGGTTGGCAATCGGCGGCCAGCGTGCCGCTGCCCGGCGTGCACGGGCCGGCCGGCGCGCTGACCATCGTCTGGGCACGGCCGCACACGCTGACCGACGGCGAGCAGGTCGTCTTGACCGCGCTGGCCGGGTTCGTCGCTCAGGCGCTGAGCCGGGCCGCCGACTACGACGAGCAGCGCACCGCCGCCACCACCATGCAACAAGCGCTGCTCACCCCTCTGCCCGCGGCGACCCATGTCGGCATGGCCGCCCACTACGTGCCGGCCCAGCAGAACGACCTGGTCGGCGGCGACTGGTTCGACGTGATCAGAATCGACGACCATCGGCTGGCCGTAGTGATCGGGGACGTCGCCGGGCACGGCATCACCGCGGCGGCGACCATGAGCCAGTACCGCACCATGCTGCGCACCCTGCTCGTCGACCGCTACGACTACCCGTCCGCGCTACTGCACCGCCTCGAACGCACCACCAAAGTCTTGGGCATCACCGCCACCGCCACCGCCATGATCGCCTACCTGGCCCACGATCCGGATGGCGGACACACCCTGACCTGGACCAACGCAGGTCACCTGCCACCCACGCTGGTCCTGCCCGACGGCCAGATCAGCCTGCTCGCCTACGGCGGGCCGCTGCTCGGCGGCCTGCGCAACATCACCCGGCGCACCCACACCCGGTACCTGCCGCCCGGCTCCCTGCTGGTGCTGCACACCGACGGGCTGATCGAAACCAGGACCCGCCCGATCGACGACGGCATCACCCGCCTGCACCAGCTACTCGCCGCTCACCACGGCACCCCGCTGAGCGGTCTGGTCGACATCCTGATGGATGACACCAACCCCGCCACCAGGGAAGACGACGCCACGCTGTTGCTCGTGCGCACCGCCTCGACCTGATCTGCAGGTCGGTGCGGTGGCGGAGGAACTCGCCCGCCGCATCCCCAAGACCGAACCCAGTAAGCAGATCGGCGGACACCTCGACCCGCTGCCCGACCGCCGACGGGTGCACCGAGTAGTCACAGGAATCCAGCCTCACGTAATGGTCGCGGGGCAGGACCAGACTGTTGCGCCAGCCGATCACCGCCTCCTCGATCGGTGGCAGCGTGCTCATCGCGGCCCGGTCCGCGCCGATCCGATCAGCCGCCGACGCGCCCTGCAGACTGCGCCGCTTGCGGGCGTTCGCCAGAGTCAGGAACTCGATGAGCTGGGCGTTGAAGTCGGCCGGGCTGGTGAACCGGCGCCCGGGCAGGAACGAGGTCTCGAAGTAGCCGTTGGTCCGCTCGACCTTGCCCTTGGTCTCCGGATCGCGTGGCCGACACACGTAGATCCGGGTGCCCAGCAGCCCGCGCAGGACCGTGAACTGCGGCGTCAACTTCGGGTCCGCCCCGCGGTGCCGGCCGACCCCGCCCTCGTTGTCCCAGACCAGCAACTTCGGTACTCCACCGAGCTGGCCGATCACCGCCCACTGGCCCAGCACCAAGTCCTCGGCGGTCCGGGTCGGGATCATCACCGCAGTCCGCCACTGCGAATAGCCCGAGGTCATCACCAACACCGGCGGCGCCCCGTCCTGACCATGACCCAGCGGGATCCGCGCCGGCGGGAACCACAAATCGCACTGAGCGACCTCGCCCGGCTCATACGCGGTCCGCGACGCCGGATCGGCCGGGGCATACACCGGCCGCAACAGCCGCACCCGTTCCTTGAGCACCGTCATCGACCGGTCCCAGCCGATCCGCTCCGCGATCACCGTCGCCGGCATCTCCGGGAACTGTTTGAGCAGCTCCCGGATCTGTGGCTCGACCGCATCCACGATCGAACCGGTTTCCGCCCGCACATACCGCGGCGGCTGCTCCGAGCGCACCGCGTTGCGCACCGTGTTCCGGGCCAACCCCAACTTCCGCGCGATCGCCTTGATCGACATCCCCTCGGCCCGATGCAGCCGACGGATCTCTGCCCACTCCTCCACCAAGATCACCCTCTCAGATAACGGGACGGGAGGGGTCAAGATTCACCCGTCCAGAAAGGGTCAGTTTTCAGGCGCCGTCGACACCCCGCACCATCGCGTCCAACGGCTGCGCCACCGCAAGCAACCGCAGGATTCTCGGCGGGCAGGCGGCGCAGCACACGTGGGGACGGCTGTTTCTGACCCGTGGGGAGCTGACCGCGCTGGCGGTCCTGCTCACCGACAGGTTCGGGTGGAACCTGTCCGTGTTCGACCGCATGCCGGCCCCGACCACCACGCCATCGGCGGTGAGAGCAGGTCGGTGACCTACCACGTCCAGGTGGGGAAGCGCCGTAGGGGCAGTGGCCACTGGATCGACACGGAGAACGTCACTGACTCCGGCGCCGGTTCCCCAGGCCGGTTGATCACCGAGGTGTTGGAGGCGACCGCACACGGCCGTCACCTTGCCGCCGTCTTGGCACCTGGTGTCGACCTGCTGATGACCGCCCGCACCGGCATGGTCGGCAAGGACCACCACCATCTGGACCGGCCGCGGCCGGTCGGACCGCTGAGCTTCGGGATCTCCACCAGCGACGCGAAGTTATGGGCTCAGAGTCACGGGATCGGCGGGTCACCGTTTCAGCGCGCCCGCCGCACGACGGTGGTCCATGAC
>KL571474.1:30054-33744 GCA_000715855.1 Actinoplanes liguriensis
TCCATGACGGTCCGCTGCAGCAGGCTCGGGGCACCCACGAGAGCGTCTACGTCCTGCCCGACAAAAGAGTCCAACACACCGCCCAGAAGACCGTCGAGGCCGGTGCCCTCGAAGCGCTGGGCCAGGCTCGTGACGCCGTGTTCAAGGGCAACCTCGACGCGGAAGCCGACCCGCGGCACCAGCAGACCGCCACCGCAGACTGCGCGGACGAAAACACCAGCCCCTGGCCCGCCGCTGGCAGAGGATGCGGAGCCGACTCCTGCTCTGCCTTGCTTGCCCCAAAGCTCACGTCCACCCCGGTCACTCCCCCGGCTGGCCCACCTTCACCAGCAAATGCGCAGCCTGCACTCCGCCCTGCCGGACCGGCAGTGGCCCCCGCGCTGGAACGAGCACCTGCTGCGGCTTGAAGACCTGCACGGCAAAGTCGGCCCTGCCATCTGCCCACCAGCGGGAGACCGACTGCACGCCCGGCCCGACCGGCCGCACGTCGGGCCGGTCGAAAAGAGCCCGCAGCTCAGCGCCGGTGCGGTCGCGCCACTGCCGTCCCACCACCGCGCGCGGGGCCGCGACTCCACCGCCCTTTTCCACCACTCTCCGGTGAGCGGGCTCGATGTGCGGAGGCGCACCGCCGCACCGGTGTCACCAGGTGACGGGAAGCGTGGTCAGTCCGAACACCAGCGCATCCTCACGATAGGACAGCGTGTCGGGATCTCCGAGCAGATCCAGCGTGGGAAAGCGGCGCAGCAGCATGGGCAGGGCGATGCGCAGCTCGAGCCGGGCCAAGTGCTGGCCGATGCACTGATGGGCACCGTAGCCGAAGGCGAGATGGGCGACGCGCGCACGTCGCACGTCGAGACGGTCGGGATCCTCGGGTACCAGGTCTGCGCCATGATTGGCCATGAGGACCGAGGCGATGATCTTCTCCCCTGCCTCGATCCGCTGCCCGTTCACGGTCACCGCCTTGCTGGCCTGGCGCACCAGCGGTGGGGCCACCGAGAGTACCCGCAGCAATTCCTCCACCATCGAGTCGGCGGCGGTGTCGTCGTCACGAACGATGGCCAGTTGGTCGGGGTTGCGCAGGAGCGCGAGTGTGCCGAGGCCGATCATGCTCGACACGGTTTCGTGTCCGGCGACCAGGATGCTGTTGCCCATGCCGACCAACTCGTCGTCGGAAAGTTCGGCACCGTGTCGTCGGATGAGGTCACCGAGAATGTTGTCGCCCGGATTCCTGCGCGCCGAGGCGACCAGGTCGCCCATGTACGCGGCCATCGCCTCGAAATTCTCCAGTTGCTCGGCAAGACTGTTGCCGACATCGGTACCGATGCTGCTGCGCCGTGCGATTCCGGCGCGGTCGGCGTAGGGGACACCGAGCAGTTCGCAGACCGCCATCAGCGGCACGGGATTGGCGAACGTCTCGACCAGATCGGCTCCTGGTCCTGCCTCGGCCAGATCGTCGAGGTGCTTCTCGGCAATGCGCCGAATCGGCTCGGTGAGCGAACGGACTCGCCGGACGGTGAACGCTCCGACCAGCATGCGACGGTAGCGCAGGTGCTCTTGGCCGTCGTAGTTCAGCAAGATGCCGGGTTGGTTCATCACCGTGCGCGGACCGTCGCGGTCGAAGGCGAACCCGGCTTCGCAGCTCTGGTCGGCCAGGACCTGGCGGATGTCGTCGGCCCTGGTCAGCAGGACCGCGTCGAACGCCCCGAGTTGCGGGTTGGCCGCCGGTACCCGGGGCAGCTGCTGTTGCCGGTGCAGCCGTACGAGGTCGGCGCTCGGCTGGAACGGGCACTTGTCCTCGCGACGGTTGTTCGGCATGGGCACCGACTCGACAGTCATCGCAGCTCCTTGATGATCTCGGCGAACGCTTCCAACTCCGGTTCGAGCACGCTGTAGTACGTCAATCCGAATTCCTTGCGTCGCTCCCGCAGCCGGTCGGCGTTCTCCTCGGGCGTTCCGATCAGCAGCGACGGCAGCGCCGCGAGTTCGTCGGGTTCGAGATGCAGCTCGTTGCCCCACACGTCGGCAACCCCGTCGGTGGTTCCGGGCGGCAGCACGCGGTGGATGGGAATGTTCAGTTCGACGTCGTTGATGCGGTCGCCGAGCATTTCGCGTACGCGGAAGATCTGGCCGGTAACCTCGGCCAGGCCGCCGAGTCGGAGCCCGTCGCCGTCCTGGCCGACCTGGGTCGTGCCGGTGAAGGCGATGATGTCGGCGTGTTCCGCGGCCAACCGCAGGATGCGGTTGCCCCGCCCGGCTATCAGGATCGGCGGACCGCCTGCCTGGGCGCCTTCGCCGCGATCGCGGCCGCCGAAGACCTTCTTGAGCTCGACCAGGGTCCGCTCGAGGTGGTCGACGCGTTCCCTGGCGGCGATCCACGGCAGGCCCGCGCCGTCGAACTGGGCCTTGTCGTAGCCGGCCCCGAGCCCGACCTCGATCCGGCCGCCGGAGAACGCGTCGAGGGTGGTGATGTCCCTGGCCAGGACCGCCGGCTCGTAGAAGGCGGTGTTGAACACCAGGGTGCCGATCCGGATGCGTTCGGTCGCTTCCGCGGCCAGCAGCATGGTCGGTATCGGGGCGGGCATGCCGAGGTGATCGGAGACAGTGACCACGTCGTAGCCGAGTTGCTCGGCCAGGCGCACCTTGCGTACCCACTCGGTCCGGTCGCGCGGAGTGAAGATCACGGCACCGAAGCGGAAAGGCCGGTCTGTCACGGTTGTTCGCCTACTTTCTTGTTATCGGTTCGGGCTGGCGATCCGGCTCGAACGCGTACGCAGGGCGGGGTTGCCCACGGTCGCGACGGCGAGGCCGAGGACGCCGGCCGAGGTGATCGCCAGCAACGCGGCCTGGTAGTCGATGCTGGTCAGCGCGGCCACCGGTGGGAGCAAAGCGACCGCACCCAGTTGGACGCCGGTCTGGTAGACGGGGACGGCCGAGGGCCGCAGTTCGGTTCGTACCGAGCTCGTCGCCTGTACGTTGAGCGCGGCGAAGGAGAGTACGAACGCGGTCTCGACCAGGAGCAGCGCCGGCAACGGCCCGGCCAGGTAGGACGTCGGGCGCGGCGCGAACAGGTAGATCAGCTGACCGGCCAGCGCGGCGAGCGCGCCACCGGCGATCAGCCGGGCGGTGCCGAAACATCGGACCAGTCGGCCGGAGAAGGGCACCGCGACCACCAGCGGCACGCTCGCCGGCAACAGCGCGAGCGCAGACTGCCACGGTCCCCAGTGAAAAAGTGCGTCGGCCTGCACCGTGAACAGCAGCAGCAACCCGATGTAGCCGCCGTTGAGTGCGGCGGCGCCGAGTGTCGAGCGCAGCAGGGCCCGGTCACGCAGGAGTGCGGTCGTGCGGCTGGCCGCGGCGCTGGCCGATGGCGGGGTGACGGGTATGACCCGCAGGCCGAGTGCCAGCAGCACGATGGCGATCGGGGCCGGGAACAGGAGCGTCCAGTGCCAGTCAACACCGGTCAGCGCGCCGGAGAGCAGCAGCCCGACGGTGAATCCCGCCGCACCGAAGAGCGCGTAGATCGATATCGCGCGGCGTTGCTGGTGACCCTCTGGAAAGGACGTCCCGATCACGGCGAGGCCGGCGGGCGCGGTCAGCGCCGCGCACGCACCCTTGACGATCCGGGACGCGATGAGCAGGACGATGTTGTCGGTGAGGCCGCCCACCACCGACGCTGTCTCTTATACACAT
>KL571474.1:34001-34913 GCA_000715855.1 Actinoplanes liguriensis
CTGCCGTACCGGGCCGACAGCCGTGACCCCAGCATCAGCGTGGCTGCGAAACCCAGCGCGAATCCGCTCATCAGCCACTGTGCCGTCCATAGCGAAAGGCCGAGCGTGGAACGGATCGAGGGCAGTGCGAGCAACATGACGGACACCTCGATGGCGTCGAGAACCATGTTCCCGGACAGTACGAGCAGCAACGTCCACTGAGATCGCGTCGAGGCCCCGCTCGCGGGCGGCTGCTCATTCACGGCTGCGAACCTCGACCAGGTCGGACTGGCGTTGCAGCAGAGCGGGCAGTTGCTGGCTGACCAGTTCGATATTGCGTGTCACGAGGTCGTCGGGCATGCCGGCGATGCTGGCCCAGAAGATGAGGTGCTGGACCGGCAGTCCGGCGGTCTTTTCGTGGATGCGCACGGCGGCGTCCTGCGCGGTGAGGATCTCAAGTGCGCCCCACGGCTCGTCTGTCCGGCGACCCCGGAAGTGTTCCGGTGCGATGATCGGGGGCGCCGGTTGGCCGGTTCCCTGCACGGAGGCCTGGCGGTAGCTGTTCATCTGATAGGCGAGGTGCGGCGTGATTCGAGCCCATGCTTCTTCGGGATCGTCGGCAAGCAGGACCGGCAGGAGGTCGGCGACGCGAGCGGTGCTCGGGTCGTGCCCGCCCTCGATCAGTCCTGCCTGGTAGTGCCCGTACATTTCGTGCGAGATGTGCAGCAGGCCGATCCCCAGCCTGCCCGCGGTCCGCGCGCCGCGGGGACCGTAGAACCCGCCCCACAGCGGTACCGGGTTCTGGATCGGCAGTGGGGTGACGCCGCCTTCGGTCCACAGCCGGCGAATTTCCTGGATGTTGTCGGCGACGCGTTTGATCCGGTGGTCGAACGGCGCGCCGAACAACTCGTATCTGTCTCTTATACACATCTC
>KL571474.1:35119-36378 GCA_000715855.1 Actinoplanes liguriensis
GAGATGTGTATAAGAGACAGCACCTGGGCCGGCGGACGGAGATTGGGCAGCAGGACTGCGGTACCGATGCGCACGTGCCGGGTGCGCGCCGCAGCGGCGGCAGCGAAGGTCAGGGGTTGGGGCAGATACCCGTCGTCGAAGAGATGGTGCTCGGTGAACCACACACCATCGGCACCGAGGTGGTCGGCCTCCTCGCAGAATTCCAGCGAGCGGGCGTAGTGCCCGGCCCACGGGCGGTGCCAGCGGTCCGGATTGCGCAGGTCGAAAAGGAATCCCACATGCATGATCGCGGTATCTCCGTTCGTCGCGTTCTCAGCGCGGGCCGTCCTGCCATGACCGTGGCCCGACGAAGCCGGTGCTGCGTTCCGGGCGGCGCCACAGCGCGCTCACCGGAGCCGAACGGACGTCCGGGCCGATGGCGCTCAACCGTCTGAACAGAACAGCGGCAAGGGCGCCCAGCTCGACGGGGTCGGGCGCGCCCTTCTCGACGCGCAGCAGGACTGGTTCGATGACAGGGATGTCCATGGCTCCTCACTGGGGTGGGTTGCCGTGCTTGCGGCGCGGCAGGTCGGCGTCCTTGCGGTGCAACATGGCGAAGGCTCTGGCCAGCATGGTTCTGGTGGCGCGGGGATCGATGACGTCGTCGACGAGGCCACGTTCCGCGGCGTAATACGGATGGACCAGCTCTTGCCGGTACTCCTTGATCTTCTGGGCCCGCGTGGTCGCCGGATCGGCTGCGGCGCTGATCTCCTTGCGGAACACGACATCGGCGGCGGCATCGGCACCCATAACCGCGATCTCGTTGCTGGGCCAGGCCAGTGCCAGGTCCGCGCCGATCGAGCGGGAGTCCATCACGATGTAGGCGCCGCCGTATGCCTTGCGCAAGATCAGCGACACTCGGGAGACGGTGGCGTTGCAGTAGGCGTAGAGCAGCTTCGCGCCGTGCCGGATGATGCCCTGGTGCTCCTGCTCGGTACCGGGCAGAAAGCCCGGCACGTCGACCAGGGTGAGCAGCGGGATGTTGAAGGCGTCGCAGAACTGGACGAACCGCGCGCCCTTCTCGCTGGCGTGGATGTCCAGCACACCGGCCAGCACCAGCGGCTGGTTGGCGACGACGCCGATGACGTGGCCGTCGATCCTGGCCAGCGCGCACACCAGGTTGGCTGCCCACTGCGCGTGCACTTCGAAGTAGTCGCCGTCGTCGACGATCTCCTCGATCACCTCACGGACGTCGTAGCCTCTGTCTCTTATACACATCT
>KL571474.1:36578-40426 GCA_000715855.1 Actinoplanes liguriensis
CGCTCGGCAGGATCGGCTGAAGGCTCCGTCGGCGGCAGTTCGCGGTTGTTGCCGGGCAACATCGACAGCAACAGCCGGACCTCGCTCAGGCAGGTCTGTTCATCGTCGTAGACAAGGTGCGCCACGCCGGACGTGGCGGCGTGCACGTCGGCGCCACCGAGATTGTCGAGCGTGACGGTTTCGCCGGTCACCGCGCGCACCACGTCCGGGCCGGTGATGAACATCTGCGACACCCCGCGCACCACGAAGACGAAGTCGGTCAGCGCAGGGGAGTAGGCGGCACCGCCGGCGCACGGGCCGAGCATGACGCTGATCTGTGGGATGACCCCGGATGCCCGGGTGTTGCGCTGGAAGATGCCGCCGTAGCCGGCCAGCGCGGAGACGCCTTCCTGGATGCGGGCGCCCGCCCCGTCGTTGAGCGACACCAGGGGGCATCCTGCGGCGATCGCCATGTCCATGATCTTGTGGATCTTCTGGGCGTGTGCCTCGCCCAGCGCGCCACCGAAGATCCGGAAGTCGTGGGCGTAGACGAATACCGTGCGGCCCTCGACCGTCCCCCACCCGGTCACCACACCGTCGGTGTGCGGCCGGTTGGCCTCGAGTCCGAAGCCGCTTGCGCGGTGCCGGCGCAACGGCTCGACCTCGGTGAAGCTGTCGGGATCGAGCAGCAGGTCGATCCGTTCCCGCACGGTCAGCTTGCCCTTGGCGTGCTGGCGCTCGGTGGCCTTCGAGTCGGTGCCGTTGCGAGCCTGCTCCTTGAGCTCGGCCAGCTCGCCGATCCGCATCCGTTCGCTCACGGTGGTCATCAGACTGCTCCTTGGCCCAGTAGGGTGCCGCCGGTGGCGTCAATGAAGGTCCCGGTGATCCAGCGGGCGTCCGGTCCGGCCAGGAACGTGACGACGGCGGCGATCTCGTCGGCTTCGCCGACCCGTCGGAAGGCCGAGAATTTGGCCATCTGCTCGACCGCCTCAGGGTTGTCGAAAATCGCGCTGCCGTTGTTCGTGATGCCCGGTCCCACGCTGTTCACCGTGATGCCCCGGGGCGCGAGGTAGCGGGCGAAGTGCAGGGTGATCTGGTCGATGGCGCCCTTGGTCATCGAGTACGCCACCTGGTCGGGGACGGCGATCCTGGTCAGTCCCGAGGAGATGTTGATGATGCGGCCGCCCTCGGGCAACAGTGGCAGCGCCCGCTGGACGATGAAGAACGGCGCCTTGGCGTTGACCGCGAACAACCGGTCGAACTCCTCGGGCGTCACGTTCTCCGGTGTGATGCCCGGTGTTGTCGCGCCCGCGTTGTTGACGACGATGTCCAGCCGAGTCTCGCCGGTACGTTCCTTGAGGCCCTGCTCCACACCGAGGAACAACTCGTGCACGTCGCCGGGGACGCCGAGCTCGGCGCGCACGGCGAACGCGGCGCCCCCGTCCTTCTCGATCAGCTCGACGGTTTCCCGTGCGGCGTCGTCATTGGTCGCGTAGTGCACGACGACCAGCGCGCCTGCCTCGGCCAGTCCCAGCGCGATGGCGCGGCCGATGCCCCGGCTGGATCCTGTGACCAGTGCGGTGCTGCCGCTGAGCTTGCCCATGATGGATCTCCTGTCGGTAGGTCGGTGGGCCACCACGGCCGAGCTGTCCTGGGCGGTTACGGGGGCGTGGTCGGCCCGGCCGAGGTCGAGTCCGCTGATCATGCGGGCGAGGTGCCGGCGTACCGGCGCGAGTGTCATCAGCTCAGCGAACACGGCGCGCAGATCCTCGATCTCCGGTCCGCCGAGCAACAGCAGGGCTTGGGACTTGATGTTGGTGAGAGTGCGGGCGCCGATGGGATGGCGCTCGCGGTGGTAGTCGTCGAGTACGTCCTCGCCTGCTGTCCCGGTGATCCGGGCCGCCAGCCGGGCGCCCAGTTCGGCTGCGTCCTGCAGACCCAGGTTGAGTGCCTGTCCACCGACCGGCATCTGGCGGTGGGCGGCATCGCCGGCAAGCAGCAGCCTTCCTCGGCGATACCGGTCGACCTGGCGGCGGGTGTTGTCGAAGGTATTGAGCCACAGTGGGGTGCCATGGCCGATGTGTTCGCCGCAGACCCGCTCCCACGCCTCGACGACCGTGGCGAATTCCGGTGGGCCGTCATCGTGGTCGGGCGCGGCGCCGAATACGTGGACCATGACTCTGGTGCTGCCGTCCGGCCAGCGGTGCGCGGTTGCCAATCCGTTCGGCCTGCGTTCGAACCGCCGGTCGGGGATGTCGATGCCGGCCACGTCCGCGCGCAGCATGGACTTCGTAGCGTCCTCGCCCACGAACGTGAAGCCGCCGAGCTCCCGTACGGTGCTGCGCTCGCCGTCACAGCCCACCGCATAAGCGGCAACGAACCGCTGTGTGTCGCCGTCCCCGGTGACGGCAGCGACGACGACGCGGTCCTCGAGATCGGCGACATCGACGACCTCGTGGCCGCGCAGCAGCCGAGCGCCGAGCTCGACCGCCCGCTCGCCGAGCACCGCCTCGAGTCGGGCCTGCGGGCACTTCCACTGGCCGGCGTACGGATGCGTCGGATCGGCCTGCGCAAGGTCGAGGCGAACACCCCCGAAGTGGCCGGGACCGCCGTCGGGCAACGGACCGAGCCGAGTCAGCACGCCGCGGTCCGCGAGCAGCTCCATGGTGCGCGCGTGCAGCGTGGACGCGCGCGACTCGGTGGTCGGCTCAGTCAGCCGTTCCAGTACGACGACCTTGGCTCCGCCCTCGGCGAGGTCGCCCGCGAGCAGCAATCCGACCGGCCCCGCGCCGACCACGATGACATCCACGTCCGTTACGGGTGACACAGCGGTCTCATTCAGCGCCGTGCCTGCACGTACTGCTTGGCGTGCTCCAGCGTCGCCCTGCTGTTGCTGCCCAGCGCATCCCTGATGAACGCCCTGGCTTCGGGCACGCCCGCCGACGAGCCGAGCACGCCGGCGATGTTTGCCGTGTTGATGACCACCGTGTGCTGGGACGACGCCGTAGTGATCCCGTCCGTGCCTTCCTCGAACGTCCAGTACCCGGTGTGCAGCGACATCAGGGCGGGCAGTGTCGTCTGCTTGTAGGCGATCTTGTAGTGGGGGAAGCACACCCGTACCGACTCGGTGGTGTGCGCGGTGCCGTCTTTGGTCAGCGTCTCCATACGCAGTACCTGCAGGCCGGGGGTGTCCTCGGTGAGTGTGACCTCGCTGACGTGCGGCAGTCGCTCGCGCCACCGGTCCGCCTCGTTGATGAAGTCGTAGACGTCCTTGGATGATCCGGCGATGCGCACCGAGTCGGTGAAGGACAGCCGTAGCTCCGCCGACGTACTCGCCTGCTCAAGACCCGCCTTCAGCCCCGGCAGTTCCTGGCTGCTGTTACGGTCCACCGCTTTGTCTATCCAGTCCAGACCGGCCGGATCGTCGTCAACCGCGCGGTAGGCGTGCAGCAGGCGGAGCCGGGTCTCCCGTTCGCTGATCGGCTCGATGATCCAGGTGCCGTTCATCTCGGCCACCGGCGGCGCCGACACCTCCTGGCGGAAGCCGATGCGTAGCCTCACCGGGTCCAGTTCGCGCAGCGAGATCCAGTTCCTCGCCTCACCGTTGGCCGTCGCCCAGATCCGGATGCGTTCGGTGTTGCCATCGCGCTCCAGGTAGTCGACGTAGACCGACGGCGGGAACAGCAGCGGCCAGTTCTCCACCTCCGCCAGCAGCCGGTAGACCTCCTTGGCCGGGGCGAGCACGGTGATCCCATGCTCTACCTCACGAAGTGCTTGCTCGGACACCGTCGTGCCTCCTTCGGTTGCGGTTCGGGACGATTCAGAAATTGCCGAGACCGCCGCAGACGTTGAGCGCCTGCGCGGTGATG
>KL571474.1:40646-44884 GCA_000715855.1 Actinoplanes liguriensis
CCGCAGACGTTGAGCGCCTGCGCGGTGATGGACGCGGCGACGTCGGAAGCCAAGTAGCCGACCAGGCCGGCAACCTCCTCCGGCGTCGAGTAGCGACCGAGCGGGATCTTGGCCTGGAATTTGGCCAGGATCACGTCCTCCGAGGTGTCGTAGGCCGCGGCGTAGCCCTGCCGGACCCGTTGCGCCATCGGGGTTTCCACGTAGCCCGGGCAGACCGCGTTGACGGTGATACCGGTAGGGCCCAATTCGTTGCCCAGCGCCTTGGTGAAACCGACGACGCCGTGCTTGGAGGCGGAGTAGGGCGCGCCGAGCACGACACCCTGCTTGCCGGCGGTGGACGCGATGCTGATGATCCGGCCCCACCCCTTCTCCCGCATCCCGCCTGCGTTGAGTACCTCCCTGGTCACCTGGAACACGCTGGTCAGGTTGGTGGCGATGACATCAGCCCAGAGGTCGTCGGTGATGTCGGCGGTCACGCCGCCACCGCTGCGTCCCGCGTTGTTGACCAGCACGTCGATGGGGCCGAACCGGTTGACCGCCGCGTTGACGCCCGCTTCGACATCCGTCCTCGATCGGACGTCGGCTGCGGCCCCGTCCACGTCGAGGCCCTCGCTCTGGAGGCCCTTGACGGTGTCACTCACCGCTTCGGCGGTACGGGCGAGCAAGAACACGCGATGCCCCTGCTCGGCCAGCAGCCGGACCGACGCGAGTCCGATCCCACTGGTGCCACCGGTGACCAGAGCGACCTTTCCGGGGGCGCTGTCACTTTCGCGTGACATGTCGGTTCTCCTCTCACACCTTGTCGCGCGCGGATGCTTCCGAGAGCTGGCGGTTGACCAGCTCAATCAGGGCCCTCGGGGTTTCCGCTGCCACCAGGGCCTCATCGTCGAGGCTGATTCCGTACTTGCGCTCGATCCGGCTGCTGGTCTCCAGCAGGGCGAGGGACTCGTAGCCGAGGTCGGCGAACGGGGTGTCGGCGATGTCACCGTTCAGATCGACGCCTTCCTCGGCGCCCGCGCCCTCCAGCAGAATCAGGGTGAGCGCGGCCAGGGTGAATTCATCGGTGGGCACAGTGCTGATCACCTTTCGTCAGTCGATGACTTGTGGGGCGCGCACGACCATCGCGGAGTTGAAGCCGCCCTGGCCACGGGCGAGTACCAGCGCGTTGCGCACCGCCGCCCGCCTCGGCGTCGAGGCGACCAGGTCGATGTCGTACCGGTCGGAGAGCGTGGTGCCGACGGTCGGCGGGATGACGCCGTCACGGATGGACAAGAACGCCGCGGCCAGATCGATCGGGGCGGCGCCGGAGTAGAGCCGGCCGGTGGTGGTCTTGGGCGCGGTCACCGGCACACCGCGCGAGCCGAAGACGTCGGTGATCGCCTCGGCCTCGGACCGGTCCAACTCGGGCACCGCGGCGGCGTCCGCGAACACGACGTCGACATCGCCGGCGTCGAGGGCAGCATCGGCGATCGCCAGTTCGATCGCCCTGCGCAGCGACGGGGGCCGACCACTGTCCGGTCGCGGATCGATCGTGGCCGCATAGCCCGCGATCTCGCCGTACACCCGCGCGCCGCGCGTACGAGCGTGCTCGTCATCTTCGACAACGAGCAGCGCACCCCCCTCACCGGGTACGTGCCCGCCCGCATCGTCGTCGAAGGGCAGGTACGCGCGGGCCGGATCGGTCTCCTCGCTGAGCCTGCCGCTGGTGAGCTGGGCGACCCAACCCCAGGGACAGATCGACGCGTCGACGGCGCCGGAGATGATGACCCGAGTGCCTTTCCGGATCTGCCGGCGGGCCTGTGCCACCGCGTCGAGGCCGCCGGCCTGGTCGCTCACGAGAACACTGCTCGGCCCCCGCAGCCCGTTGCGAATGGAGATCTGCCCGCTGTTGACCGCGTAGAACCAGGCGAAGGACTGGTAGGCGCTGACGTAGCGGCTGCCCTTGCTCCATAACGCCCGCAACTCGTTCTGGCCGAACTCGAAGCCACCGGAGTGGCTGGCCGTGATGACGCCCGCGTCGTAGTCGGCCAACTCGCCAGGGTCGATTCCGGCGTCGGCGAATGCCTGGTCGGCGCTGACCAGGGCGATCCGGGTCATCCGGTCGGTCTGTGGCAGCAGCCGGCTCGGCAGGTGCTCTTCGGCGCGGAACTCCTTGATCTCACCGGCCAGCGTGGCCGGGTAGGAGGACGGATCGAACCGGGTGACCCGGCCGATCGCGCGGCGGCCGGCCAGCGTGGCCGACCAGTAGGCCTCGGTGCCCAGCCCGGTTGGGGCGGCAACACCGAGTCCGGTCACGACGACTCTCATCGGCTGACCCGATCCGGAGCGGCCAGCACGAGCGCGCTCTGAAAACCGCCGAACCCGCTGCCGACCGAGAGTACGGTGTCGGTCCGCCATTCGCGGGCGTGCAGCGGCACGTAGTCCAGATCGCACTCGGGGTCGGGATGGTGCAGGTTCGCCGTCGGCGGGACGACGTCGTTGGCCATCGCCAGCACCGAGGCCGCGACCTCGATCGAGCCGATCGCGCCGAGCGAGTGGCCGACCATCGATTTGATCGAACTGATCGGTACCCGGTACGCGTACTCGCCGAGGCTGCGCTTGAACGCGGCGGTCTCGTGCCGGTCGTTCTGCTTGGTACCCGAGCCGTGGGCGTTGACGTAGTCGATGGCCGTCGGGTCCAGCCGGGCCCCGGCCAGGGCCACCCGGATCGCCTCGGCCATCTCCCTGCCGTCCGGCCGCAGACCGGTCATGTGGAAGGCGTTGGAACGAGACGCGTAACCCGCGATCTCAGCATAGATCGTGGCGCCCCGCCGGCGCGCCCCGGCCAGCGTCTCCAGCACGAACACAGCGGCCCCTTCGCCGAGCACGAACCCGTTGCGGCTGGCGTCGAACGGGCGTGACGCATGCTCGGGATCGTCGTTGCGCGGGGTGGTCGCCTTGATCGCGTCGAAGCAGGCCATGGTGATCGGCGAGATCGGCGCGTCGGTGGCACCGGCGATCATGATGTCGGCTCCACCGTCCCGGATCACGTCGGCGGCGTAGCCGAGCGAGTCCAGGCCCGACGTGCAGCCGGTCGAGACGACTGAGGTCGGCCCTTCCGCGCCGACGGCCCAGGCGACCTCCGTGGCGAACGAGCTCGGCACGAGGTAGGAGTACAGGTGCGGCACGGCGTAGTGGTGGTCGACCAGCTCCAGCCGGCCGCCATCGCTGACCGTGCGGTACTCCTGGTCCAGCCCCATGGTGGCGCCGACGGCGCTGCCGATGGTCACGCCGATGCGGGCCGGGTCGACCGAGTCGAACTCCAGTCCGCTGTCGGCCAACGCCTCCCTCGTGGTGACCACGGCGAACTGCGCGGCGCGGTCCATGCGGCGGGCCTCCTGCGGGGTCAGCCCGGACAGCTCCACGTCGAAGTCGATCTCGGCCGCGACCTGGGAGCGGAACGGCGACGGGTCGAAGAAGGAAATGCGCCGGGTGGCGGTGCGGCCGTTGACCAGCAGGTCCCAGAAGTCCTTTGTACCCTGCCCACCGGGCGCGGTGACGCCGATACCGGTGATGACCACCTGGCGCTGTGCATCGGCGCTCACGGCCGGCTCCACCGGTAGAAGCGAGTGGCCATCGCGTCGGCCGGCGAGCGCCACGTGGCCGGGTCGTACGCTTCGATGAACGGCTTGAGATCCTGACTGATCCGGACGAAGCGCGGATCGGTCTTCGCCTCCTCGATCAGTTCCTCGCCGTTGTCCTCGTCGAAGTCCTGCAGGTGGAAGTACAGGCCGCGGTAGCTGAACAGCTGCCGACGGCGGGTGCCCATCCGCTCGGGCATGTCGGTGTTGTCGAAGCCGGTGAACAGCGCGGCGACATCATCGGCATCCGTCGGCGCCATCTTGGCGACGATCAGTGTGCTGTGCATCGTTGCCTTCCTCGTCCTCATCGGTTTGCGGGCCCGAACCAGCGGGTCAGGGCAGTGGGTAGGTCACGGTGGCTACCGGGCGCCGCCCACGCGAGGTGGCCGTCCGGCCGCACCAGCAGTGCGGCGCTGCTCGCCGGCGACCCTTCGTCCACCGCGGTCACCACGTCGATGCGGTCACGCCACGGTGCGGCCCGCTCTCGCAACCGGACGTTGTCGGCGAGATCGAGCAGTAGACCGCGACCGGAGCGCAGCAGGTGCACGCTGTTGGTGCGCACGCCGTTGACGGTCAGCTCGACGCGCGGCGTTCGCGCGCCGAGCAGCGGGTGCGTGC
>KL571474.1:45094-45947 GCA_000715855.1 Actinoplanes liguriensis
CGTCGTAGCGGATATCCAGTCCGCTGACGCGGGCGGCGAGGTGCTGCCGCACCTCAGCATGGGTCAGTAGTTCGGTAAGGACGTCGCGCATCGGGGCGAGCTCGTCGCCGCCGAGGATCAGCGTGCTTTGGGCCCGGGTACTGGTCAGCAATTGGCGGCCGACGGGATGGCGTTCGGCGTGATAGGTGTCCAGGAGAAAGTCCGGCGCGAGGCCGCGTACGACCGCGGCGAGCTTCCAGCCCAGGTTCAGCGAGTCCTGGATGCCGACATTCATGCCCTGGCCGCCCGCGGGCAGGTGGATGTGCGCGGCGTCGCCGGTCAGCAGGACCCGTCCGCGCCGATATTCGGTGACCAGACGCGCGGCGTCACCGAAAGCGCTCACCCAGACCGGTTCGGCCGCGGAGATGTCGATGTCAGTCAGCCGCTTCCACATCTCGGCAACCTCGGCGAACGGCGGGGGCTCGGTGCGGCGGCGAGGTGGCGCGCCGTGTTCGCCCACGATGATCCGGTGGATGCCGCCGGGCAGCCGGGCCGCCATCACCATGCCCCCCGCCGCCTGCTCGGCGCGCATCCTCGGTTCCAGCTCCACTCCACGCAGGTCGGCCAGGAACAACTCGGTAGTGGCCGGTGTCCCGGGAAAGTCGAAGCCGGCCGCGCGCCGCACGCTGCTGCGCCCACCGTCCGCGCCGACCAGGTACTTGGCGCGATAGGGGCGCGCACCGCCTGCCGTGGAGACGCGCACACCGTCGGCGTCCTGGCTGTATCCGGAAAACTCCTGACCGCGCCGGATGTCCGCGCCGAGACTCCGGGCCCAGCCCTCCAGCACCGTTTCTGTCTCTTATACACATCTCTG
>KL571474.1:46133-46726 GCA_000715855.1 Actinoplanes liguriensis
TCGTTCAGGTCCAGCGGCAGCCCGCCGAAGTGGCCGCTCGTGCTGGTCTCCAACTCACCGAAGCGCGGCAGCAACCCACGTTGGTCGAAGATCTCCATCGTGCGCATCGTGAATCCGATGCCCCGTGATTCACCGGTCGGTTCCGGCAGCTTCTCCAAGACGATGACGCTGACGCCGGCCAGTCTCAGCTCCCCGGCGAGCATGAGACCGGCAGGCCCGGCGCCGATCACGATCACTGAGGCGTCCATGGTGATCTCCTACGAGGTGATGTGGTGATTCAGTCGGCTACGAGGCGGCACACGAGCGCGCCGGCGACCAGCGTGGTGCCGACTTCGGCGGCCAGCTCACGCACGACACCCGACGAGTGCGCGATCAGCGGTTGTTCCATCTTCATCGCCTCGACGACGGCGATCAGATCCCCTTCGTCGACCCGTTGCCCCTCGGAGGCCGCGACGCGGACGACCGTGCCCTGCATCGGACAGATCAGCGCGTCGCCGGAGATGCGCGCGGCGCGCCGCTCCGACGATCGGCGTGGCCTGCGGACCGGCGCGCGCACCAGCTGACCCGCGCGGGCCGGCAGGGACACCTCGAGC
>KL571474.1:46965-50661 GCA_000715855.1 Actinoplanes liguriensis
GGCAGGGACACCTCGAGCCGTCGCCCACCGACCTCAACCACGAGCTGTTCCCTGGCGGGCTCGGGTTCTTCGACCGCGGACTCGACGGTGTAGGGCGGGATCTCGTTGTCGAACTCGGTCTCGATCCACCGGGTGTGCACCGCGAACGGGTTGCCCTCGGCGGTGAAGGCCGGATCGTGCACGATCGCACGGTGGAAGGGCACCGTGGTGGCCAGTCCACTGATCCGGAACTCAGCCAGCGCACGCCGAGCGCGGCGTAGTGCCTGTTCCCGGGTCGGTCCGGTGACGATCAGCTTGGCCAGCAGGGAATCCCACGCCGGCCCGATCACACTGCCGGCTACCACACCGGCGTCCAGCCGGACTCCCGGACCGGCGGGCGGCGCGAACTCGGTCACTGTGCCCGGCGTGGGCAGGAAGTTGCGTCCGGGATCCTCGCCGTTGATCCGGAATTCGATGGAGTGGCCGCTGGGCAGCGGGTCTCCGGGTGTCAGACGCTCGCCCCTGGCGATCCGGAACATCTCCCTGACCAGATCGACGCCGGTCACCTCCTCGGTCACCGGATGCTCCACCTGGAGCCTGGTGTTGACTTCGAGGAAGGAGATTGTGCCGTCGGGCCCGATGAGGAACTCACACGTGCCGGCCCCGACATAGCCCGCGTGCCGGAGAATGTCCTTGGACGCTTGGTAGAGCACCGCGGTCTGTTCCTGATTCAGGAACGGCGCGGGCGCTTCTTCGACCAGCTTCTGGTGGCGCCGCTGCAACGAACAGTCCCGGGTGGACATCACCACGACCGTGCCGTAGCGATCGGCGAGGCATTGGGTTTCGACGTGGCGCGGCCGATCGACGTAGCGCTCCACGAAACACTCGCCTCGCCCGAACGCCGCGCCTGCCTCGCGCACCGCCGAGTCGTACAGTTCGGGAATCTCGCCGACGGTCCGGGCGACCTTCAGCCCGCGGCCGCCGCCACCAAACGCTGCCTTGATGGCGATCGGCAGACCGTACTCCTCGGCGAAGGCGACGGCCGCCTCCGCCGTGCCGATCGGCCCTTCCGTGCCGGCCACCAGCGGGGCCCCGACCTCCGTAGCGATCCGCCGGGCGGCGACCTTGTCGCCAAGCGCGCGGATCGCCCGCGACGGGGGACCGATCCAGATCAGTCCGGCATCGGTCACCGCCTCGGCGAACTCGGCGTTCTCGGACAGGAACCCGTAGCCGGGATGCACCGCGTCCGCGCCGGCCAGCCTGGCGGCAGCGAGTACCTTGCCGATGTCCAGATAGCTGGTAGCCGGCGTGTCACCGCCGAGTGCGAACGCCTCGTCGGCAAGCCGCACGTGCGGAGCGTCCCGATCGGGTTCCGCGTACACGGCAACACTCGCGAGTCCCTCGTCACGACAGGCCCGGACGACGCGGACGGCAATCTCACCGCGATTGGCGATCAGCACCTTGTGCACGAATCTGCTCCATCCCGACGCACCCTTGTCTGGTGTGGACTGCTCAGAGGTAAGCCGTATTCGGCTCGAGTCCGACCAGCGACCGGCCGTAGAGCTCGATGTTGACGCTGGGCACGATCATCGCGTGCAGCGCCGCGGCGTTGAGGTCGCGTTGAATGCGGCTGATCGGCACACCGTGATACAGCGATCCACCGCCGCTGGCTTGAGCGAGGATGTCCACCGCGGCCCGGCACTGCCGGGCGATCCAGCCGATCTGGGTTCGCGCGGACACTCGTTCGGCAATGCTCCACGACTCGTCACCCGCGATCTTGTCCGCGATCAGCGCGGCGAAGCGATGTGCTCGTGCTTCGGCGTCCTCGATCAGCAACGCGGCCTCGCCGACCTGAAGGTGGGTGGCCGGCGCCTCCAGTTGGCTGGGGTAGTCGGTGTAGGTCAGTGGCTTGCCGGGCAGCCGCTCCAGGAAACTGGACAGCGCATACCGTGCCGCACCGACGAACTGGCCGACCTGGATGGCGTTGGTGGTGACCAGGATCGGCACGCGATAGCTCGGCTTGACCGCGTTGGCCGGTGACTTGGCCACGTTGCGGTAAAAGTCCTCACCGCTGATGACCCGGTGCCGCGGCACGAACACCTCGTTGGCCACCGTCGTGACGCTGCCCGAACCCTGCAGGCCGAACGTGTGCCAGTCGTCGACGATTTCCAATTCGCTCGCCGGCACCAGGCAGAACACGGGCACGCGCGGCCCGTCCTCGGGCATGGCTACGCTGATTTTCCAGTGACCGTGCAGGAAGCCACTGGTGAAACGCCATGACCCGGTCAGCTGGTAGCCGCCGTCGACCGGCCGCACCGTGCCGGTCGGCGCGGTCGTGCCGGTCACCCGCACGTTGGGCGTCGAGAAGACCTCGGCCAGTGCCTCCTCCGGCCATAGCCCGGTCATCCAGGTCAGAGTCGCGTACACCGACACGCAGAACGCGACCGCCGCGTTGCCCTTGGCCAGTTCGGCGGTGACCTCGACGAAGGACCGGGCGTCGCTCTCGTAGCCGCCGTACTCCCGGGGCACCGCCATGCGCAGCAGTCCGGAGTCCTCGATCGCGCCCAGTACGTCAGCGGGCAGTCGCCGGTTGTCGTCGATCCACTGGGCCCGCGACCGCAACAGCGGCACCAGTTTCGCAGCGGAGGCGACGAGATCGTCCGTACCGGCAATGACCGTCTCGGCGGTGCTCATACCCTGTGCTCTCTTTCGATGTTGGCGGCAATCCGTGCGAGCACGTCGTTGGCGGCCAGGAACTCCGCCTCGGAGATGCCGGCCAACTGGTCGGCGGCGTGCGCGTTCACCAGCAGCTCGGCTCGTTCATGGGCGTTCGTGCCGGCCGCGGTGAGCGATATGGTGTCCCCGTCGACGGCGATGTAGCCCCGGTCCAGGAAATCTTCGACGACCGGCCGATAGGAGCCGGCGCGGTCGGCGACGAGGAACGGCGCGAACGCCGCGTCGATTTCGGCCACTGTCCGGACGTTGATGGCGATCGCGTGCAGGACCTGCCAATGCCGCCGGGTCAATCCCACGCCACGCAGAGCCGAGGTCGTGGTGGCGTCGAACAACTGGTGCAGATGCAACAGCCAGTAGCCGAGGCGCTTGGTGGTGTTCTGCTGCAACATCAGGCATTTTCCTTACGGGTCAGTCCTTCGCTGTGTGGCAACACCCAGTACAGGTCGAGCGCGATGCTCTCGAACAGCCAGCGGCCGGCCTCCCGGACATAACGGTCGTCGAACCTGCCGGCCACCATGAAGCTCTCGTCGTCGAACACGACACGCTCCTCGAAGAAGCTGACGCCGCTCGCCCTGTCGCCGAGCACCTCCACCTCATGGCCGTGTACGAACTGCTTGACCGACACCCGCGATCCGGGCTTGTCCTGACCGATCACGTCGGGCAGGTTCGCGAAATACTTCCGGATCTCATCGCGCCCGCTGATCTGACCGAGATGCGCGTAGTCGACGGTGGCGCCGACGCTGAACAGGTCGCCCACCCTGGCCCAGTCGCCGTTGTTGATGTGCCGGGGCAGATCGTGCCGCAATGTGTTCAACTTCCGGATGTCCTCCAACCGGCTCAGCCGCTCGGCAAGTCGTTTGATGTCTTCGGCAAGGTCCAGATTCTGCGGCATGGGCAACCGCCCCTCATCTTCGAAATTTCCTGATGGAAGATCCGGATGTGCTACCGGCTGAATTGTCATCCCGGCCCTGTCACACTGAG
>KL571475.1:0-985 GCA_000715855.1 Actinoplanes liguriensis
CTCGCGTACACGGCGGCCATCCGTGCCGCGACCTGCGGCCAGGCGTACGCGTGCTGCGCCCGGTCCACCGCCGCCGCGGAGTAGCTGACCCGCCGGCTCTCGTCCCCGAGCAGGCGTCGCAGGGCCACGCTGAGTCCGTGCGGGTCGCGCGCGGCCACGAGGTCGCCGGTCACCCCGTCGACGACGGTGTCGGTGAGGCCGCCGACCGCGGTCGCCACCACCGGCACCCCGCAGGCCATCGCTTCGAGCGGGGTCAGCCCGAACGGCTCGTACCAGGGGGTGGCGGCGACGACGTCGGCCGAGCGGTACCAGGCCGGCATCCCGGCGGCGGGCACCGCCCCGAGCAGCCGCACCCGGTCGTCGACGTGGTGCTCCTCGGCGAGCCGGAGCAGGTGCCGCGCGTACGGGTCCTGGTCGAGCTGGTCGGCCGCCGGGCCACCGGCGATCACCAGCTCGGCCCCGGGCACCCCGGGCAGCGCCTGGATCAGGTCCTCGAAGCCCTTGCGGGGGACCAGCCGGCCGACGCTGAGGATCCGCCGGCGGCTGTCGCGCGGCGCGACCGGCCCGTCCTTGCGGAAGCGTTCGACGTTCACCCCGGACGGGACCAGTGTCGTGCGCGCCCGGGGCACTCCGAGCCGCACCAGTTCCTGGATCTCGTCCTGGCACTGCACGATGACCCGGTCGACGACCCGGCCGAGCTGCCGCTCGTACCCGATCCGCCGGGCCGGGCTGGTGTCCGCCGCGCCCTGGTGACGCCGTTTGACGGCGCCCAGCGCGTGGTAGGTCAGCACGGCCGGCACGTCGCAGCGGCGCGCCGCGGTGACGGTGGCCAGCCCGCTCATCCAGAAGTGCGCGTGGGCGACGGCGGGGACGAACTCGCGCCAGTCCTCCGCCATCCAGGTCGCGAAGTCGCCCATGTACGCCAGCAGGTCGTCCTTCGGCAGGTTCCGGGCCGGGCCGGCCGGCACGTGGACGACCTCGGCCC
>KL571475.1:1193-1760 GCA_000715855.1 Actinoplanes liguriensis
GGCCAGCTCGGCGACGTGCGCGTTCTGGCCGCCCGCGTCGACGCCGCCGAGCGCGGCGAGCGGGCTGGCGTGTTCGGAGATCATCGCGATGCGCATGTGTGGCCCTCCAGGAGGTGGTCCCAATCGGCGAGGAAGCGGTCGAGGCCGTAGCGCGCGAGGGAGGTCCGGCGGGCTCGTTCGCCCATCCGGCGGGCCTCCTCGGGCTCCTCGATCAGCCAGTGGGCGGCGTCGACGAGCGTCTGGACCCGGGTGGACAGGATCCCGGCGCCCTCCGGGACCGCCGCGATCGCCTCGGTGGTGGCCAGCGCGAGCACCGGCATCCCCATCTGCATCGCCTCGATCAGGCTCAGCCCGAGCGAGGTCCACCGGCACAGGTGCAGGTAGGCGCGACGCCGGGCGAGCTGCTCGTGCATCACGGCCTGGGGCGGGTCGTCGTAGGTGGTGATCCCGGGAACGGACAGGGCCCGGACGCCCATGCCGAACACGTCGAGCGGCGCGACCGGCAGGAACCGCTCGTAGAGATCGGTTCCGGTCACCCGGCCACGGCGCACCGGCTCGTTGGTGACG
>KL571475.1:1968-2970 GCA_000715855.1 Actinoplanes liguriensis
CCCAGCCGCTCCAGCTCACCTGTCCAGCGGGCCCGCGGCTCGACGACGCCGTGCTCGACGACCGTGACCGGGGTCGAGCCGGTGTCCCAGAAGAGCTCGTTGAAGTGGGTGACATGGGCGATGATCAGGTCGTCGCGGTCGGCCATCGGGTGACGGGTGTCCGGCACGTCTCCCTTCGGCGTGTTGTGCTCCACGTAGATCACCGGCACGCTCGGCGGGACCAGGTCGATCTCCTCGGGCCGCTGGACGATCGCCACGTCCACGTCGCGGATCGCCTCCAGGGGCAGCTCCTCGACGGTGTCCGGCCAGTCGAACGTCCGGGCCCGGCCGCGGCCCCACTCGTCACGGGCGTCGTTGACCGGAATCAGGTATCGGTGTTTGCCCTGGACGAACGAGGTGGTCCAGGAGCCGTGCACGTGCCAGAGCAGGATGTTCACGCGGCCACCTCACGGGCGGGGCCGGCCGGGCGGGCGCCGAGCCGCGTCACGGCTCCGAGCACCTCGTCCGGGCCGACGGCGGACAGACAGGGATGACCGGGGACCGGGCAGCTCGTGGCCCGGGTGTCCCGGCACGGCGCGCCGGCCACGCCGAGGCGCACCGCGGGCACGCGGTAGGGACCCCATTGCGCGTACGGCACGGTGGGCGCGAACAGGCTCACCACCGGGGTGCCGACGGCCGCCGCGAGGTGGGCGGGCCCGGTGTTGCCGACGACCAGGCACGACGCACCGGTCAGGAGCTGGGCGAGATCGGTCAGGGTCGGGGGCGTGACGACCGGGGCGACGGTGCCGGCGACGTACCCCCCAATGGTTTTCTCCCCCGGGCCGGCCGTGACCAGAACGCGGAGCCCCGCCGTCGCCAGGGTTTCCACGACGTCTCTGAGCTGCTCCGGCGGGCAGGAACGCGCCTCGACGCTGGCGCCCGGATGCACGACCACGTAGTCGCCGGCGGTGGTCCGGCGCACGCCGCGCACCCGCAGGCCGCCATCGTCGGAATCGGGCAGGC
>KL571475.1:3159-3891 GCA_000715855.1 Actinoplanes liguriensis
GAATCGGGCAGGCCGAAGCCGGCGGCCGCCGCGATGCTGCGCGCCCGCTCGGGCTCCGGAACCCCTGGGGGCACTCCGCGATGGCGCACGTCGAGCAGCGAGCCGGGATAGTCCTCGCTGAGCGCCGTGATCCGGCCGACGCCCGCATCACGCAACAACAGAGCCAGAGGCAAAGACGATTGATGGTACGAGGTGAAGATGACCGCCTCGTCCACCCGCGCCGCGCGGACCCGGCTGACCAGGCCGTTCAGATCGGCGTCGCGAACCGGACCCGGCTCCGGATCGATCCACGGCAGTCGCCACTCGATCAGCTCGCCGACGCCGGGCAGGAGCTCGGCCGCCGCCCGCCCGCGGGGCCCGCACAGCATCACCACCCGTTCGCTGCCCTGCGCGACCGCGCGGATCGCCGGCCCGGTGACCAGCACGTCACCGGCCGAGTCGGACCGCACCACCAGCACCGTCCCGGCCCGGCCGTCCCGGGACACCGGCCTGACCAGCGCCTCCCTCGCCAGGATCAGATCGGCCGCGGCGGCCAGGTCGCCCACCACGGCCGGCGCGGCGTCCACCTCATCGGGCAGCGTGACCGGCGTCGGCACCAGGATCCCGGCCGCACCCGCGGCGAGGGCGGCGACCATGTCCCGCCCGATGTCGCCGACCACCACGCACCGCTCCGGCGTGGTGCCGAGCGCCGCCGCGGCGGCCCGGATCAGACCTGTCTCTTATACACATCTC
>KL571475.1:4128-4989 GCA_000715855.1 Actinoplanes liguriensis
GATGTGTATAAGAGACAGGAGCAGCTCCTCGACGCGCTGGTTCACCCGCGTGAGCTGGGCGGCCGTGAACCTGCCCCGGGCCAGGCCGGACTGGTTGGTGACCACGCCGAGCCGCAGTCCGGCGGCGCGCAGCCGGTCGAGCGCGTCCCGGGCGCCGGGCATCGCCTCCACCCGGTGCGGGTCGCCGTTGTAGGGAACATCCACGATGATCGTGCCGTCCCGGTCGAACAGGACGGCGTCGTAGAGCCGTGACATCAGGCGGGCACCGTCCTCGTCCGCTCGCTCCGGGCGCTGATCGGGATCGGTTCGGCTCCGCGCCACGTCCACCAGCCGCGCAGCCAGTGCGCCACCGCGACGGGCGGGATGGCGACGCTGGTGGCGAGCATCGTGACGACCTCGTCCCGGTCGCGCGGGCCGGGGACGATGCGGGCGGCGGCGAACTCGGCGGTGCCGGCGGCCCACCACCCGGTCGCGGCGGCCGCGGCGACGATCGCCCAGCCCCGGCGGCCGGTCACGAGAGCGGCGATGCCACCGGTCAGCGCCGTGACGGCCAGGGCGGTGACCGCCGCGTGGCGGGAGCGCCGCCCGGGCGGGATCTCCAGCAGGTCGCGCCAGCGGGGACCGTACAGGCGGCGGAGCAGGGCGTCGTCCGCGTTGCCGCGCTGCGTGCGGAGGCTGACCCAGCGCGTCTCCGGCCGTACCGGATGACGGGTCTCGCGACGGCCGGCCTGAAGCCGCCAACCGGCCCGGCGGACCCGGAACGCGATCTCCGCGTCCTCGCGGAAGGCGCGCGGCAGGCGCTCGTCGAAGCCACCCGCGGCGTCCAGGGCCTCGCGGCGGTAGGCCATGTCGGCGGTCAGC
>KL571475.1:5150-9602 GCA_000715855.1 Actinoplanes liguriensis
GCCCGCAGCCGGCCCTGGACGCCGCCGACGTCCTCCCCCGCCCGGCCGAGGTCCTCGGCGAGCCGGTCCGCCCAGCCCGGCTCGGGCACCACGTCGTCGTCGAGGAAGACGACCCAGTCGTGCCGGGCGACCAGCCGGCCGGCGTTGCGCGCGGCGGCGGGCCCCCGCGCCGGTCCCGGGATCACGACGACGTGATCGGGAACGGTCAGCGGCGTCTCGGGAAAAGGGCGGTCGTCAACCACCACGATGTCCGCGTCGCGCGGCAGCGCGTCGAGCAGGACGTGCAGCGACGGCCGGCCCAGGGTCGGCACCACGATGCTGATCACGCGCCGAACGCCTGCGCCCGGTGGACCGCGAACGGGCCGATGGCGAGCAGGTCGACCGGCGCCGAGCCGAACAGCTCCATCGCCTCCCGTGGCGTGTCCACCATCGGGCGCCCGGCCGTGTTCAACGAGGTGTTGACGACCACGGGCAGCCCGGTGAGCTGCTCGAACTCGGCGAGCATCGCGGACACGAGCGGCTCGGTCTCGGGGTGGACGGTCTGCACACGGGCGGTGCCGTCGACGTGCACGACGGCCGGGATACGGTCGTGCCAGTCCGGCTTGACCCGATGCACGAAGAGCATGTACTCGCTCGGGAAGACACCGTCGAAGACGTCGTGGAAGCGCTCGGCGCGGACCATCGGCGCGATCGGGCGGAACTGCTCACGGCCCTTCACGTCGTTCATCCGCCGCTGGGTGTCCGGCTGCCCGGGATGGGCCAGCAGCGAGCGGTGGCCGAGCGCGCGCGGGCCGTACTCGCTGCGCCCCTGGTACCAGGCGACGATGCCGTTGCGGGCCAGCACCCCGGCGGCCTCGGCGGCGATCGACTTCGGACGGGTGTAGGGCAGCGCCGCCCGTTTGAGCTCGGCCTCCAGCTCCTCATCGGACCAGCCCCGGCCGAGCGCGGCGGTGGTGAACGGGATGCTCCCGCCGTGCACGGTCAGCGCGGAGCCGAGCGCGGTGCCCGAGTCCCCGGCGGCCGGCTGCACCCAGACCCGCTCGAACGGGCCCTCCGCGGCGACCCGCCCGTTGGCGACACAGTTGAGCGCGGTGCCCCCGGCCATCGTCAGCGTGGTCAGACCGCCGGACGCGTCGTAGGTCCACCGCGCCAGGTCGAGGATGACCTCCTCGAGGCGCTTCTGGACACTCGCGGCCAGGTCGGCGTGCGCATCGGTCAGCTCGCCGCCCGGGGCGCACGGCTTCGCCAGGGCGCTCCAGTCGATCCGTTCCACGACGAACCCGCCGTCGCCGGTCGTCCTGACGAGCTCCCGCAGAAGATCGAGGAACCTCGGATTGCCGTACGAGGCCAGGGCCATCACCTTGTACTCGTCGCTGGAGTGCAGGAATCCGAGATGGCGGGTCAGATCCTCGTACAGCAGCCCCAGTGAGTGCGGCAGCTCCTGGGTGCGCAGCACGGTCAGCTCGCCACCCCGGTACGCACCGGCCAGGTGCCCGGCGACCTCACCACGCCCGTCGAGCACGAGCACGGCGTTGTCGTCCGGCACGGACAGTCCCGCCGAGGCGGCGTGCGCGACGTGATGCGGCACGAACCTCACCTGCTCGGGGTCGAGCCCGGGCAGCGCGGCGGCGAGGAACTGCGGGGCCCGGCGCGCGTAGTCGAGGCGCAGGTGGTCCCATGGGTCGTCGAGTCCCAGGTCCGCCGCGTCGCGGCTGATCCCCGGGTCGAACGAGTAGGCGACCGCGTCCAGATCGCCCGGTCGCAACCCCGCCTCGGCCAGGCACCAGGCCGCGGCGAGCTCCGGCAGTTCCCACGCGGCGAACGGCACCGGCCGCTTGCCGTGCTTGCGCCGGCTGAAGCGTTCCTCTTCCGCGGCGGCCACGACCTGACCGTCCACGATCAGCGCCGCCGCCGGATCGTGGAAGATCGCGTTGATTCCCAGCACTCGCATGCGCGGCAGATACCCGGCGATTTTCGAGCTATTCGCAACGTCCCGAAAAAACTTCGACCGTCGAAGCGTTTTTACGTTTGCGCCGGTCAGAGACGGGCAAGCGGCCGCTCATGCAATTCATCGCCGGCGCTTGGCGCCCCGGCGGCTCCGGCCGCGAATTGACTGTCCTCAATCCATCTGACGACACCCCGGTCACCAGGATGATCGTCTCCGACGAGACCGACGTCGCCGCCGCGGTGGCCGCCGCCCGGGACGCGGCGCCCGGGCCGCGGCGCTGCACGCGGCGGCAGACGCGGTCGCGGCAGGCGCCGGCGAGCTGGCCCGGCTGATCTCGGCCGAGATGGGCAAGCCGGTCGACGACGCGCGCGACTCCGTCCTGGCCGGGGTGGGAACCCTGCGCCAGTACGCCGAGCTCGGCCCGGTCCACCGCGGGCGGGCCCTCGCCGGCAACGACGAGGCGATCGACCTGATGGCGTACGGGCCGCGCGGCGTGGTCGCGGTGATCACGCCGTGGAACGACCCGGTCGCGGTGGCGTGCGGACTGCTCGGAGCGGCCCTGGTCACCGGCAACACCGTGGTGCACAAGCCGAGCGAGCGCACCCCCGGCACCGGCCACCACCTGGTGCAGCTGCTCGCCCCGCACTTCCCGGACGGCGTCCTGAACCTGGTCAACGGCGACGGGACCACCGGGGCGTCGCTGGCCCATGCCGATGTGGACGTGGTGGCGCACGTGGGCTCCACCGCCACCGGGCGGGCGATCGCGGCGGCCTGCGCGCGGACCGGCGCCAAGGCGCTGCTGGAGAACGGCGGCAAGGACCCGCTGCTGGTCGACGCCGGGGTCGATCCGGTGTGGGCGGCCGGGCAGGCGGCGCTCGGCGCGTTCGCGAACTCCGGGCAGATCTGCGTCGCCGTGGAGCGCATCTACGTGGTCGAGTCCGTGGCCCCGGCGTTCCTGGACGCGCTGGTCGCGGAGGCGGACGCGTGGGAGCCGCGGATCGGCCCGCTCGTCGACCGGCGGTTGCGGGAGGCCGTGGACTCGCAGGTGCAGCAGGCTGTGAAGGACGGCGCGACGGCCCTTCGTGGTGGCACCGTCCCGGCCGGGCCCGGGGCGTTCTACCCGCCGACCGTGCTGTCGGACTGCACCGACACGATGGCGGTGCTGCGCGAGGAGACGTTCGGGCCGGTCGCGCCGGTCGCGGTGGTCCCCTCGTTCGCCGAAGGGCTGCGGCGGGCGGCCACCTCCGACTACGGGCTGGCGGCGACCGTGCTGACCCGGTCGATGAGCAACGCCCAGCAGGCGTGGCGCACCCTGCCCGCCGGGACCGTGAAGGTCAACGCGGTCTTCGGCGGGGCGCCGGGCGGGGCCGCGCATCCGCGCCGGCACAGCGGGCAGGGCTTCGGCTACGGCCCCGAGCTGCTCGACGAGATGACCGCGGTGAAGGCCGTCCACCTGGAGGCCCCGCCCGGCGGCTGGTGACCGGACGCGGCGTCAGCGCTCCAACCGGCGCAGGGCGAGCTCGACCGGCTCGGGCAGGCGGCGGCGGCGGCGTACGGCCCATCGCAGGTCACGGACGATGTCCGGGAGCGCGTCCGGCCGGGTGCGGGCCACCTCGGCGACGACCCGGGCGACGACCCCGGGCGGGCGGCGCAGCAGGGCGGTCAGGGCGCGGTTGCGGGCCTCACGCCGGGCGCGCGCACCGGAGTCCCGGCCGGACGGCTCGGGAAAGTGACGCACGGTCAGCTCGGGGACGTACGACAGCTCGTGTCCGGCGGCGGCGAGGTCCATCGCCAGGAGCGCCTCCTCGCCGTACACGAAAAGTCGTGGGAGAAAGCCGCCGGCCTTGAGGAAAGCGTCTCGCCGGACCACGACCGCGCAGGAGAGGAAGCCGAGCACCGACGGGCCGGCGGCGCCGGGCGGGGTGCCGATCGGCGCGGTGGCCATGCCGGCCGAGACCGGATCGAGGCGGCCCTCGGCGCCGATGAGAACCCTGGCGGTGAGCAGGGCCGCCGCCGGGTGGGCGCGGAGGGTCCGCGCCGCCCGGGCCAGCGATCCCGGTTCCCAGTACGAGTCGTCGTCCGCGAACGCGACGAACGGGGTGGTCGCCCGGACGACCCCGGTGTTGCGGGCCGCGGCACCGATGTTCTCGCCGAGCCGGACCACGTCGATCCGGCGCCCCTGGCCCGGCTCCGGCACGTCGAGGGGCTGGTCGGAGCCGTTGTCGACGATGATCGTCGGGGCGCGGTGGTGCGGGACGGTCTCGCGGAGACGGTCGGGCCGGTTGCGGGTGGCGACCACGACGGTCACCTCGTCGGTCTCGACGACGGCCGGTGCCTGAGTGTTGATCACTGACATGGCGGCTCGCATACCCCGACCAGGACAAAACAGACCTGCCAACCCGAAGAAGCCCAGCCCAGTTGGCACTCACGGCTGCTGCGAAGCCCGCCTAGAACCCTGAGCGCCAGCCGGCCCCAGCCCGCCCCAGCCCGCCCCTGTCTCTTAT
>KL571476.1:0-459 GCA_000715855.1 Actinoplanes liguriensis
GCCCGCCGCGCTGGCGTCAGGTGAGGCCGCGCCCGCCTCAGGTGAAGCCGGGCCCGCCGCGCCGGAATCAGGTGGAGCCGCGTCCGCTGCGGTCGTGCCGGGTGGGGCCGGGGCCGACGCGATGGTGGGGCCAAAGGCCGGCGCCGGGGCGGCTGCGTCCGACGACGCCTAGAAGAACTGGCTCACAGCCTCCGGCCCGTGCCTCTTGGGAGCGCGGGCCGGAGGCGTTTCGGCGGTCGATCCGTCTGCCTCGGTGCGCTAACGCCCGATGCGGTCAGGCCCGCGGTGATGTGCCGGGCCGGGAGCAGGTCGACGTTAGTCGATGCTCCGGGTAGCGGGCTTTCCCGGCCAGTTCGTCCTAATGAGCCGCCCGGCGGATCCGCCACAGGCCGACCGCCGCCAGCAGCAGGGCGAGGCCGAGGTAGAGAGCGGACTCCAGCCACTGGAAGGTCCAATAGC
>KL571476.1:637-3104 GCA_000715855.1 Actinoplanes liguriensis
CCACTGGAAGGTCCAATAGCGATCCACCGGCTGGTAGTCGATGTCGACGTGCAGGTTCAACGCGCCCAGGCAATCAGGGGCTTTGTCGAACGCGCCCGCCACGCACTTGCCGTAGGCATCCTGCGACACCTGGGCGCCGTCCGCAGTGCGCAAGGTGCTCGTGCTGATCACCCAGGCGCCGGGCACCTTCAACCCGGAGATCTCCGGCTGCTCCCCGAGGAAGCTCAGATTGCGCACCACCTCGGCGGTGACCGGTGCGGACAGGTGCTCGGGTGTCATCAGGTGCGGGCGGATCAGGTTCGGCGTCAGCGCCTGGGTCACGATGAAGACCAGCAGGGTGAGGGCCATCGCCGGAACCGTCCGCCGGACCAGCAGACCGGTGACGACCCCCAGGACCAGGGCGAAGACGCCGTACGCCACGGGCGCCAGATTCCTCGTACCGAAGAATATGGTCGTGAATCGATCACCGGTGAACTGATCGAGCGGACTGGCCGCCCACGTCAGCAACGCGCTCACCAGCGCCCCGGCGATCACCGCGGCCAGACCGGTCAGCAGGAGCTTGACGGTCAACCAGCGGCGGCGGGTGACGCTCTGGTTCCATGCCAGCCGGTGCGTGCCGGTCTCCAGCTCCCGGGCGACCAGCGGGGCGCCCCAGAACAACCCGATCAGCGCGGGTGTCAGCAGCAGCACCGCGTCCAGCAGGTAGACCCGGCCCTGGAAATGGTCACGCAGCTCGGCGCCGGAAGGATCACCGTCGCGGATCTGCCGGCCGAGCATCACCAGATAGGCCGCCAGCAGGATCATCGCGACGGCCGCGACGAGTGCCTGCGCCCGGAACTGCCGCCAGCTCAGCCAGATCATCGGACCGCCTCCTTGAGATGGGCCAGCACCAGGGCCTCCAACGAGCCCGAGCCGGCGACCAGGGCATCGACGTCGCCGGCGACCCGGACCCGGCCACCGGCCAGAACGATCAGGTAGTCGCAGACCCGCTCGACGTCGCCGAGCAGGTGGGACGAGAGCACCGCGGACGCGCCCAGCTCGGCCACCGACTCCATCAGGTCGCGCAGGAAAGCGTCGCGGGCGAGCGGGTCGAGAGCGGCGGCCGGCTCGTCGAAGATCAGCAGCTCGGGCCGCTTGGCCACGGCCAGGGTCAGGGCGAGCTGAGCGCGTTGGCCACCGGAGAGCCGCCCCGCCTTCTGCCCCGGGCGCAGACCGGACCGCTCCACCCGGCGGCGGGCGAGACCGGCGTCCCACCGAGGGTTGAGGCGGGCGCCGAGGCGCAGATGCTCCTCGACAGTAAGAGAGGAATAGATCGGGGTGTCCTGGGCGACGAAGCCGACCCGGGCCAGGTGGGCAGCGGTCGCGCCGGGCCGGCCGCCGAGCACCTCCAGCACGCCTGAGGTGGGCTCGATCAGCCCGCAGGCGAGTTGCAGCAGAGTGGACTTGCCGGCGCCGTTCGGCCCGACCAGGCCGGTCACCCGGCCGGACGGAACGTCCAGGTCACAGTCGGACAGGGCAAGGTGTTTGCCGTATCGCTTCGTCAGGCCGGTGGCCTTGAGCACGGAAGTCATGCCGACCATCGTGCTGATCCGGGCGGGGCCGCACACCCTTCCAAAGAAGGGGTGGGCAGTACTTTCGGCCGGTACGGCTGCCTTGCCGCCGCCGTACCGTTTCGGCTGTGGAGATGCGGAGACGGATCACCGAAATCCTGCTTGCCGGCGTACTGGTTGCCGCGGTGGTGCTGACCGCTGCGGCGGTCGCGACCAGCTGGGGAGGGTGGTATTGGCTGTTCGGTGCGGCGATGGGCTTGTGTCTGGGCGCGATCGCGCTCGCACGCCGGCGAAAACCGTTCGTGGCCGCCACCCTGGGCCTGGTGCTGGCGATGGCCGCGGTCCTGGTCGCGCGCCTCGCCGGCCTTCCGCGGGAGCCCGGGCCGGCCGGGGTTCTCGCGCTCGCGGTGCTGGTCGGGATGGTGGTGCGGCGAAGCGCCTACTCGAAGGTGGTCGCGGTTGCCGCCGGCGCGCTGACCGTTGTCCTGCTGGTCTTCCTCGCCAGCCAGCCGGTGGGCGGTCAGGTGAACCTGGTGGCCGCGTTGAACGCGATCGGCTTCGCCGGGGCGGTGGCGACCGGTCTGGCCTTGCGGCTGGCGGATTCCACGAGGAGAACGACCGAGGAGAGCGTACGTCGTGACGAGCGTCTCGCCCTGGCCCGCGAGCTGCACGACATGGCCGCGCACCACCTGACCGGGCTCGTGGTGCAGACCCAGAGCGCACGCATCCTGGCCCGGAAACGGCCCGACGAGCTGGACGACTCGCTGGAAGGGATCGAGAGCGCCGGGTCGGATGCGCTGGACGCGATCCGGCGGGTGGTCGGGCTGCTCCGGGACGACGACGAGGGGCTGGCCGTGCGGTCGGCGCCGGAGCAGGTGCGTGAGCTGGTCCGGCGGTTCGAGCGACACGGGCCGCCG
>KL571476.1:3370-5918 GCA_000715855.1 Actinoplanes liguriensis
GGTGGCGGGGACGGTTCACCGGGTCGTGCAGGAGTCGCTGACCAACATCTCGCGGCACGCTCCACAGGCGACGGAGGTGGATGTGGCGGTCCGGGAGGACGACGGGAGCGTCCATGTGCGGATCACGAATGACGGGCCTGTGTCGGAGCGTTCGGCGCGGCAAGGGGGATACGGTCTGATCGGTATGCGTGAGCGGGTGGAGTCCTTCGGCGGGACGTTCCGGGCCGGCCCACACGACGGCGTGGGGTGGCTGGTCGAGGCGACGCTCCCGGCGGCGGGTGGATGAGGATCGGTGCGGTAAGGGGAGCCGATGACGATCACAGTGCTGATCGCGGATGACCAGGAGATGGTCCGGAAGGGCCTGCGGGTGATCCTGGACGACGAGCCGGACATCGAGGTGATCGGTGAGGCCGAGGACGGGATCGAGGCGTTGCGGCTGGCGCGGCGGCTGCGGCCGGACGTGTGCCTGGTCGACATCCGGATGCCCGGCATGGACGGGGTCGAGGTGACCCGTGCGCTGGCCGGGCCCGGGGTGCGGGATCCGCTGCGGGTCGTGGTGGTCACGACTTTTGGCGAGGATGAGTATGTCGACGGGGCGCTGCGGGCCGGCGCGGCCGGGTTCCTGCTCAAGGGGGCCAGCAAGGAGCTGCTCGCCGAGGGGATCCGGGCGGCGAACAGGGGCGAGGCGCTGATCTCGCCGGCGGTCACCACACGCTTGGTGCGCCAGTGGAACGCGGCGCGCCCGGCGCCCGGGCCGATCCGGCACAGCCTCACCGACCGGGAGTTGGCGGTGGCGCGGGAGATTGCCCGCGCCCGGACGAATCATGAGATCGCAGCGGCTCTGTTCATCACGCTCAGCACGGTGAAGGGGCACGTGGCCGCGATCCAGAGCAAGCTCGGTCTGCCCAACCGGGTCGCGATCACGAACTGGATCCGGGACAACGGCTTGCTGGGGGAGGGCCAGCCCCGGGCCGGCTGAGCCGGCCTGGGTGAGTCCGCGCTGACCAGGGCCGCGGGTTGCCGCGCGGCCGACCAGGGCCGCGGGGCAGCGGCCTCACGGACGGCCCGGCCTGTGGTGCCCAGGGTGGCCAGTCTCCGGCGTCGCGGGGCATAGGCGCGCCCGGCGCTAGAACGGGTGGTGGCGGTCAAGTGCCGCTCATCCCGGCGGCGCGGGGTGGCGGTCGAGTGCCGCCCATCCTGGCGGCGCGGGGTGGCGGTGGAGGGCCACCCCGCGGGGGCTGGGGTTACTGGTGGTAGGTGGAGAGGAAGGTGCGGATGCGGGAGACGGCGTCGTCGAGGACGTCGGTGGGGGCGAGGAAGACCAGGCGGAGGTGATCCGGAGTGTCGATGTTGAAGCCGGTGCCGTGGGAGATGAGCAGGTGCTGCTGCTCCAGCAGGTCTATCACCAGGCGCTCGTCGTCGTGGATCTTGTGGACCTGGGGGTCGAGACGGGCGAAGAGGTAGAGGGCGCCGGCCGGCTTGACGCAGTCGACGCCGGGGATGTCGACGAGGGACTGCCAGACGTGGTCGCGCTGTTCTAGGAGGCGGCCGCCGGCACGGGTCAGCTCCTCGATGCTCTGGTAGCCGCCGAGCGCGGTCTGGATCGCGTGCTGAGCCGGCACGTTCGGGCACAGCCGCATGTTGGCGAGCAGTTGCAGGCCGTCCAGATAGTCCTGGTCGGCGCCGGTGAAACCGCTCGTCGCCAGCCAACCGGAGCGGAAGCCGGCGGCCCGGTAAGTCTTGGACAGGCCGCCCAGGCTGACGACCGGGATGTCGGGGGCGAGTGCGGCCAGCGTGTGGTGCGTTGCTCCGTCGTACACAATTTTGTCGTAGATCTCGTCGACGAAGATCAGTAAACCGTGCCTGCGGGCGAGTTCGATCATGCCGAGGAGGGTTTCTTTGGAGTAGACCGCGCCGGTCGGATTGTTCGGGTTGATCACCACCAGGGCGCGGGTGCGTTCGGTGATCCGGGACGCCATGTGTTCCAGATCGGGTTCCCAGCCGGCGCTCTCGTCGCAGCGATAGTGCACGGCGCGACCGCCGCACAGGCTGACGGCTCCGGTCCAGAGCGGGTAGTCCGGGCTCGGCACCAGCACCTCGTCACCGCTGTCCAGGAGCGCCTGCAACACCATCACGATCAACTCGGAGACCCCGTTGCCGAGCATCACGTCGTCCGGCTGCACGCTTGTCACGCCGAGCGTCTGGTAGTGCTGCGCGACCGCGACGCGGGCGGAGTAGATGCCTCGCGCGTCGCTGTACCCCTGAGCGGCCACGATGTTCTGCACCACGTCGGCGACGATCGGCTCGGGCGTGGCGAGACCCCACGGCGCCGGGTTGCCGATGTTGAGCTTGATGATCCGGTGCCCGGCGGCCTCCAACTCCTGTGCGCGGCGCAACACCGGGCCGCGGATGTCGTATCGGACGCTTTTCAGCCGCTGCGCCTGCCTCACCATTGGCCTCCGCCTCTGCTCGGCGCACTGCGAAGAGCGCGCCACCAACCGGCGCTCTCTTGAAGAGCGCGCCACCAACCGGCGCTCTCTTGAAGAGC
>KL571476.1:6158-7301 GCA_000715855.1 Actinoplanes liguriensis
GCGCTCTCTTGAAGAGCGCGCCACCAACTGGCGCTTTCTCGAAGAAGCGCCGCTAACCGGCGCTTCTCAACGAGCGCGCCGCTAACCGGCGCGCTCTTCGCAGTGCGCCGCCCACCAGCGCTTCTCGACGAGCGCGCCATCCACTGGCGCTCTCTTGGCGAGCGCGCCATTCCGCCTGCGCACTTCAACAAGTGCGCCCGGCCAACGATAGAGGCCCGGCCCGGATCAGATCACCCGCCGGTGATTGATCATCCCGGTCGGGTACAGCTCGAGTTCCACCGACTGGGACGGCCGGTCGCGCCGGATGACGAGTTGTTCCGGCTGGCCGACGTGGAAGCCTTGCGCGAAGTCGACCCCGTAGTTCCGCAGCAGCCGCAGCGTCGTGTCGTCCTGCACGTATTCGGCGGCGGTCAGGATGCCGAGGCTGCGGCACATCCGGACGAGTCCGTGCACGATCGCCTGGTGTGGTTCGGAGCGGGCCAGGTCCTGGATGAAGCTGCCGTCGATCTTGACGAGATCGACCGGGAGTTTGGTCAGGAAGCTCAGCGGCGTGTTGCCGGTGCCGAAGTCGTCCAGGGCCAGCTGGCAGCCCAGGTCGCGGAGCCCGTCGGCGAAGCGTCGCGCGACGGCGAGGTTGCCGATGGCCGCGGTCTCGGTGATCTCGATGGTCAGGCGTTGCGGGTCGACGTGGTAGCGGTCGACGGCACTGCGGAGATGGTTGAGCAGGAGCGGGTCGGCGAGGGACTGCCCGGAGATGTTGATCTGGTAGTGGGAGGTCTGCGGCCCGTCGCCGATGGTCTGGAGCGCATGGTCGATCACCCATCTGTCGACGGCCAGGACTTCGTCGACGTGTTCCGCGATCTGGAGGAAGGTCGCCGGTGACGTGGGCCGGCCGACGTCGTCGATGACCCGCAGCAGGATCTCGTGCCGGGTGGTGCGGTTGAGTTCCAGGTCCCGCAGTGGCTGGGCGTGCAGCGCGAATCTGTTCTCCCGGATCGCGCTGTGGATGCCGGCCCGGCAGATGTCCCGGCGTTCCCCGGCGGCCACCTGCGGTTGCACGTACACCGGATGGTCTTCGTGTTTGGCCCGTCGCCAGGCCGTCTCACCGTCGAGGAGCAGGTCCTGTCTCTTATACACATCTCT
>KL571476.1:7536-10121 GCA_000715855.1 Actinoplanes liguriensis
GTAGTCGTATCGGACGAGGCCGCCGAAGGCTTCGACGCGGCTGCCTCCGGTCAGGAACCGGGTTTCGCGCAGTCCCGTGACGATCGAGGTGGCTTTGCCTCCGGCGGTTTCCAGCGTGGTGTACGGCAGCAGCACCCCGAACTCGTGTTCGCCGAGCCGCCCGCAGGGGTCGGGTTCGGCGAGTTCCCTGAGCACCCGGGCGGCCGCCGAGCTGAGCCGGAGGTCGTGGCCGGAGCGCAGGATGTACGGCTGCGCGGAGACGACCAGGAGTGTCCCGGTGCCGGTTCGGGCGGCCCGCCCGAGCTCGTCGGCGAACGCGCGCCGGGTCAGCAGCCCGGTCTCGGCGTCCACTTCGGCGAGGTTCTCCTGGACGGTGCTGTTGCGCAGCGCGCGCCGCCGGTCGTCCTGCCACCGTTTGTAGTCGTCGGTGATGTCGACGCCGGTCGCGATGATGCCGGTCCGGCGGCCGGCCGCGTCGGTGGTGATCTCGATCAGGAACTCGATGTAGCCGGCCGATCCGTCCGGTCTGGTGGTCCGGCAGACGAGTTCGGCCGCCGACCGGGTCTGCCAAGCGGTCCGCACCTGGCGACGGACCACGCGCCGGTAGGCCGGGTGGATCAGCTCCAGCAGCTGTCGCACCGTGTGGCGCGTCTCGCCGGGGGCCTGGCCGAAGATGCGGGACATCTCGGCCGAGCAGCGCAGTTGCCGGGTTGTCGCGTCCCAGGTGATCGAGCCTTGTTTGCCCAGCTCCGCGGCTCGTGCGATGCGCTGCGCCTCGTCGAGCGGGCCGTGCAGGGGATCGTGCAGCTCGACGTCGCTGACGATCTCCGGCCCGTCGCGGAGTCGTTCTGCGCGTTTCGCCGCGATCCGGCGCATCGCCCGGCGGGCGCGGGCGTCCTCGAGTTCGGTGGGGGTGTCCTGCGCGGCCCATGCGAGGAGATCGTCAAGACGCATGCCGGGCCTCCTCACGGAACTTCTTGCGCACCTCGCTCTTGTAGGTGGCGACGGTGGTGAGGGCGAGTCCGAGCTGACGGGCGATCTGTTCGTCGTCGTCGCCCTCGACCATCAGGGCGAGAACCGCACGCTGACGGTACGGAAGTTGCCGCAGCACGTGTTCGAGAAGCATCTCCGCCTCGTGGGCGCCGGCCGGCTCGCGGAGATCGTCGAGGACGCTGTCGAGCGGAACAACGGCCCGCCACCGCTGTCGTTCGTCGAGTCTCTGCAATTTGTGCCAGGCGGTACGGCGTACCCAATAATGCGGTTTTTCGTGTTGTGAGACCGTCTCCCACTTCTCCATGGCGACAATGAGTGCTTCCTGAAGGGCATCCTCGGCGAGATGCCGATCGAAGCACTGGCGGTGCAGAAACTTCAGGATCTTCGTGTAATTCTCGCGGAGGAAACGAGTGTATGACTCGTCGAGCAGAGCTTGGCGATGCGCCTGCTCGTCGTCCTCCCAGTCCCCCTGTGCGAGTGCCACCATGCCGTCCCCCTCGGATTCACTGCTTTCGCATGTAACTCCGGAAAGACGACGTTCTGTAAGTCGCGGAACGAGCAATTTCTCGACCATGATCAATGATCAAGATAGTGAGCTGCTCGCCTCTCTTAAAGAAGTCTTAAGGTTCCGCTGAGTGACGAATACGGTGAGTCAGGCTTTATTGACGGCGCGTTGTTCCGCCATCGTCTCGACCGCGGACATCAGCAGGTCGGTCCCGAATGCGTAATAGCGCTCGATGTCCGGCGCCTGCGTCAGCGTCTTCGCGAACTCGACCATCATCGGGAACCTGTCGGTCGGCAGGCTCTCCATCTGGACGCGCTTCTGCCGGCGCCACTCCTCGACCTGGTCGGCCGGCACGCTGGCCGGGCAGCCCGGCTGTGCGCCGACGAGGCCCATCGCCCCGTTGAGTAGGTACATCGCGATCCAGTACCCCTCCTCGACGTCGAATCCGGCGTCGGCGAGCAGCGCGAGGGTGTCGTTCGTGGCGCGGGTGAAGCTCGGCGTCTGCGTCTTGTCGGCCGAGTGCAACAGGTCCGGCAGGCAGGGGTGCGCGCGCATGACGCCGATCACAGTCTCGACGATCGCGCGGAGCTGCTTCTGCCACGGATCGCCGGCGCTGCGGTCGGCCCGCACGTTGACCAGCACGTGGTCGACGACGCCCAGCAGAAGCTCTTCCTTGTTCTTGAAGTGCCAGTACAGCGCCATCGGCGTCACGCCCAGCTCCTTGGCGAGGCGCCGGATGGTGATCGCGTCGACGCCCTCGTCGTCGGCGAGGCGCAGGGCCCGCTCGGCGACGGTCGCCCGACTGAGTCGTTCCGCTGGAGTCACTTGACAACCATACAACGTACAGGTCTCATGTACGAGGTACATGTACGTCGTACAAGTACGCCGTATAAGAGGGGGAGCGATGGAGAAGAACCGTCGGTGGTGGGCGCTGGTCGCGGTGGCGCTCGGCACCTTCATGACGTACCTCGACAACAACGTCGTCAACGTGGCGTTGCCGAGCATCCAGCGCGAGCTGGGCCTGAGCATCTCCGGCCTGGAGTGGATCACCAGCGCGTACATCCTGGTCTTCGCCGGCCTGCTGCTG
>KL571476.1:10394-14818 GCA_000715855.1 Actinoplanes liguriensis
ATGTGTATAAGAGACAGAGCCAGGAGCTGCTGATCGGCGCCCGGGCGGTGCAGGGCATCGGCGCGGCGCTGCTCTCGCCGGCGGCCCTGGCCCTGATCCAGGAGCTCTTCCCGGACCCCAAGGAGCGCGGCACCGCGATCGGCATCTGGGGTGCGGTCGGCGCGCTCGCCCTCGCGGTCGGCCCGCTCACCGGCGGGGTGCTGGCCGAGCACGTCTCCTGGGGGTGGATCTTCCTGATCAACCTGCCGATCGGCGTGGCGACGCTCGCACTGTCGATGATCACGATGAAGAGGACCGTGACCGGGAAAACGGCCGACCTCCTCCGCCGGATGGACCCGTTCGGCCTGGTCACCTCGTCACTCGCGCTCTTCGCTCTCACGTACGGCCTGATCGAGGGCGACGCCAAGGGCTGGACCTCGGGCGTGATCCTCGGATCGTTCGCGGTCGCCGCCGTCTCCGCGATCGCGTTCGTGATCCAGCAGGGCCGCACCGAGGACTCGATGGTGAACCTGGCCTTCTTCCGCCTGCGGATGTTCACCGGTGGTCTGCTGGCAATGGGCCTGTGGGCGTTCGGGGTCTTCGGCATCTACTTCTACATGGCGATCTACCTGCAGAACGTGCTCGGCTTCTCGCCGACCGAGGCGGGCGCCGGCTTCGTCCCGCTCGCGTTGATCACCGCGGTCGGCGCGGTCCTGGCGCCCCGGTTCGAGGCCCGCTTCGGCGTCGCCCGGGTGACCGCTTTCGGTCTGCTGGTGATGGGCGCGTCGATCCTCGGGATCGCCCAGTACGGCGAGGGCACCCACTACCTCGACCTGCTGCCCTGGTTCGCGCTCTACGGCGTCGGCGGCGGCCTGCTCATCCCGCTGAGCAACGTGGTGCTCGGCGCCCTGCCGAGTGGAGCGGGCCGGCATCGCCTCCGGCATGCTGAACGTCGCCCGCGAGGTCTTCGGCCTGCTCGGGGTGACCGTGCTGGGTGCGATCCTGAGCAACCGGGCGGGCGACGCGACCGGCACCGAGCTGCACCGCTACCTCGTGGGATACCAGACCGCGATGGTGGTCGCCGCGATCCTGATCCTGGTCGGCGTCCCGCTCAGCCTCTGGATGCTGCGGAAGGCGCAGCCCGCTCCCGCCGTCGAAGAAGTCCCCGTGCTTGAGACTGTCTGAGGCCGGTCGCGGGAGGAGTCGAACCGCTGTGTTCGACTCCTCCCGTGAAGGTAAGCGCAGTGGTTGCCGGTCTCGTCGCCGTGCTCGTCTCGTTCTCCGGCCCGTTCGCGATCGTGCTCACCGCCGCCTCGGCCGCTCACCTGACGCAGGCCCAGACCACCTCGTGGGTCTGGGCCATCGCCATCGGCAGCGGACTCTCCGGCCTGGTGCTGAGCCTGGTCACGAAGATGCCGGTGATCACGGCCTTCTCGACGCCCGGCGCGGCGCTGCTGGTCGGGTCGCTGAGCGCCTACAAATACTCAGACGCGGTCGGCGCGTTCCTGTTCGCCGCGGCCGGCATGACGATCCTGGGTTTCTCCGGGCTGTTCGGGAAGATCCTGGCGAAGGTTCCGCAGGGCATCGTCTCGGCGATGCTGGCCGGCATCCTGCTGCCGTTCGCGCTGGACGCGTTCCGGCAGCTCCCGGGGGCGCCCGCGGTGGTGCTGACGGTGCTGGCCGCGTACTTCCTGGGCCGGCGCTTCCTGCCGAACTACGCGGTGCTGCTGGCGCTCGGCTCCGGCTCCCTGGTCGCCGCGTTCCGGCACGAGCTGCACCTCGCCGGGGTCTCGGCCGAGCTCACGCTGCCGCACCTGACCGTGCCGACGCTGAACTGGTCCGCCCTGGTCAGCGTCGGCCTGCCCCTGCTGATCGTGACGATGGCCGGGCAGAACGCGCCCGGTCTCGCCGTACTGCGGGTGAGTGGTTACGACCCGGATGATCGACTTCTGCTCGGCGGGACCGGGATCGTCTCCGTCCTGCTCGCGCCGTTCGGCAGCCACGGCATCAACCTCGCCGCGATCACCGCGGCGATCTGCACCGGCGAACAGGCACACCCCAACCCCCGATTACGGTACGTCGCGGGGGTGGCCTGCGGTTTCTTCTACCTGGTCTGCGGTTTCCTCGGGACCGGCCTGGTCGGTTTCTTCACCGCGCTGCCGAAGCCGCTGGTCGCCGCGGTCTGCGGGGTGGCCCTGCTCGGCGCGTTGCTGAGCAGCCTGACCGGCGCGCTCGACGACCGGACGGCTCGAGAGGGCGCCCTGGTCACGCTCGCCGCGACCGCGTCCGGGATGACCGTCGCGCACGTCGGCTCGGCGTTCTGGGGCCTAGTTGCCGGCGTGGGCGTGCACCTTGTCCTGAACCGGCGGGCGCGGAAGCCGCGAGATGCGCAGCCAGACGACGAAACCCCAGATCACGAAGCCGGCGTAGACCGCGTAGAGCACCGCTGACGGGTAGTAGCCGAAGTGCAGCAACTCCGGGACGCCGACCAGGTCGACGGCGATCCAGCAGAGCCAGAACTCGACCCAGCCGCGGGCCATCGCGTACGTCGCGAGCATCGAGCCCACGAAGATCCACGAGTCGGCCAGGTAGTACCACCAGGGGACCGGGAAACCCGCGCCGACCTCGCGGAACACGAAGAAGCAGGCGGCCACGGCCAGGAGCGCGGCCGGGATGAAGACCAGACGCTGACGATGACCGGCCCAGTGCGGCACGACCGCGACACCGTGGCCCGCCCGGCGGTTGCGCCGCCACAGCCACCAGCCGTACACGCTGGTGATCAGGAAGAACACCTGACGGGCGGCCTGGCCGTAGAGGGGCGTGCCCTGGTCGTTGCCGACCGCCTGGCCGAGGAACACCGTGAACAGCAGGATGTTACCGACGATTCCGACCGGCCACGCCCAGGCGCTGCGCCGCAGCCCGAACAGCGCCGAGCCGAGACCGAAGGCGTTGCCGACGATCTCCCGCCAGTAGATCGCCTGATCCGGGGTCACCTGCCATTTGGCGGTGTAGAACGCGGTCAGCAGGTCATCGGGCCAAGTCACGGCTCATCGTAGGCCGCGGCGGGTTTCCGCCCCGTTTCCGCCCGGGCATAGTGGGGCGGTGACCACCGCGATCTCCTGTCCCGTGCAGACCCGTCTCTACTCCCGGGGACAGGTGACAGACCAGGATTTCGCGTACGAGGATCTCGCCGGCCACCTGCGCGAACACCCCGAAGCGGTGGCCTGGCTGGACCTGTGCGAACCGTCCGCGGCCGACCTCGCCCTGGTCGGCGACGAGTACGGGCTGCACCCGCTCGCGATCGAGGACGCCCTGGCCGACCACGAGCGGCCCAAGCTCGACCGCTATCCGGATCACCTCTTCGTCAACGTCTATGCCGTCTCCGTGCCGCGCCCGGAGGAGAAACCGCACAAGGTGGAGATCAGCGCATTCGTCACCAAGCGGGTGCTGATCACCGTGCACAAGCGCGAAGGCGACGTCAGCATCCTGACCGACCGCTGGGACCAGAAGGCCGACGCCGAGCTGTCCGCCTCCGGCGGCATCAATTTCCTGCTGTACGGCCTTTTCGACACCGTCGTCGACAGTCAGTACGCGGCCGCCCGGCGGATCGACGAGTCGATGGACTCGATTGAGGACGCCATGCTCGGCGAGGGCGGCGCACCCCGTCCCGTGCGGATGCGCGGTTTCGCCCTGCGCCGGACACTGGCCCAGCTGCGCCGCGCGGTCGCGCCGATGCAGGACGTGGTCGCCGGGATCCTCCGGCCGGACAACGACCTGATCGACGACAGCCTGCGCCCGTACTACCGGGACGTGGAGGACCACGCCGAGCGCGCCCTCGAGTCGATCGAGCACTCCCTCACCCGGATCACCGAGTTGCTCGACGCCGACCTCAACGAGCAGAGCAACGTCCTCAACGACATCACCCGCAAACTCGCCGCGTGGGCCGCGATCATCGCCGTGCCGACCGCGCTGACCGGCTATTTCGGGCAGAACCTGCCGTATCCCGGCTATCAGAAGACCTGGGGCTTCGTCGAGAGCACGGTGCTGATCGTCGTCCTCGCGACCGGCCTGTATTTCTTCCTCAAGAAGCGCGGCTGGCTGTAGTAACGTCCCCGATTGATCGGGGGTAACGAATACATGGAACTCGAATCGGTGGATCTGGGGTATGCGAACGGCGACCCCGTCCTGCGTGGCGTGACCGTGACCGCCCGTCCCGGCGAGGTGCTCGCCGTCACCGGAACTTCCGGAGCCGGCAAGACGACCCTGCTCAACGCGATGGCCGGCTTGCTCGCGCCACGCTCCGGCGCGGTCACCGTGGACGGCTCGCCGCTCGGCGGCCGGGACGCCGCGGTCGGGCGCGGCGTGGTGCTGATCCCGCAGGAGAACGGGCTCGCCGCGATCCTCACCGCGGCCGAGAACGTGTCCGTCGCGGTGATCGCCACCGG
>KL571476.1:15060-17352 GCA_000715855.1 Actinoplanes liguriensis
AGGCGAATCAGCTGATCGAGGAACTCTCCGGCGGTCAGCAGCAGCGCGCCGCGATCGCCCGCGGGCTGGCCCTGCAGGGCGTCGTCGTGCTCGCCGACGAGGTGACCAGCGAGCTGGACGCGGCGAACCGGCAGAAGGTGCTGGAGCTGCTGCGGGCCGAGGCCGACCGGGGCGCCACCGTCGTGCTGGCCACCCACGACCCGGAGGCCGCCGCCAGCTGCGACCGCGAGTTGCACCTCGCCGACGGCGTTGCCGGATGGGCTCGGCCCTGAGGTTGTCCACAGGGCGAAACTTACGGACACCACGGAGCGCGATGAGCGCGTAACCTCCCCGATGACCACGGGGGAGGATTGATGTTCGCGCTCGTTCTCGGAGCTGTGCGGACCAGGACCGCGCAGGTGCTGACGATTCTCGTGCTGGCCATGCTCGCGGCGGGCGTCGCGGTGGCCGGTCCCTGGTTCGCGTTCGCCGCGGCCGGCCGGTCCGCGACCGCCGACCTCGCCGCCGCCGGCGCCGCCGAGCGCGTGCTCACCGCCCAGCAGGCGATCACCACGCAGGGCGATCCCGGTCCCGCGCTGGAGCAGTTCACCGGCCGGGTACGTGAGGCGCTGCGGTTGCCGGTGACCGAGCCGGCCGCCGGGCTGGCCATGTCGGTGAACCTGCGGCAGGGCGCCGGCGACCTCCCGATCCGGTTGGCGTACCGGGAGGGGCTCTGCGACCACGTTCGGCTTACCGGCCCCTGCCCGTCCGCGCCCGGCGAGGCGGCGGTCAGCGAGGAGGCCGCGCGGCGGCTCGGCATCACGCCCGGCGCCACCCTGGACACCAGTACGTCGCTGGTCAGCGGCATCGTCTCGGTCAAAGTGGTCGCGCTCTACACGCGGCTGGACCCCGACGGGCCGTACTGGTCACCCGAGCTCTACCGCGCCGTCTCCGGTCTCGACCCGGTGTTCGTGCCGCTCGCGACGTTCCGGGCCAAACCTTTGTGGAACCCCACCGGGACGTACGACGTGGTCCTCCCCGACGACCTGATCCGCAACGACCGTGACCTGGCCGCCGACCTGGCCGCCGTGGACAATCGGCTCGGCATCGACGAGGTGCAGGTCACCGTCAACTCCCGGCGGCTGCTGTCCACCGTCGACCGCGACCGGTCCACCGTGCTGCGGGGTGTCCTCACCGCCGGCGTGCAGCTGATCGTCCTCACCTGGTTCGCGATCGGCCTCGCCGGGCGGTACACGTCCCGTGATCGGCGCCCCGACGCCGCCCTGCTCAAGCTGCGCGGGGTGAGCCGCTCCGGCACGCTGCGCCTGGCCTGGGGGCAGCACCTCGTGCCGCTCGTGACCGGCCTGCTGCTCGGCGCCCCGGCCGGATTTCTGCTGGCCCGCCTGATGGCCGGCCCGGTCACGGCGGCCGGCGACCAGCGGGCGGCGCTGATCTGGTCGGCCGTCGCGGCCGGGGCCGTGCTGCTCGGCGGCCTGACCGTCCTCGCGCTGGTCGAGGCGTCGCTGCTCGGCCGCCCGGTCGCGGTCCTGCTGCGCCCGGCCGCCCCGGGCGGCAACCCGTGGTGGTCGATCCTGGCCGACCTGCTGTTGCTGACGATCGCCGCGGCCGCGCTCTTCCAGTCCCGCTCGGGCAGCCCGGTGGAGGGCGTCGACGCCGCCGCCCCGGCTCTGGTCGCGCTCGCCGTCGGCCTGCTCGCGGCCCGGCTGCTCGGCCGCGTCGCCGCCCGCACCGGCCGGGTGGCCCTGCGCAGCGGCCGGCTCCGGCTCGGTCTCAGCGCCCTGCAGATCTCCCGCTCGGCCGGTGCGGAACGCCTGTTCGCGCTGGTCGTGGTCGGGGTCGCGCTGTTCGTGACGGCGGTCGGCGGCCAGTGGGCCGAGCGCGCCGGCCGCGTCGCTCGCAGCACCGCCGACCTGGGCGCGGTCCGGGTCCTCACGGTGCCCGGCACCAACCGCACGGCACTGCTCGACGCGGTCCGCCGGGCCGACCCGGGCGGCCGCGAGGCGATGGCGGCCGTGGTCGGCCTCGACAACCAGCTCCAGGTCCTCGAGGTGGACACCACCCGGCTCGCCGCGGTCGCCGCCTGGCGCCCGGAGTACGGTCCGGTCACCGCGCTGCCCGAGGCGACCGCCGCCGCGACCGAGGCCGGCCTGCCACCGATCACCGGCGACCGGCTCACCCTGCGCTACCAGCGGGGGAGCGCGGTGCCGGTCGCGCTCACCCTGACCCTGCGCCACGAGGCCACCGGCGCGCCGGTCACCGTCTCCTTCGGAGCTGTCTCTTATACACATCTCT
>KL571477.1:0-571 GCA_000715855.1 Actinoplanes liguriensis
CAGCGCCTCCCAGCACGACCCCGCCCAGCTCGACCCCACCGCGCCCCCGCCCAGCTCGGCCCCGCCGCGCCCCAGCCCAGCTCGGCCCCTGCGCGCCCAGCGCCTCCCAGCACGACCCCGCCCAGTTCGACCCCACCGCGCCCAGCACCGCCCGGCACGGCCCCGCTCAACCGGCCGCGCGAGGTCAGCGGCACCGCGGCTCGCCGTCCGGCACGTCGTCCGGCACGTCGTCACCCGGACGAAAGCAGAAGTTCCGGCACTACCGGTGCCCACGCGCGCACCGCGCTGACTAACATCCGTGACCGTGACGACCGACGCCGACAACGCCCTCGCGCGGATGCTGCACCAGCACGTGCTCGACGTGCTCGACTGGCTGGCCGAGGAGCACGACGCCGACTTCCCCGAGGTCGACCCGGAGGCCGTCGAGTCGTTCCGCCGAGCCGTTCTCCCCCTGGCGGAGATGACCCTGCCCGCCGCCGTCGGGCTCTTCACGGACCTGAGCTGGTGGCTGGACTCCTGCGACGACGAGGAGCTCGACCCGGACACCGCGGTGAAGCCTGTCTCTTATACA
>KL571477.1:803-4230 GCA_000715855.1 Actinoplanes liguriensis
CTGCACGTCCTCGCCGAGCTGGCGGCCGCCGAGCCGCACCCCGCCCGCCGCTACCAGTTCGAGTTCTTCCCGTACGCCTTCGGCCTGCGCGACGACGAGCCGGACCTCGACGAGCCGGAGTCGCTGGAGTGGGTCCGCCCGGAGGACCGCGAGACGATTCAGTGAGCGTGCAGGGGGTATCCGACCCACCATGCGAATCGGATACTTCCTGTCCTGTGAGGAATACACGCCGGCCGAGTTGATCGAGCAGGCGAAGCTGGCCCAGGACGCCGGCTTCCAGGGCCTGTGGATCTCCGACCACTACCACCCGTGGAACGACGAGCAGGGCCAGAGCGCGTTCGTCTGGTCGATCATCGGCGCGCTCAGCCAGGTCGTCACGATCCCGATCACCACCGCGGTGACCTGCCCGACCGTCCGGATCCACCCGGCGGTCGTGGCGCAGGCCGCGGCGACCAGCGCGGTGCTGCACGAGGGCCGTTTCGTGCTCGGCGTCGGCAGCGGGGAAGCGCTCAACGAGCACATCACCGGCATGCGCTGGCCGGTCGCCGAGGAGCGCCTGGAGATGCTCGAAGAGGCCGTCGAGGTGATGCGCGAGCTGTGGACGGGCGAGTTCGTCAGCCGCCGGGGCGCGCATTACGAGGTCGATCAGGCGCGGATCTACACCCGGCCGCAGACCCCGCCCAAGGTCTACGTCTCGGCGTTCGGCCCGAAGGCGATCGAGGTGGCCGCCCGGATCGGCGACGGATACATCTCGGTCATGCCCGACGGTGACCTGGTCAAGCAGTTCCGCGCGGCGGGCGGCGGCGACAAGCCGGTCCAGGGCGGTTTCAAGGGCTGCTGGGCAACGAGCGAGGAGCGGGGTGTGGAGATCGCGCACCGGCTGTGGGCGAACTCCGGTGTCCCCGGTGAGCTCTCCCAGGTGCTGCCCTCGCCGCGCCACTTCGAGCAGGCATCGTCCCTGGTCACGCCGGAGATGACGAAGGACGCGATCGTCTGCGGACCGGACCCGGCCGGGCACGCCGCGCAGATCAAGGCCTATCGCGAGGCGGGCTTCGACGAGGTCTACGTGGCGAACATCGGGCCGGATTACGGCGAGCTGATCGACCTTTACCGCCGTGAATTCCTGTGATCGGTCCGTCGGCTGACAGCCCGCGCGGCCCGCGTGCGCCATCGTCATCGGGATGGAGCTGAGAACCAGATTCACCGAGGCGTACGGCTTGAGCACCCCGATCGCCCAGGCCGGCATGGCCTTCGTGGCATCCACGCCCGACCTGCCGGTCGCGGTCAGCAACGCGGGCGCGCTGGGAGCACTCGGCGTCGGACTGATGCCGGCGCCGGTGCTCACCCAGGTGATCGCCGGGATCCGGGCCGGAACCGAGCGGCCCTTCAACGTCAACTTCATCACCGGTCTCACCCGGCCGGACCAGATCGACGCGGTCTGCGAGGCGGCCGTGCCGGTCGTCTCCTTCCACTGGGGCCACCCGTCCCGCGACTGGATCGACCGGCTGCACGCGGCCGGGGTGCGCGTCTTCGAGCAGATCGGCTCGATGGACGGGGCGAAGCGGGCGGTCGACGACGGCATCGACGTGGTGGTCGCCCAGGGGCTGGAGGCGGGCGGCCACAACTTCGCGACGCTGCCCACTTTCGCCCTGGTGCCCCAGGTCGTGGATGCGGTCGCACCGGCGCTCGTGCTCGCCGCCGGTGGGATCGCGGACGGCCGTGGCCTGGCGGCGGCGCTGATGCTCGGCGCGGACGGCGCCTGGATCGGCACGCGCCTGGTCGCGACGGACGAGTCCGGCGCGCACGAGGGATATAAGGAGCGCCTGGTCTCGGCCGGGCCGACCGCGACGGTACGAACCTCGCTCTTCGGCCCGGAGACCCCGGACTTCAACCCGATGCGGGTCCTGCGGAACCGGGTCGTCGACGAATTTCCCGAGCAGCCGCCGGCGGACACCCCGCGCCCGATCATCGGCCGCACCAGCCTGGGCGGGCCGGAGATCGACGTCCCGCGTTTCGCCAACCTGGTGCCGATGCGCGGCGTCACCACCGGCGACCTGGACGAGATGCCCCTGCTGGCCGGCCAGGGCGTGGGCCTGATCGACGCGGTGAAGAGCGCCGCCTCCCTGATCGCGGACATGACCGCCCAGGCCAGGGAGGTCATCACCCGCCACGCGAACGGATGACGCCCCGCCGGCGGTTCCGGAAACGCGAACTCGGCTGACATGCCCGGCACGGTACGCCGCGGGCCCGACAGAAATTGAGTTATCCACAATGGCCGGGCCCGGGACGTTATCCACAGTGTCCCGGGCAGCGGACCGCGAACCTTTGTAAGGTGCGGGCATGGACGAGATCACGGCGCTGATCATGGAGGACCACCACACGTTCCGGGTGGGGTTCGCCCGGCTGGACGATGCCGAGGGCGAGGAGCAACTGCGGGCGCTCTGGGAGCCGCTCGCGCTCCACCTGGACATCCACGCGGACGCCGAGGAGGAGATTCTCTATCCGCATCTGCTGACCGACAGCGGCGGTGAGGACGCGGAGGAGGAGACCGACGACGCGATCCGGGATCACAACAAGATCCGGGACGGGATCGTCGAGGCGGCGAAGCATCCGGTCGGGTCGGAGGGCTGGTGGGCCGGGGTGTGGGCGGCCCGCACAGAGAACAGCGAGCACCTGGCCGAGGAGGAGGACGAGGTGCTGCCCGACTTCCGGAAACACGCGAGCATGGAGCTGCGGATCGAGCTCGGGGCGAGGTGGTTGCGCTTCTTTGCCGAGCATCCCCAGGGCAAGGGGCTGGACTTCAGCAACAAGGACCCGAAGCGCTACATCGCGGAGCACGAATGAGTCCGGGCCGCTGGACGTGGTGTCCAGCGGCCCGGTTCGCCCCGCGGCGGCGGATCAGTCGTGGGTGGCGGCGAAGATGATCAGGGCGATCAGGGCGAACGGGATCACCAGACCGGCCCAGGTGAGCGGGCGCTCCAGCAGGCGCGGGCCCGGGTCCGCCGGCGGGTGGCTTGTGCCGTAGGGGTTGGGCTGCGGCGGCGGGAGCTGGGCGACCTTGCCGCGGCGGGCGAGGTTCATCAGGACGGTGATCGGGGTGATGATGAACGAGCCGTAGCCGTACCAGCCCTGGACCAGGGTGCGCGAGGTCATGTGCCGGAAGACACCGAGGCCGCAGTCACGGCAGAACGGGCCCTCGGTGCTGAGGAACCGCATCAGCACGATCATGCCCTGGTGGCCGCGGAACTTGACCTGCGCGGCCGGGATGGAGCCGCAGAACCGGCAGGGCAGCATGCCCTGCGGGGCGTAGGCCGGCTGCGCCCCCGGGGCGGAGTGCTCGGCATACGGCGGCGGCGGATAGGCCCCGGCCTGCCCCGGGGTCGGGTAACCGGCGGGCTGGCCCTGAGCCGGGTAGCCGCCGGGCTGA
>KL571477.1:4443-6037 GCA_000715855.1 Actinoplanes liguriensis
GATGTGTATAAGAGACAGGGGTAGGCGGCCGGCTGCCCCGGGGCCGCGAAAGCGGCCTGCCCGGGAACAGCCCCCGGGAAAGCGGGCTGACCGGGAGCGGACTGGCCGTAAGCGGGCTGGCCCGGAACAGGCTGCCCGGAAGCGGGCTGGCCCGAGACAGGCTGACCGGGCACGGGCTGGCCCGGGTAGGACCCAGGCGCAGGGAAAGCGGCGGGCGCGGTCGGGTCGGGGGTCGCGCCACCCCACGGAGTCGGCTGCGGCTGGGACATGGTCACCTCGTGGCAGGAAAAACTGTAAAGAACCTGTGAGCGCGTCAGGGTACTGGTTGATCATTCGTTCGCGCTGCCCCATATCAGCGTGGATCCGCAACCGATGCGCGTCTGTGGGCAAAGCGGTGCCGCTGTTCCCCGCGAGGCCGGCGCCGCTGTTCCTCGGGTGTCTGGCTACTTCGGGGCCAGCCACTCGCTGATCAGGTCGACCGTGCGGACCCCGGCCTCGGTGAACGGCTCGTTCAGCGTGCCGTGTGCCGCGCCCGGGAGCAGGTGCACGCTGGTCTCGGCGCCGGCCGCGCGTAACTGCTCGGCGTAGAGCTCGCCCGAGCGCCGCAGCGTGTCCGACTCGCAGTTGACGATCAGCGTCGGCGGGGTGCCGGCCAGGTCGCCGACGCCCGGGAACGCGTACGGATCAGCGAGCCCCGCGGCGCCCGCGTAGTGCACGCTCAGGTCGTGGATCCACCCCGGTGAGAAGTACACCGCGTCCCGCTCGGCACGGATCGCGGCGAGCCCCGCCTCGTCCCAGCCGGTCAGCTCGGGGTGCACGGCCGGGTAGGCCAGGACGACCGACGCGGGTTGCCGCCCCTCGCCGTCCCGCAGGCGCTTCGCCACGCCCGCGGCCAGGCTGCCGCCCGCGCTCGCCCCGCCCAGGTGCATCCGCGCCGCGGGCACCCCGAGCGTCTCCGGGTGGTTGACCGCCCACGACCAGCCGGCGAGCACGTCGTCGGAGCCGGCCGGGTACGTCACGCCGTGCAGCGCCTTGCGGTAGTCGAGCGCCAGCACCGGGATCCCGCGCGCGGCAAGCATCAGGCCGGTCCAGTGCGACTCGGCCATCTCCAGGTCGCCCCAGACGAACGCGCCGCCGTGCACCCACACCAGCGCGGCCGTGGCGTCCTGCCCGGGCAGCCGGTAGAGCCGGGCCGGTACGCCTTCGATCGCCGGGCCGGTGACCTCGACGGCCGCGAGCGCCGGGTAGCGCGCGATCAGCTCGGCGTGGGTGGGGCCGGAGTTCGGCATGTCGCCGGCGATCTCCAGCATCCGCACGAAGTCCGCGACCGGGGGCAGGTCGCCGGAGGAGGCGCCGCCGAGGACGGCCCGCTGAATCGGGCGCGGCAGACCTCGGAGGGCCTTCATCGCGAACCCCATCACGGTGGCCCGGGTCCTGGGTACCGGCCGGCTGAGCTGGATGTCAGTCATGTGCCCATCTTCGCCTGCCGCGGCGTCAGTGGTCTGCGACACTCACCACGGGCGGCTTCCGGCCGGGGCGGATACCGTCGATGGGTGGATGTTTCCTCGCCAGCCGTAACGCCAGCCGTAACGCC
>KL571477.1:6281-10353 GCA_000715855.1 Actinoplanes liguriensis
CGCCAGCCGTAACGCCAGCCGTAACGCCGGCCGTGACCCTGAGCCATCGCTTCGCCGACGAGCTGCCGGAGCTGGCGGTCCCGTGGCAGGCGGAGGAGACGCCCGAGCCGCGCGTCCTGATCCTGGACGAGGATCTCGCCGCCGAGCTGGGTCTCGACCCGTTGCGGCTCACGCCGGGTCTGCTCACCGGCACCGAGGTTCCGGAGGGCGCGAGACCGGTCGCCCAGGCCTACGCCGGTCACCAGTTCGGTGGCTATTCGCCGCGCCTCGGCGACGGCCGCGCCCTGCTGCTCGGCGAGCTCCACGGCCGCGACCTGCATCTGAAGGGCTCCGGCCGCACCCCGTTCGCCCGCGGCGGTGACGGCCTGGCGGGGGTCGGCCCGATGCTCCGGGAGTACATCGTCAGCCGGGGCATGCACGCGCTCGGCATCCCCACCACCCGTTCGCTCGCCGTGGTCGCCACCGGCCGCACGATCCTGCGGGAGCAGCCGCAGCCGGGCGCGGTCCTGGCCCGGGTCGCCGCCAGCCACCTGCGCGTGGGCAGCTTCCAGTTCGCCCGCGCGACGGGTGACGACGGGTTGCTGCGGCGGCTCGCCGATCACGCGATCGACCGGCATTACCCGTCGCTCAAGGGCGACTACCTGGGCTTCTACGACGCGGTGGTGGCCGCGCAGGCGTCGCTGATCGCCCGGTGGATGCTTGTCGGGTTCGTGCACGGCGTGATGAACACCGACAACATGACCATCTCGGGCGAGACCATCGACTACGGGCCGTGCGCGTTCATGGAGGCCGTGGATCCGGCGACGGTCTACAGCTCGATCGACACCGGCGGGCGGTATGCGTATGGCAACCAGCCCGGCATCGCCCAGTGGAATCTGGCCCGTCTCGCCGAGGCGTTGCTCCCGCTCTTCCACGATGATCAGGAGCAGGCGATTCCGCTGGCGGTGGCGTCGCTGGAGCGTTTCGCGCCCGCCTTCAACACCGCGTGGACCACGGGCATGCGCGGCAAACTGGGCCTGGCGGAGGACCCGGCGGCCGAGCTGACGACCGATCTCGCCGAGATCCTGCGCGCCGGCCGGGTGGATTACACGACCTTTTTCCGTACGTTGTCGGCTGCGGCCCGCGGCAGCGCCGGCCTCACCCGCGCTCTCTTCGACGATCCGGCCGCGTTCGACGCCTGGCTCCCCCGCTGGCAGGCCCTGTCGCCGGATGCCGAGGTGATGGATCGCGTGAATCCGATCTACATCCCGCGCAACCACCTGGTAGAGGAGGCCCTGGCCGCGGCGGTTGCCGACGACCTGGCCCCGCTGCACCGCCTGCTGGACGCGATCTCGGACCCGTTCCACGAGCGGCGCGGCCTGGCCCGCTACGCCGAGCCCGCCCCAGGCAATTTCGGCCCTTACCAGACATTCTGCGGCACGTGAGCGCAGCCCGAAGCCGCACGACCGCGGCACGAGGCGGCACGACCGCGGCACGAAGCCGCACGACCGCAGCCCGAGGCGGCACGACCGCAGCCCGAGGCCGCACGACCGCGGCACGAGGCAGCACGTGACCGGGAGCTGATCAGCCGACGGTGACCGAGATGGTGTGCCAGCCCGTCGCCCCGTCCGGGAACGGTGTCGCCCGAGCCGAAGGCTGCACCGCGCCGGTCCGATCGGTCGCCCGCACGGCCAGCGAGTGCGGCCCCGGGCTCGCCTTCCACGTGAACCGCCACTGCGTCCACGTGTCGATCGACGCGGTCGGCAGCAGTTCGGCCGGCATCCATGCCCCGCCGTCCACGCTGACCTCGACCGCGGCGATCCCCCGCCGCTGCGCCCACGCCACCCCGGCCACCGTCACGGATCCGGCCGCCATCCGCGCGAACGGCTTCGGCTTGTCGATCCGCGAGGCGGTCTTCACCGTCCCCTGCGTTCCCCAGCCGCGCTCGACCCAGTAGGCGTCGAACCGATCAAAAGTGGTCAGCTCCAGCTCGGTCACCCATTTGCAGGCGCCCGCGTAGCCGTACAGCCCGGGGGTCAGCATCCGCACCGGGAAGCCATGGTCGAGCGGCAACGGCTCCCCGTTCATCCCGACCGCGAGCATCGTGTCGCGTCCGTCGAGCGCGGTCGCCACCGGCGTCCCGATCGTCATCCCCTCGACGGACCGGGCGACGATCTGGTCGGCGCCGCTCTGCACTCCGGCTTCTCGCAGGAGCGCCCCGAGCGGCACCCCAAGCCACCGAGCGGTCCCGATGTAGGGCCCGCCGACCTCGTTGGACACGCAGTTGAGGGTCAGGTCGCGTTCGATCAGCGGCCGCCGCAGGAGTTCCGCCAGGGTCAGCGTGAGCTCCCGGTCGACCATGCCGTGGATCCGCAGCGACCATGTCGCCGGGTCGATGCGCGGCACGGTCAGCGCCGTGTCGACGCGGTAGAAAGCACCGTCGGGAGTGTTGAAGTCCGCTCCGATCCCGCTCGGCAGCGGCTTCGCCGGGTCGGCGGGGGCGGGCAGCCTGAGCGCCTCCCGGGATTGTCCGGCAGCCTTCTCCCGCTGACCCGAAACGGTCAGGGCGGCTGCCTCCGCCGCGGTGGCCCCGACTGCCAGCAACGACAGGCGAAGAACCAAGCGACGATCAACCCCGTCTTCCCGTACGGCCGTGGCCCCGCCCCGCGGTTCCCGCGTGAGCCACCACAGCGCCAGCCCGGCCACCACCGCCCCGAGCAGGGACGGTCCCGCGTCCACCCAGGTCGCCGCGGGGCGGGACAGCGCGGCCGCCGCCCCTACCGCGCCGAGCAGCGCCGTTCCCACTCCGATCGCGACCCGCCACCTCGTCGCCGCGATACCGGTGACCACCGCGAGCAGCACCAGGACCAGGGCGATCACGGTGAGCAGGACGGGCTTGTCGTGGGTGCCCAATTCCCGTACGGCAAATTCTTTGATGCTTGTGGGGGTGGCGTCGATGACCGCTCCACCCACCGCGATCAGGGGACCCGCTCCGGGCCCTGTCTCTTATACACATCAGCTCTTCGGCATTAGAACGGAGTCGATGATGTAGACGTTGGCGTTGGCGGTCTGCACGTTGCCGCAGATCACCGACGCGCTGTCACCGACCTTGAAGCTCTCGCCGCTGCCGGTGACGGTGAGGTCCTGACCCTGCAGCGTCTTGTGGGTGCCGGCCAGGTCCGCGGGGGTGAGCTTCCCGGACACGACGTGGTAGGTGAGGATGCTGGTCAGGGTCTTCTTGTCGGCGAGGACCTTGTTCAGGGTGGCCTTCGGGATCTTGGCGAACGCGTCGTTGGTCGGCGCGAAGACGGTGATCCCGTCGGCGGAGTTGAGCGAGTCGACCAGGCCGGCCTTCTTGACCGCCGTGACCAGGGTGGACAGCAGCGGGTTGCCGGACGCCGCGGTGGCGACCGGGACCTGCGCCATGGCCTGGAAGCTGCCGGCGTTGGCCGGGTCGGCGGGCACCGCGGCGCAACCGGCGCCGAAGTTGACCATCGAGTCCATCGGGGCGGCCGAGCTGGGCGCCGCGGCGGAGGTCATCGTCGGCGCCGGTGCGGCGGCCGTCCCGTCCTTGGTGTCGTCCGAGTCGCTGCCACAGGCCGACAGCGAGATCGCGAACAGGGTCGCGGCGGTCAGGGCGGTGAGCTTCGTTGCACGCATGATTTGTTCCTCCATATCGGGACTTACACCGATGATTCGGAGCGGGCCCCGGACTGGATTGGTGCGATCTCAAATTATTTTGAGATCGGCCGCCATCGGGACCGTCGGCGTGCGCGAGCCACCGGGCGGCTCCACCGTGACGCCCACGTCGGACGCGGACGGCATGCCGTCGATCACCTTCACGATCGACGTCTGGCCCACGGCGAGGACACCCTCGTCGACCGGGTTCGCCGCGTGGACCGTCCACATCTGGAAGACCCGGCCGTCCGCCGGCGGGGCGTCCGCGACCAGCGAGATCACCCCCGAGTCCCGCAGCCGGGAGTAGGCGATGGTCACCCGGCCCCCACCGGCCAGGTCCTGGGTGCGCACCACCAGATCGGGGGACGCCAGGATGCCGTTGACCCGCGCCTGCTCCTGTCTCTTATACACATCT
>KL571477.1:10543-13577 GCA_000715855.1 Actinoplanes liguriensis
GATGTGTATAAGAGACAGGCTTCGGGATCCGCGGCGGCAGCTGCCGGGTCTTCTTGATCTCGGCGAGCACGTTGTCGCGCAGCCGGGGCGGGGGCACCGACCAGGTGCCGCCGGCCAGCCGGACCACGGCCTCGTGCAGCTCGGCAACCTCGCCACGGCACGAGTCGCACTCGCTCAGGTGCCGGTCGAAGGCGACCCGTTCGAGGTCGTCGACAGCGTCCAGCACGTACGCCCCGGCAAGCGCGTGAATGTCCGCGATCATGCCGCCACCCCCGCTCCCAGGCAGTCCCGCAATCGGATGAGGCCGTCCCGCATCCGGGTCTTGACCGTGCCCACCGGCGACCCGAGCAGCTCCGCGACCTGCGGATACGAGTAGCCCTGGTAGTAGGCGAGGGTCACCGCCTGCCGCTGCAGCTCGGTGAGGTCGCCGAGGCAGCGCCGGACCTGCTGGCGCTCCAGCCGGCCGGACACCTCGTCGGCGACCGAGTCGTACGGCGTGTCGATCGCCGCCGCCCCGGCCCGCATCGTGCGGTCGGCGGCGGTCTGCTCGGCCCGGACCCGGTCGACGGCCCGCCGGTGGGCGATCGTGAACACCCACGCGGTCGCGGAGCCGGCCGCCGGATCGAAGCGGGCCGCGGTGCGCCACACCTCGACGAGCACCTCCTGCGCGACCTCCTCGGCCAGCGCGGGATCCTTCAACACGCGCCTGACCAGGCCGTAGACCCGGGGCGCGACCAGGTCGTACAGCCGGGCGAACGCCGGTTCGTCGCCGCGAGCCACCGCCCGCAGCAGCTCACCGGGGTCCGGCGGCGCCGCCGGCAGCGGGACCGGTGTCAGATGGTCCGGCCGTCGCCCCGTGCCACGTTCCGCCATTGCGTTCGCCCTTCGCCGCGCGTGTTCGTCCGAACCGTGATTCGGAGCGGCGAGGCGAGCGGATGGGTGGGATCGGCGAGAAGTTCTCCCGGTACCCTCCCGGGATGATCATTGTGGGAAACGTCCTGGCCGGAATCGTCGCGCTGATCCACGTGTACATCCTCGTGCTGGAGATGTTCCTGTGGACCAAGCCGCGGGGGTACAAGGCGTTCGGGCTGACGCCGGAGTTCGCCCAGCAGACCAGGACGCTCGGGCTCAACCAGGGCCTCTACAACGGCTTCCTGGCGGCGGGGCTGATCTGGGGCCTGATCGCCGGCGGTGACACCGGCTTCGCGGCGAAGATCTTCTTCCTGGTCTGCGTGGCTATCGCCGGGATCGTGGGCGCGCTCACGGCCAGCAGGCGGATCCTCTACGTGCAGACCGTGCCGGCCGTGCTCGCCCTGGTCTTCGTGCTCCTGGGTCACTGACCTTCGATGATGGTGATCGCGGCGGCGGGGCAGATCGCCGCCGCGTCCCGGGCCGCTGACTCGTGCCCGGCGTCCGGCGTGTCCTGAAGCAGCTCGACCACGCCGTCCTCCTCGCGCTGGTCGAACACCTCCGGATCGGTGAGCACGCAATTGCCCGCCCCGATGCATTTCTCCTGGTCGACGGCGATTTTCATGACGTCACCTCGGAAGTCCGAATTGATTGGATCTCGCCTGCCTCGTACCGTAGCAACTATTCAGGCGATTGTCTTACCAACGAGGTGATCGAATGACGCTGATCTATCCGTTCGAGCCGCCGACCGCCATCGACCCGCCGCCCGAGTGGGAGCGGCTGCGCGCCGAGTGCCCGGTCGCCCACGTGCGCACCGACGCCGAGGGCGACGCACTCCTGCTGACCCGCTACGAGGACGTCCGCAACCTGCTCTCCGATCCACGGTTCACCCGCCGCACCGCCGCCGACGGCACCGCCGGCGCGATGGGCGGCGCACCGAGCTTCATGACCGACCAGGGCGAGCACATGCGCTGGCGACGCCTGCTGAGCAGGTCGTTCACCGCGAAGCGCATGACCGCCCTGCAGACGCGCATCGCCGCCATCGCGCACCAGCTCATCGACGCCATGGTCAAGCAGGGGCCGCCGGCCGACCTGCGGACCGCGCTCGGCTTCCCACTGCCGGTCTACGTGATCTGCGACCTGCTCGGCGTGCCCGCGGCCGACCGGGAGAAGTTCGCGTACTGGTCGGACCGCTTCCTCAACCTGACCCGTTTCAGCGCCGGCGAGGTGCGCGCTTCCGGCGAGCAGATGTGGGAGTACATGGTCGGGCACGTCCGCGCCAAGCGGGACGACCCCGGCGACGACCTGCTGTCCGAGCTGGTCACGGTCGTCGACGCGGAGGACGGGCGGCTCTCCGAGACCGAGCTCGTCTTCACCGGGCAGGCGCTGCTCGTGGCCGGCCACGAGACCACGGCCAACATGATCGGCAAGATGGTGGCGATGCTGCTCGCCGACCGCTCCCGCTGGGAGCAATTGATCCAAGATCCAGGCCTGGTGCGTACGGCCGTGGAGGAGGTCCTGCGTTTCGACGCGAACCTGGGCTTCGGCATGCACCGGCACATCACCGAGCGCATCGAGATCGCCGGCACGACCATCGAGCCCGGCACGACCGTCCTGTCATCGATGCCGTCGGCGAACCGGGACGAGAACGTCTTCGCGTGCCCCGCCGAGATGGACCTCGCCCGCTCCCCCAATCCACACCTGACGTTCGGCGCCGGCCCGCACTCGTGCCTGGGCCAGTCCCTCGCCCGGGTCGAGCTGCAGACCGTCCTCGCCGTGCTGCTCGAAAGGCTTCCCGCGCTGGAGCTCGCCGTCGAGGTGCCGGAGCTGCGACGCCGGGAGGGGCTGCTGGTCGGCGGGTTGGAGGAGGTGCCGGTGCGCTGGTGAGGCGATCATGGTGTCCATGGGAGACCGACGACGGGATCGCGCCGAGGCCACGCGTGAGCTGCTGCTGCGGACGGCCGAGCGCCTCTACGCCGAGCGCGGGCTGGCCGCGGTCTCCCTGCGCCAGATCGTCGAGGCCGCGGGCGTCGGCAACAACTCGGCGCTCACGTACCACGTCGGCGACCGCGCGGACGTGATCCGGGCGATCGCGCACGCCCACGCGGTCGACGTCGGCGAGCGG
>KL571477.1:13794-14985 GCA_000715855.1 Actinoplanes liguriensis
AGAGATGTGTATAAGAGACAGTCGCTGGGCCACCCGAGCTGGGCGGCCCGGTTCTCCGCGCAGATCACCGCCGACCCGGTCTACGGCGACACCGTCCACGGCCATCCTGCCCTGGCCGTCGCCCTGGACGAGGCCGCCGCCGCGGTCTGGTCGCACGCCCCCGACCTGCCCGGACGCGACCGTGACCGGCGCACCCGGATGGTCCGGCTACTGGTGATCCACACCTGCGCCGAGGAGGAGGCCACCGGCGCGCCCGACTGGCCGGAGATCGGCGAGTCCCTGCTGGACGCGGCGACCGGCCTGATCCTGGCCCCGCCTCACCGGTCGAGCAGTTTGCGCAACTCCTGAAAACGGCGCACCGCCTCGTCGTCGGCGCGGTCGGTGAAGACCCGGGCCTCCAGGTCGGCGTACTCCTGGAGCAGCCGCGCCGCCTGCTCCGAATACGGCGTGTCCAGCCCGAACAGCTCGGAGGCCACCGCGTCGTCGCCGGTGCCGCGCACGATCCGGTCGTGGGCCGCCGGCGACAGGATCCGGGGCGGCTCGTCCACCTCCGGGCCCGGCAGGTGGATCAGGCCGTTCTCGTCGGCGGCCTGGCAGATGTACGGGCTGTGCGTGGTGACGATGAACTGGATCCGCGGGAAGTGCCGCTTGAGCCAGCCACCGATCCGCTGCTGCCACGACACGTGCAGGTGCGCGTCGACCTCGTCGATGAAGACCACGCCCGGCGCGGTCACCACGGTCGACGTCAGCGAGTCGACGGGCAGTTCCCCGTACGCCTCGGAGAGCTGTTTCAGCAGGTCGACGACAAGCGCGGCGATCGCACGGTAGCCGTCGCTCATCTCCCGCAGCGGGAAGCGCTCGCCGTCCCGCTCGACCCACAGGCCCTCCGAGTCGACGTCCTGGATCAGATAGCCGTCCGGCAGCAGGCCGTCGCCGAGCACGGCGAGCGCCAGCTTCTTCAGCCGGGCCGCGCCGGCCCGCCGTTCCAGCGCGCGCAGGTGCTGCTCGATCAGCCAGGTCACGCCCTCGGCGAGGGACGCGTCCTCGTGGAACAGGGTGGCCATCCGCGCGGCCGGGCCCCGCCGCAGCGCGAGCCGCTGGCCCTCACCCGAGCCGCCGGCCAGCCGCCGGAACGGGCCGTAGGCGGCGAAGAACCACCCGATCGGATCGTCCAGCCACAGGTCCTGCCGG
>KL571477.1:15178-16124 GCA_000715855.1 Actinoplanes liguriensis
GGGGCTGCCGGGCGACTCCTGCAGCGACGGCTGTCGCCCGGCGCCGCCCTCGCTCCACCACAAGCCCACCGAGAACGGGTCGTCCGCGACACCCAGGCTCGGATCCGAGTCGTACTCGGCGTCCGGGACCAGCCACACCTCGACCGCGGCGTCCGGCTTGCCCTTCGCCACCCACTCGGTGAAATCCGGCACCAGGACCCGGGCCAGGAACGGGCCGCCGATCGCCAGGGCCACCGCCCGCAGCAGCGACGTCTTGCCCGAGCCGTTGCGCCCGGCCAGCACGGTCCACCCGGCGAACGACCCGTCCGGCCTGGTCAGATCCAGCGTGACAGCCCGCGCGTCGCGGAAGCCACGCACGTTCTCCAGTCGGATCCGCTGGATGTACACCAGCCCAGCCTATCGACGGCGGCCACTGGTACCTAGCCTCCTCAGAACGGGTTGACCGGGGACTGCGCGGGGGCGGCCAGCAGTTCCTCGATCTCGTCGTCGAGGCGGACCAGCGTCAGGGAGGCACCGGCCATGTCGAGCGACGTGCAGTACTCGTTGACGTAGGACCGGGCGATCCGCAGGCCCTGATCGGCCAGTCGCCGGTGGGCGTGGCGGTAGGCGACGTAGAGCTCGCTGATCGGCGTGCCGCCAAGGCCGTTGATCATCAGCGCGACCCGGTCCCCGGAGCGGTAGGGCAGGTCCGGCACCACCGCGTCGAGCAGCGCGTCCACGATCGCGTCGGAGTCGGTGAGCGCGCGGCGCTCGCGGCCCGGCTCGCCGTGGATGCCGACGCCGAACTCCATCTCGTCGGGGCCGAGCTCGAACAGCGGCGCCACCGCCATGGCCCCCGCGTCCACCGATCCCCGGCTGCGTTCGCCGGTGTAGGCCGCCCGTCCCCGTCGCGCCACCATCGACGCGGTCGCGTCGGCCGCCTCCCGCGTGGCACGGGCCGCGTCGG
>KL571477.1:16312-20733 GCA_000715855.1 Actinoplanes liguriensis
ATGTGTATAAGAGACAGTCTCCAGGGCGTCGGTGAACGGCACGAGCGCGTCCAGCAGGGTCTTGTCCCCGACGTCGGACTGCCCGCGGGCTTTGATCCCCTCGATCGCGGCGCGCAACATGGCCACGACCCGCGCGCGATCGAGAGGTTCGGCGAAGGCCGCGCCGGCGCGCAGGAACGCGGTTCCCCAGAGCGGGCCGGAGGTGCCGCCGACCCGCGAGGCGATGGTCATGCCGCAGCGCTTCAAGAAAATGCCTTCGTCGGTACGGTCGAGCCCCGCCCACCCGTCGAGGAGCTTCTCGAATCCGCGCGCGAGCGAGTACCCGAAGTCCCCGTCCCCGACCACCGAGTCCAGATCCCCGAAGTACTTCTCGTTCGCGATGGCCGTCTCCGCGATCGTGCGGATCACGAGCTCGGTGCCGTTCACGACGGGCCCCTTTCCGGCAGGCAGGCACGCAGGTCGTCGAGGGTCAGGAAGGCGCCCGGCCGCGCGGCGCCGTGTGCGGCGAGGACCTCGATCGGCGGCCGCCCCGGGTCGCCCAGCTCGGACACGACCAGGACGGCCTCGCCGAAGTCCTCGTCACGGGTGTAGTCGTCGACCGTGATCAGGCAGTTCAGCCCGGCCCCGGTCGCGGAGAGCAGGCCGTTACGGGAGTCCTCGACGACCAGGGTCCGCGCCGGGTCGAGGCCGAGCCGCTCCACGGTGAGCGTGTAGATCGCCGGATCGGGCTTCTTCGCCGGGACCACGTCGCCGGCGAACACCGGGATCCGCGCGGCGAGCGCGGGGCCGACGGCGTGGGCGAGCACCGCCCGTACCGAGGTCTCGGCGGAGGTGGAGGCGACCGCGACCGTCCAATCGGCCCGCAGCGCGGCGGCGACGATCCGGGCGATGCCCGGCCGGGCCGGGATCCGGCCCGACGACACCAGCTCGGCGAAGATCTCCGTCTTGGTGCGGTGCCAGGCCGCGATCTTCCCGGTACGGTCGTCGTCCGCATCGAGGGTCCCGTCCGCGAAGAGACTCGCGAGGCGTTCCTTGCCGCCGCCGATCCGCAGCCGGCGCCCGTACTCGGCCTCGGACCACCGCACCGGCAGCCCGTAGCGCTCGAAGGTGGCGTTGAAGGCGGGCAGGTGCCCGTGCCGCTCGGTGTCGGCGAGCACCCCGTCGCAGTCGAGGATCAGCGCGGTCACCAGGCCCGCCCCGCGCTGCCGAAGAGCCGCAGGTGCCGCCGCGCCATCTCGATGACGGCGCTCCGCTGGTGCCGGAACAGGGCGGGCGGATCCCAGTTGTCCCGCGCGGCGGCCTCCTGAAGGAAATCTCTGCCGGCCCGCATGAAACTTTCCTTCAGCGCGGTGAGATGTTCACCTTCGCGCAGCCGCGCGCGATCAGGTCGGTGAACTGCTCGTCGGAGAGGCCCGTCCCGCCGTGCAGCGCCATCGGCACCCCGGTCGCCGCGACCAGATCGCTGACCCGTTGCGCGTCCAGTCTCGGCGCCTGCCGGTACCGGCCGTGGGCGTTCCCGAGCGCCGGGGCGAAACAGTCCACGCCGGTGCTCTCGATGAAGCCGACCGCCACCTCCAGGGATTGGATCGCGGGCGAGTCGTCACTGCCGACCCCGTCCTCGACGCCCTGGATGCCCTCGATCTCCCCCTCGACGTGCGCCCCGAACTTGCGCGCCTCCGCCACCACCTCGGTGGTCTGGCGAAGGTTTTCACCGACGTCCAGCTCGTGCGCGTCGAACAGCACCGAGTTCCAGCCGCCGGCCAGGCAGTCGGAGATGACCGTCCGGTCCGGGCAGTGGTCGAGGTGCAGCGTGACCGGCACCGGGACGTCGGCGGCGAGCGCCGTGAAGATCCCGAAGAGCTGGTCCCGGCCGTACATCCGAACGGTTTTGACCGAGGTCTGCAGGATGACGGGCGCGTTCTCCGCCACGGCCGCCGCCAGCACCGCCTCGATGGTGAGGTCGTTGACGACGTTGAACGCCCCGACGGCGTAGCGGCCGGCGAGCGCCCGGTCGAGCAGCTCTTTCATCGATACGACTGGCACGAACCCCAGTCAAATCGCGCCCGGGCTGCTCCGGGTATGGGTGAAATCCCCCATCCAGCCGTTGTCCATGGCGGTGAGCACCGCCGCGGTGCGGTTGCCGGTGGCGGTCTTGCGGAGGATCGCGGCGACGTGCTTCTTGACGGTTTTCGGGGAGATGACCAGGCACGCGGCGACCTCGCGGTCGGTGCAGCCGGTGCGGAGCAGGCCGAGCACCTCGTCCTCGCGGGGCGTGAACGGCGCGGTCGGCGACCCGCCCGGCGACCGGCCACGGCGGCGCGACTCGACGATCGCCGCCGCCGTGGACTGGGTGAACGCCTCCAGCTCGTCCACGTCCAGGGCGGGCGAGACGGCGAAGACGACGCTGACCGCGATGACGTCGCCGCGCCACCAGATCGGGACCGCGACCACACGCCCGCGACGGGCCGGGTCGGCGCCGGAGAGGTGACCCGAGCGCAGCCGCGCGTAGTCCGGGATCACCACCGGGCGGCGCCGTGCGAAAGCGCGTCCGGTCGCGCCCTCGTCGAGCGGGAAGGTGTGGCCGAGGCGGCAGGAAGCACCGTACTCTGCGGCTTTGAGGTAGCGCCCGTGCTCGGCGTCGATCAGCGACACACTGGCCGCCATCGATCCCGTGAGCCGGTGCGTGTGACGCAGGAGGCGGCGCAGGACGGGAGTCAGTCGCAGGTCGCCGTACACCTCGGCGAGCGCCTGATCGAACCGGAACCGCGCCCCGGTGGACATGGCTCGAACGTACGCCATCCACGGCGGTTGATGAAGGGGACAAATCCTCCCCTCCCATCTCTAATCTATAGCAGACCCGGGGGCTTGCGGCAAGACCCTGGTCCTCCGGCACAATCGCTCAGTCAACGCTGTGAGCTGCAAAAATGGGGGAACCAGAGTGCGTGTGGTGCTGTCGGCGTACGACTCTCGGGGCGGCGTCGAACCACTGATCGGCCTCGCGGTGCGGCTACGCGGTCTCGGGGCGGACGTGACCGTCTGCGCCCCGCCGGACGAGCTGCCACTGCGCGGGGTGCCGTTCGTCCCGATCGGGCGCTCGCCGCGGGAACTGATGAGCGGCCCGCTCACCGGCACGATCCAGGAGCGGGCGGGCGCGCTGATCGCCGACCAGTTCGCGAAACTGCCGGCCGTCCTCGACGGCGCGGACGTGCTGGTGGCGTGCGGGATCCTGCCGTCGGCGCTGGGGGCGCGGTCGGTCGCGGAACAACTGGACATCCCGTACGTCTATGCGGCCTTCCAGCCGAATTCCCTGCCCTCCCCGCACCATCGGCCGATCGCCCGCCCGCTCCACCCGCTGGACCCGGCGATCACCGACAACCGGGTGCTGTGGGAGCGGGACGCGACCGCCGCGGACGAGCTGTTCCGCGACGTGCTCAACGCCGAGCGGACCGGCCACGGCCTGCCCGAGGTGAAGGACGTCCGCGACTACGGGTTCACCGACCTGCCCTGGCTGGCCACCGACTCGCTGCTCGGCCCGTGGCCCGAGCCGTCCGATCTGGAGGTGGTCCAGACCGGCACGTGGATCCTGCCCGACGAGGGTGAACTGCCCGACGAGGTCGAGGATTTCCTCGATCAGGAGCAGCCTTGCGCGTACGTCGGTTTCGGCAGCATGCCGGTCGCCCGGGAACTCGCCCGGGAGGCCGTGGCCGCGGCCCGCGCCCAGGGTCACCGGGTGATCCTCTCCGCGGGCTGGGCCGGGCTGGACGCCGAGGACTGCCTGGTCGTCGGCGAGATCAGTCACCCGGCCCTGTTCAAACGGGTCGCGGTGGTCGTGCACCACGGCGGCTCCGGCACCACGCACACCGCCGCCCGGGCCGGGGCGCCGCAGGTGATCGTCCCGCACAGCGGCGACCAGCCGTACTGGGCGGAACGGGTGACCGCGCTGGGCATCGGCGCGACAGGTGACTCCATCGCGGACGCCCTGGCGACCGCCCTGGCCCCGGAGACCTCCGCGCACGCCGCCGCCGTGGCCGCCGCGATGTACCCGGACGGCGCCGCCGTCGCCGCCGAGCTGCTGATCGAGGAGTACCGCCGATGACCGTCTTCGATCTGCGCAACCACCCCGCCAAGGACGACCCGGCCCAGATCGGCGCGGACGAGAAGCACTTCGTCGTGATGGCGGAGAGCCTCGCCCGGTCCATCGCCGAGCTGGAGCAACGCCTGGAGATCGAACGGAGGGCCCCGGCCGGCAAGGGCCGTCAGGCCGTCGACCGGGACGACGCCGTGCACCGGATCAGCGCCCGGCTGCGCACCCTGCGCCGGTTCAGCCTGGACCTGTGCCTGGGCCGGATGGTCCACGAGTCCGGCGAGACGGTCTACATCGGGCGGCTCGGGCTCACCGACGGCTGTCTCTTATACACATC
>KL571477.1:20984-25336 GCA_000715855.1 Actinoplanes liguriensis
CCGTTCTTCGGAGCGACCCACGCCCAGCCGGACGGCCTGGTCAGCCGCCGTCGCTACCGGTGGCTGGAGGGGCGGATCATCGACTACTGGGACGAGGTGTTCACCGCCGACGGGCTGGCCGCGAGCGCGGCGCTCGACGACCAGTCGGCGTTCATCGCCAGCCTCGGCGCGAGCCGGTCACCGCGGATGCGCGACGTGCTCGGCACGATCCAGGCCGACCAGGACGCGATCATCCGGGCCGGGTCGCGGGGCACGCTCGTCGTGGACGGTGGACCGGGCACCGGCAAGACGGTCGTGGCCCTGCACCGGACGGCGTACCTGCTCTACTCCGACCCGCGCCTGAACGCGCGCCGCGGCGGGGTGCTCTTCGTCGGGCCGCACGAGCCCTACCTCGCGTACGTCTCCGATGTTCTTCCCTCCCTCGGTGAGGAGGACGTGCAGACGTGCACGCTGCCGGACCTGCTCGCCGAGGGCGCGACCGCGTTGGCCGAGAACGATCCGGAAGTGGCCCGGCTCAAGTCGTCGGCCGAGCTGGTCCGCGCGATGGAGACGGCCGTCCGGTTCTACGAGGAGCCGCCGCGGACGGCGATCACGGTCGAGACACAGGACGGGGACGTGACCGTGTCCGCGCGGGACTGGGCGGCGGCGTTCGAGGCAGCCGAGGGCGTGCCGCACAACGAGGCGCGCGACGAGATCTGGGACGAGCTGCTGGCGATCATCGAGGAGCCGGGCGGGCGGGAACTGCGTACCGCGCTGCATCGGGCCTGGCCGATCCTGGACGCGGCGGAGATCGTCGCCGACCTCTGGTCGGTGCCGGCCTACCTGCGGAAAGTCGCGCCGTGGCTGAGCGTCGACGAGATCCGCACGCTGCAACGCGCCGATCCGCGCGCGTGGACGGTCGCCGACCTGCCCCTGATCGACGCCGTGCGGCAGCGGCTCGGCGACGCCACGGTCTCCGCGCGCCGGCGCGAGCAGAAGGCCGCGACCGCGACCGCCCGCAAGGACATGGACCGGGTCGTCGAGGACCTGATCGCGTCCAACGAGTACGACGACGGCGAAGGCCTGATGACCATGCTCCGCCAGCAGGACCTGCGTGAGGTCCTCGACGAGGGCAGCACGATCCCGAAAGCCGACCCGGACCTGCTCGCCGGCCCGTTCGCGCACGTCGTGGTCGACGAGGCGCAGGAGCTGACCGACGCGGAGTGGCAGATGCTGCTGCTGCGCTGCCCGTCGCGCAGCTTCACCGTCGTCGGCGACCGCGCGCAGGCCCGGCACGGCTTCACCGAGTCCTGGGCCTCGCGGCTGGAGCGGGTCGGGCTGGACCAGATCAGCGTCTCGTCGCTGACCATCAACTACCGCACGCCCGCCGAGGTGATGGCCGAAGCCGAGCCGGTCATCCGGGCCGCGCTCCCCGACGCCAACGTCCCCACCTCGATCCGTACCAGCGGCGTCCCCGTCCTGCACGGCCCGCTGTCGTCCCTGGAGACCCTGCTCGACGAGTGGCTGTCGGAGAACGCCGAGGGCATCGCCTGCGTGATCGGCCACCCGTCGTTCCCCACGCGGGAGCGGGTGCGCTCGCTGACGCCGACCCTGGCCAAGGGCCTGGAGTTCGACCTGGTCATCCTGGTCGACCCGGAGACGTTCGGCACGGGCATCGAGGGCGCGGTCGACCGTTACGTCGCGATGACCCGCGCCACCCAGCGCCTGGTCATCCTCACCTCCGGCACAGCGCGTCGTCGATCAGCTTCGTGACGTTCGCGGCGGCCGGGCGGCCCGTTCCCCAGGTCACCGACAGGGTCACCATGTGGCCGGGGTCGGTGGCGAACGACCAGGTGGAGGCGCCGAGCGCGTCGCCGGCGTGACCGTAGGCGGTCCGGCCGCAGGTCAGCGTGCGGGTCTCCAGCCCGAGGCCGCCCTTCATCGCCTGCAGCTCGGCGGGCGGCAGCAACCGGCCGCCGAGCAGCGCCGCGAGGTGGTCGTCGAGCGCGTGGGCGGTGGTGACCAGCTCGCCGGCGGCGCCCATCACGGACGGGTTCATCGCGGTGATGTCGGCGACCTCGGTGGCGCTGACCGGCAGGTAGGCGTGGGCGTGCGGGTCCGGCAGGCGGGTCCGGGTCCCGGGGTAGCCTCCGGGCCGCAGATGGAGACGTCGCTCGATCTCTTTCCCGTACGGGTGTCCGGTCACCTGCTCGATCAGCATGCCCAGCACGATGTAGTCGGTGCTGGAGTAGCCCGGCGGATCCTGCCGCGGCTGCGCGAGGGCCCGGTCGACGAGCTCCTGCGGTGTCCAGGTCGTCCAGCGCAGCGGCAGGAACGCCGACGGCGGGTTGAGCGGCAACGTCTTCGTGTAGTCGTAGAGGCCGCTCGTGTGCCCGAGCAGCTGCCGCACCGTGATGTCGCCGCCGAAGACCACGTCGTCGAGGCCGATCCGGTGCTCGGCGACGAGTTGCAGCACCACGGTCGCGGTCATCATCTTCGTCACGCTGCCGGCCCGGAACCAGCCGGTGGGGTCGATCGGCTCGTCCGTGCCGCGCCGGCGCTCGCCCGCGCTGAGGCGGACCGTGCCGGCACGGTCGCGAACCTCGACGAGGGCGCCGGTGGGGCCGCCGTCCAGGATCGCGGCCAGGTCGGCGCGGAGCGGGCCGGGCGCGGCGACGGCCGGCGTGGCGGCGGTCAGGACGGCGGCGGCGGTGATCAGGGCGGTCAGGGTGCGTCCGGGCATCGGGTTCCTCCTATGGGGACTCCAGCCTGGGCGCGGTCACGCCTGCGCGAAATCCGGACTTTCCCTGTCAGGGGTCTTCCGGGGGTCGGTCAGCATCAGTCCGAGCAGGAACGCCGGGATCGGGGTGAGGCAGAGCAGCGCGAAGACGCCCTCCGGGCCGTGGTGCTGGGCGGTCAGGCCGAAGAGCGGGGCGAACAGGCCGCCGATGCTGACGCCCAGGCCCAGGGTCACGCCGGCCGCGGTGCCGGGGCGGGACGGCAGGTAGTCCTGTCCGAGTTTGACCAGGACGGCGAACGGAATGCTCAGGGCCACGCCGGTCAGCCCGGCAAAGGTCAGCGGCAGGACCGGGCCGCTGGTGAAGGCGAGGCCGGCCAGCGCCGGCAGTCCCGCGAGGGCGCCCCACTGGACGGTACGGACGGTGCCGATCCGATCCGCGATCCGCCCGCCGAGCAGCGTGCCCGCCACTCCCCCGACCAGGAAGACGGCGAGCGCCACGCCGGCCGGGCCGCGGCCGGAGTGCAGGTGGCGCAGCCAGTAGAGCTCGATGAACGTGTTCACCGCGAAGAACGCCGCCGACCGCACCACCTCGATCCCGGTGAGGGCGAGGAACGGCCGCCATTGATCAGCGCCGGTCCGCATCGTCGCGGCGGCCCGCGCGACGGTCGCCCGGTGCCGGCGCAGCAGGAGGACCGCGACGACCAGCGCCGGGATCACGAACAGCGCCGTCGACGGCACGCCGAAGCGCACGAGCAGCGGTGTGGCCAGCACCGGGGCGAGGAAGAACCCGACGCTGCCGCCGGCCGCGAAGACGCTCATCGCGCCGGTGCTGTCCCCGGCCGCGACCCGGGCCGCGCGGCCGGCCGCCGGGTGGAACATCGCCACCCCGAGGCCGGAGAGCAGGATCAGCGCCCAGACCGCCGGGTACCACCCGCCGACCAGGCCGGACAGTCCGAACCCGAGCCCGGCCAGGGCGACGCCGGCCGCCGCGAGCCAGTCCAGGCGGTGCCGGTCGACGAGGACGCCGATCAGCGGCTGCGGGATCGAGCTGCCGAGCGCCGCCGCGAGGGTCAGCCCGGAGATCGCGACGTAGCTGTAGCCGTGGTCGAGCACGAAGTAGGGCACGGTCGCCGGGACCAGGCCCTGGTACAGGTCGTCGACGGCGTGCGCGGCGCCCCAGAGTCGCATCCGTCGCCAGCTGGAATCACTCATGGTGACGACGCTGCCAAAAGAAGCGGGAGCGGACTTCCGATATTCTGCCGTCCTGTGTCGGTAGAACGCCAATTCCTGACCGGCCCGACGATCCGCCCGCTCGGCCACCGGGAGCGGATCGAGTGGCACGATCACGCCGTACACCAATTGGTCCATCCCCTTCATGGGGTGCTCCAGGTGCACACCAGCCGCGGCGTGTGGGTCGTGCCGCCGAACCGGGCGGTGTGGGTGCCGGCCGAGGTGCCGCACGCTCATCAGGCGAACGGGCCGACCGAGATGCGCTCGATCATCTTCCCGGCGGGGACGACGGTCCTGGCGGAGCCGACCGTGCTGGTCGTGGGGCCGCTGCTGCGCGAGGTCATCCGCACGCTCAGCGAGGAGCCGGACCTGAGCGCGCAGCACCGCCATCACCTGGAGCAGG
>KL571477.1:25568-28775 GCA_000715855.1 Actinoplanes liguriensis
TGCCCACCCCGAGCGATCCGCGGCTGGTCGCGCTCTGCGAGCTGCTCACCGCGGACCCGGCCGACCCGCGGTCGCTGCACGAGCTGGGGCGGCAGGTCGGCGCCGCGGAGCGTACGCTCAGCCGGCTGTTCCGGGCCGAGACGGGCTTCACGTTTCCGCAGTGGCGGGCCCAGCTCCGCCTGCACCACGCGTTGACCCTGCTCGCCGCCGGTCGCCCGGTCACCCGGGTGGCCGTGGACTGCGGTTTCCGGAGCCCGAGCGCCTTCATCGAGGCGTTCCGCACCACCTTCGGCACCACTCCAGGGCGGTACCTCCACGGTTAGGAAACGTGGTAGAAAGGCACGCCCAAGATCGGGGGGACAGTGGCGGAAGCACTTATCGTCTGCGAGAGCTTGGTCCGGATCTATCAGACCGGGTCGATCGAGGTGCAGGCTCTGCAGGGGCTTGACCTGGTCGTGAACCGGGGCGAGATGGTCGCCGTCGTCGGCGCGTCCGGGAGCGGGAAGTCGACGCTGCTGTCGATCCTGGCCGGCATCGACGCGCCGACCGCCGGGAAGGCCCGCGTCGAGCAGTGGGACCTGCTGGCCATGTCGCGCTCCGACCGGGTCCGCTACCGGCGGCAGACCGTCGGATTCGTGCGGCAGCAGACCGCCAGCAATCTGGTGCCCTATCTGACGTCGCGACAGGTCGTCGACCTGCCGATGACGGCCGCGCGGAAACCCGGGAAAGAGCGCAGAGAACGTACGGACGAATTGCTCGAGGCTCTCGGGGTTGCCGACTGCGCCGATCGCAAACCGAGCGAGATGTCCGGCGGGCAGCAACAGCGGGTCGCGATCGCGGTCGCCCTCGCGAATCAGCCGCACGTGCTCTTCGCCGACGAGCCGACCGGCGAATTGGACACCGCCACCTCCTCGGAAGTGTTCGAGGCATTGCGGGACGTCAATCAGCGGTACGGCGTGACGGTCGTCGTGGTCACCCACGACTCCGCGGTCAGCGGGCAGGTCGAGCGGACCGTCGCCATCCGCGACGGCCGGACCAGCAGCGAGGTGCTGCGCCGCACGGCGACCAACGAGGACGGCGACACGCATGTCATCGCCGAGGAATACGCCGTCATGGATCGCGCCGGGCGCGTCCAGATCCCCCGCGAATACCGCGACACGCTCGAGCTGACGAACCGCGTCCGGCTCGCGTTGGAGTCCGACCACGTGCAGATTCATCCCGATCGGAACGGCAAATGACGAACCCCATTGTCTCGGTACGGGGGATCCAGCGCACGTTCGGCTCGGGAACGACCGCCGTCCATGCGTTACGGGACATCTCCTTCGACATCGAACCGGGCACCATGGTCGCGCTGGTCGGCCGTTCCGGCTCGGGCAAGACGACGCTGCTCAATGTGATCGGGGGCCTGGACCGCGCCGACGGCGGAACCGTGGTCGTCGACGGGGACGACATCACCGCGCTGGACGAGGACGGCCTGTCCCAGCTGCGGCGCGACAAGGTCTCGTACGTGTTCCAGACGTTCGGCCTGATCCCGGTGCTGTCCGCTGCGGAGAACGTCGGCGCGCCGCTGCGGCTGGCCCGCACCCCGGCCGCCGAGCGGGAGAAGCGATCGCCGACGAGCCGACCGGCCAGCTCGACGCGGAGACCGGCCGCTCGGTGATGGCGCTGCTGCGCGGCGTGGTCGAGTCGGAGGGCGTCACCGCGTTGGTCTCCACGCACGACCCGGTGATGATGGCGCTGGCCGACCGGGTGATCCAGATCAGCGACGGGCGGCTGCACGAGTGATCGCCCTGCTGCTGCGCCGGGCTCGCGCCCAGTGGCCGGTGCTCGCCGCGCTGCTCGCCGTCGTCACGCTCGGCGCGACCCTGCTCGGGGTGTGCGCGCTGCTGGTCACGCGCAGCGCCCCGGTCGCCCTCGCGGTCGCCGCCCAGCAGGCCGACCCGGACCGGATGGCCGTCACCGCGTACACCTCGACGATCGCCGGCAAGGACGCGAAGGCCGTCACCGACGCCACCCGCGGCGTCCTGACCAACGCCCTGCAGCCGTTCCCGTCGAGCGGCGCCGCCCGCGCGTCCTCGGTGATGCGCACCCTGCCCGGCCGGGACGACGACGCGCGGACCTACCTGTCCGGCATCGAGGACCTGCCGGACCGGGCCGCACTGGTCACCGGCCGCTGCTGTCTCTTTGCTGCTGGAGTCCACCGCGAAGCTGCTCGGACTGACCGTCGGCAGCCGGGTGCACCTGAAGGCGGAGACGTCCTCGGACGCGCCCGCGCCGGCCGTCGACCTGACCGTGGTCGGGATCGCGCGCCCCGCGCCGGGCGCCGGCTGGGACCGGGACCTGCTCGACGGCGCCGGCTTCGACCCGAACCACAACGACGGTACGTCGACGCGGGAGTTCCCGGCGTACGGGCCGTTCCTGGTCGACCTCGGCGACCTGCTCGGCGGCGGCTCGTCGCTGCTGCGGATGGAGATCACCGCCCACCCCGACCTGGCGAGCGCCACCCCGGCCCGCCTGGACGCCGCGGCCCGGAACATGCTCGACGCGGACGCGCGGCTGACCGGGACGCTCGGCGAGCGGGCGCAGTTCACCCGGGTGGCGTCGGATCTGCCGTACACGCTGCACACCGCCCGCAATCAGCAGGACGTCACGCAGGCCGCGGTGCTCGCCGTGGCCGTGCTCGGGACCGTGCTGACCGCGGCCGCGCTCGCCCTCGCCGGACGGCTCACCGCCGGGCTGCGCGCCGGGGAGACCGCGCTGCTGTCGGCGCTGGGCACCAGCCGGGTGCAGCTCGCGGTCACCGCGGCCGTGGAAGCGGGACTGATCACGCTGGGCTCGGCGGCACTGGCCGTACCCGGATCGTCTCTCCTGCATTCCGCCCTGAGCCACGTCGCGCCGATGGCCGGCGCCGGGCTCACCACCGGCCCGCTCGTGGCCCCGGCGCAGATCGTCACGGTCCTGGCCGGCGCCCTGGTCCTGACCGTCGTGCTCACCCTGACCGCGCTGCGCGCCGAAGCCCCGCACGGGCAGCGCGGACGCCGGGAGCTGCTCGCCCGCTCCGGCGCCGACCTGCTGCTGGTCGCGTTCGCCGCGCTCGGCTGGTGGCAGCTGCACGCCCAGCGCACCGAGGCGGACGTCCTGCAGGTGCTCGCGCCCGGCCTGCTCCTGGCCGCCGGCGCCGCGCTCGCCCTGCGGCTGGTCCCGCCC
>KL571477.1:28993-30090 GCA_000715855.1 Actinoplanes liguriensis
GGCCACCGGCACGTTCGGCGTGGCCCTCGCCGCCACCTGGGACCGATCCCAGCACGACCAGGCCGACCTGGCCGTCGGCACCGACCTGGCGCTGACCCTGACCACACCGCCGGTCGCCGGCCAGGGCACGGGTGTCGCGCAGGCCACCGGCGCGCGGGCGGTCAGCCCGGCCACCGACCGAGGGGTCGCCATCGGACAGTGGCTCGGCGGCGCGAACGACACCCCGCACCTGGTCGCGGTCGACACCACGCACGCCGGTGAGCTGCTGCGCGGACGCCTGCCGCACGGCCAGGACTGGGCGTCGGCGACCCGCGGGCTGGCCCCGGCGCAACCGGTCGGCGGCATCCCGATCCGGGCCGGGGCGACGCTGACGGTGGCCGGCACGGCGACCGGGCCGATCCCGGTGAGGGTCGCCCCGCAGCTGCTCATGCAGGACCCGGCCGGGCTGCGGTCGCTGTGCTCGGGCGCGCCGATCGCGCTGGACGGCAAGCCGCACCCGGTCGCCGGTTGTGCGCCGGTCGACGGGCTCCGGCTGGTCGCGGTGGCGCTGCCGATCGACTACGACTTCAGCTACCTGATCGACGCGGTACGCAGCAACTTCTCCGTGACGCTCGGGCTGCCCGGGCCGCCCGGGGACGTCAGCGGCTGGAAGACCGTCGCGGCGCAGGCAACCGGCCAGCTCACCGGCACGACCATGACGGCGACCGGCAACGGGCTGACGATGACCGGGACCGCGCTGTTCAACGGCTCCTCGGCGGACGCGCTGACGCTGATCACGACGGCGTTCGAGGCGCCCGCCGCGGTGCCCGTGGTGGTCTCCCGGCGGCTGGCGGACGGGATCAGCGTCACCGACGGGTCACCGCTCGAGCTGACGGTCGGGGTCACCGTCGTACCGGTGAAGGTCGTCGGGATCGTCCCGGCCGTGCCGGGCGCACCCGGTGACGCCGCCGTGCTCGCCGACATCGACGCGCTGTCCCGGGTCCTGACCGTGCACGGCGACCTGACCTACCCGGCCGACGCCTGGTGGGCGGCCTCGCCGGCACGCACCGACCTGGCCGCGCTGCACCTGGGCGAGGCCACCACCCGGGCCGGGGAGA
>KL571477.1:30340-31433 GCA_000715855.1 Actinoplanes liguriensis
AGATGTGTATAAGAGACAGATCCTGCACGTCACGCACGACCTGCGGGACCGGGCGGTCGAGGTGGCCCGGCTGCGCGGGCTCGGCATGACCGCCCGGGAGATCCGGACCACGCTGCTCGGCCAGCACGGCGCGATCCTGTTGCCGCTGCTGATCGCCGGAACCCTGGTCGGCGGGCTGGCGACGGTGCTCGTGGCGCCGCTGCTGATCCGCTCCGAGACCGGCGCCACCCCGGTGCCGTCGGTGCTCCCGTCCTGGCCCTGGCCGGCCGAACTGCTGCTGATCGCCCTGCTCGTCGCCGGGTGCGCGATCGCGGTCGGCGCGGTCGCCACCGTCCAGGCCCGCCGCGCCGGCGCGGCCCAACTCCGGGTGGTGTCATGATCCGGCCCCCTCTGCACTGGCCCAGCATCCGCGGGCGCGCCCGGGCCGACGCCGGGCCGCTGCTGCTCTCCGCCCTGGTCGTGATGGTCGTGACGATCCTGTCCGGGGCCGTGCCCGTGCTGCTGCGGACCACCGCCGACAGGGCCGTGCAGGAGGCCGTCCGGCAGGCCGGTGACGACGCCGACGTGCAGGTGCAGGCGCGCTGGGAGTGGGACGACGGCCCGAACGGCGGACGGACGCGCACCCCCGGCTCCGCGATCGCCCTCGACGACCTGCGCGACCGGTCACTGGCCCAGCTCGGGGCGCTGGGCTCGGTGCTGCTGCCGCCGGTCGAGCTCGCGGACAGCCCGTACCTGAAGATCTCGAACGGCACCGAGCCGCGCAGCTTCCGGCTCGACTACCTGTCCGGGCCGGACGGTCCCGCGGTCACCTGGATCTCCGGCACCGCGCCGAAGGCCACCTCGGAGGAGCCCGGCCTGGAGGTGCAGTTCAACGCGCCACCCTGGCCGGTCCAGGTCGGCGTCGCCGAGGTCACCGCGGCGAAGCTCGGAGTCAAGCCGGGCGATCGGATCCAGGTCGAGGACGCCAATCACGTCCCCAAGGACGTACGGGTGAGCGGCGTCTTCCGGCCGGTGGATCCCGGCGCCGCGGAGTGGCGGCTGGCGCCCTGGCTGCTCCAGCCCGCGTACGGCAGGGACGGCGCGGGGATCACCC
>KL571477.1:31674-32118 GCA_000715855.1 Actinoplanes liguriensis
GGACGACATGCCCCGGACGATCCGGTTCAGCCCGGACCCGGACCTGCTCACCCTGGACTCGGCGAACCGGATCGTCGCCGCCGTGGTCGCGCTCAAGGCGTCGTCCGTCACCTCCTCCGGAGACCGTTCCCTGGAAGCGGAGTGGTCGACCCAGCTCGACTACGTGCTGCGTGACGTCCAGGACCAGATCGACGCCGCCACCGCGCAGGCGTCTGTCCTGCTCACCGCGCTGATCGTGGTGGCCGTGCTGATCCTGCTGCTGGCCGCGCAACTGCTCGCCGCCCGGCGCGCCCAGGCCCTGACCGTGGCCCGGCAGCGCGGCGCGGCGCTGACCGTGCTCGGCACCGAGCTGCTGCTCGAATCGGTGCTGGTCGCGGCGGTGTCGGCGGCCGCCGGGGTACTCGTCTCGGTGCTGGTCGCCGGCGGGGTCGCGTGGACCTGGCT
>KL571478.1:0-1269 GCA_000715855.1 Actinoplanes liguriensis
CCGCCGCCGCGGCGAAGAGCTCGCCCAGCAGCTCGGCGCCGCGCGGGTCGGCGAACCACTCACCGACGCTGGAGTCCGCGGTCAGCGGCACCCGGACGGCGTCCCCGGTGACGTGCGCGGTCACGGTGGCCCGGATGTCGCGGGACGAGGCGCCGACCTCGAACACGTAGTCGCCGTCCTCGACGACCCACTGCCCGAGCCGGACGTCCCAGTAGGCCAGGTCGGCCCGCTCGACGGTCAGCGTCACCTCGACGGTCTCGCCGGCCGCGATCGCCACGTTCGCGAACGCCTTCAGCTCCCGCGGGGCCCGCCGCACCGGCGAGCCGGGCAGGCTGACGTACACCTGGACGACCTCGCGCCCGTCGACCGGGCCGGTGTTGGTCACCGGGATCCGGATCTCCAGGCCGTCGGCGACCGCCTCGCCGTACGCGAACGTCGTGTAGGAGAGCCCGAACCCGAACGGGTACGACACCTCCTGCTCCCGGGCGTCGAACCCGCGGTAGCCCACGTGCAGCCCCTCGCCGTACCGCACATGCCCGTGCTCGCCGGGGAAGTCCAGGTAGGACGGGTGGTCGGCGAGCTTCACCGGGATCGTCTCGGCCAGCCGCCCGGACGGGTTGACCCGCCCGAACAGCACGTCCGCGATCGCGCTGCCGCCGGCCTGCCCGAGCAGCCAGCCCTCCACGATCGCCGGCACCCGCGCCTCCCAGCCGCTGGTGACCAGCACCGCGCCGTTGGAGAGCACCACGACGGTGTTCGGGTTGACCGCGGCGACCTGCTCGATCAGCGCCAGGTGCTCGGCGGGCAGGTCCAGCGACTCCCGGTCGGCGCCCTCGGTCTCGTGCACGCTGCCCGCGAAGACCAGGGCCACGTCGCTGCCCCGGGCGACCTCGACCGCCGCGGGGATGTCGTCGTAGCCCGCGGCGAACGTGACGGCCGCCGTGGTCGAGGCCTGGATCTGGGTCAGCGCGTCGTCCAGCCGGGTCGGCGTGATCTGCGAGCTGCCGCCGCCCTGGTACCGCGGGGTCCGCGCGAACTCGCCGAGCACCGCGATCGACTGCCCCTCCCCGCGCAGCGGCAGGAGCCCGCCGTCGTTCTTCAGCAGCACGATCGCCCGGCCGGCGATCTCCCGGGCCAGGGCGTGGTGCGCGTCCGCCGCATAGGTTCCGGCTTCGCGCTTCCCGGCCTTCAGGATCATTTCCCGTACGAGGTCAGCGGACTTCCGCAGAGCGGCGCCGTCGAGCGTCCCCGACTGTCTCTTATACACAT
>KL571478.1:1424-2303 GCA_000715855.1 Actinoplanes liguriensis
TGTATAAGAGACAGGCCCAGCCCGGCGCGGACCGCCGCGACCCGGTCCACCACGGCGCCCCAGTCCGACACGACCAGGCCCTCGAAGCCCCACTCGTCACGCAGCACCTCGGTGAGCAGCCAGTGGTGCTCGCTCGCGTACACCCCGTTGACCTTGTTGTAGGCGCACATCACGGTCCACGGCTGGGCCTTCGTCACCACCCGGTGGAACGCGCGCAGATACATCTCCCGCAGGGTGCGCTCGTCCAGGTCGGCGCTGACCCGCATCCGGTCGGTCTCCTGGCTGTTCACCGCGAAGTGCTTGAGCGACGCCCCGACGCCCCTGCTCTGCAGGCCGCGCACCCACTCGGTGGCGAGCACGCCGGTCAGGATCGGGTCCTCGGAGAAGTACTCGAAGTTGCGGCCGCCGAGCGGGCTGCGCTTCAGGTTCACGCCGGGGCCGAGCAGCACCGCCACGTCCATCGCCCGGCACTCGTCGCCGAGCGCCTCGCCCATCCGCCGCAGCAGCTCCGGATCCCAGGTGGAGGCGCTGGCCACGGCCGGCGGGAAGCAGGTGGCCGGGACACCGGCCAGCAGGTCGCCCCCGGAGGCCTGCATGCGGACCCCGTGCGGGCCGTCGGTGACGGTGAGCGCCGGAAGGCCCGCCGACTCGACGGCGGTGGTGTGCCAGAAGTCGCTGCCGCTGGTGATCGCCGCCTGCTCGGCGGTGCTGAGCTCGGAAGTCATGGGGTCGGCCGCCCTTACTGAGTACCTAGTAGGTATTAACTACTTGGTAACATAACCAGGCCCCGGCCCGCGGGCAAGAGTCCAGCCGATGGGAAGAACCTGTGAGCAGCGCCCCGCTCCGCCGCCGTGACCGCGCGCGGCTCCCGGCCGCCGA
>KL571478.1:2540-3341 GCA_000715855.1 Actinoplanes liguriensis
CGGCTCCCGGCCGCCGAACGCCGCCGGCAGATCCTCGACGTGACCACCCGTCTGATCGCTGAGCGCGGCTTCTGGGGCCTGTCGATGCAGGACGTGGCGGACGGCTGCGGGCTCACCGTCCCCGGCCTGCTGCACCACGTCGGCTCGAAGGACAACCTGCTGGTCGCCGTCCTCGAACTGCGCGACGAGGAGGACCACCGGTCCCTCGCCGCCGACCTCGGCCGCCCGGTCCCCGAACTGGCCGGCGTCGTCCCGCTGCCGGAGATCTGCCTCGCCCTGGTCCGCCGCAACGCCGGCCAGCCCGAGATCGTCCGCCTCTTCGCGGTGCTGGAGGCGGAGTCGCTCGCCCCCGACCACCCCGCCCACGGGTACTTCCAGGCGCGCCAGGAGAGCACGATCAAGGCCATGACGCTGCTGGCGCGGGCTCACGGCGTACCGAATCCGGAGATCTTGGCCCGTCAGGTGATGGCCCTGATGGACGGCCTGCAGATCCAGTGGCTACGAGACCCCGAACACCTCGACCTGGTCGCCACCTGGACCGCCGCCGCAAAGGCCCTGTTCTAGCCGGAGTCCCCACCCACCACCGGGGGGCGAACCCATGAACATTGTCGCGCGGATCGCCAAGATCATGATCGCGGCCTGTGGACAACCCCGCAGTGTGGATAACCGTCAGGCTCCTAGCCAGGCCCTGACCTCGGCGATCTCCTCCTCGCTCAGGGCGATCGCCGCCGCCTCCGCCCGGTTCAGCACGTTGTCCGCGAAGGCCGCCGCGATCTCCGCGGCCCTGTCTCTTATACACAT
>KL571478.1:3535-6041 GCA_000715855.1 Actinoplanes liguriensis
GGGCGGCTGGCGGTAGAGCGGCGCCCCGCCGAACGCCGTGCCGCGGGTGACGAAGGCGATCGCGCTGCGGCTCACGTCGACGCCCTGCGAGGCGAGCTGGTCGCGGGCCCAGCGGGTCGCCTCGGTCAGGTTGAAGTGGTGCTCGCCGGCGTAGTCGGCCAGCGCCTGGTAGATCGGCGGCCACATCTCCTTGGCGAGCCGGGGCAGGCTGAGCAGCGCGGAGAGGCGCCCGACCGGCTCGGGCGCGGGGCCGGTGCTGACGCCGGACTCGGGCACGTCGTGGCGGGTGGAGTCCCAGAGGAAGTGGTTGGAGAACTTCGCGTTCGGCAGGGTGAGGCTCTCCAGCGCGCGGACGAACCCGCCGTTGCCGAACCAGTTCGTCTCGTCGACGCGCCCGCCGAGCTGGCGGCGCAGGTCGTGGGCGAGCGAGGCCAGGTTGAGCGGGCCACCGGCCGCGGTGTACCGCCAGCTGACCAGGTCGCGGAACTGCTCGTAGGAGACCGGCGTCTCCGGGTCGACCGGTGTCACCGGCGCCTCGTCACTCTCCACCGGCTCGCCCTGGACGAGTTCCAGCAGCTCCTGACTGGTGATCAGCCGGTCGGCGACGGCGATGAACGCCTCGGCCGCGTCGGACGGGGAGACGATCGTGGTCCGCCGGTCGGCCCGGCGCAGCCGCACCAGCAGCGGCGTCATGTCGGAGTCGCCGGAGGCGATGACGAACTCCTCGAACGTGACCGGGTCGGCGAGCGCGTCGACGGCGTCGACCACCATCCGGATGTCCGCGGCGTTCTTGGTGTGGGTCAGGCGCGGGCAGTCGATCACCTCGAAGCCGGCGTTGACGAAGAACGGCCGGAACTGCGAGTAGTAGAGCCGCTGCTGGGTCGCGGTGGTGTCCGGGTTGGGGACCCACCCGCCGGGGTTCATGTAGCAGCGCAGGATCAGCCAGCGGCGCGAACCGTCGACGGTCAGCGACGTGGTCAGGCGGACCAACCACGCGGCCGGGTCCTTGGCGAACTGGATCGCCACGTCCGGGTCCTGCTTGATCAGTCCGCTGAACACGTTGTCGAAGTCCAGATAGAGTGCGGCGCGTACGCGGGCCATGACCGAAAACCTACCGTGCCCGCGCGGCACCGTCCCTCAAAGGCGGCGACGACGCCCGGCGCCGGCGACCAGCGCCACACCGAGCGCGGCCAGGCCGACCTGGAGGAACAGCTCGATGCCGTCGGTGTCGTCGACCCCGAAGGCGTGTGCGACGAACGTCCCGGCCAGGCCGGCGACGACGCCGACGAGCAGGGTCACCCAGATCGGCAGGCCCTGTCTGCCCGGCAGGACCAGGCGCCCCAGCCCGCCGATGACCAGGCCGAAGACGATTGCGGTGAAGATGCCGTTGATCTCCATTTGCCAACCCCTGTCGTTAGGGCACGTCGACGATCTCCCGGCCGAGTGGCCAGAACGCTACCGGCACCAGCTTGAAGTTCGCGATCCCGAACGGGATGCCGATGATCGTCACGCACTGCGCGATGCCCACCACGATGTGGTGCAGCGCGATCCACCAGCCGAAGAGGACCACCCAGAGGATGTTCGCCAGGCCGGAGGCCGCCCCGGCGCCCGGGCGGTCGACGACCGTCCGGCCGAACGGGGCCAGTGAGTAGACCGCGATGCGCGCCGCGGCGACACCGAACGGGATGGTGACGACCAGCGCGAAGCAGATCAGTGCGGCGAGACCGTAGCCGAGCGCCATGAGGAAGCCGCTGCCGAAGATGAACCAGAGAACGTTGAGGATGAAACGCACAGGCACAAGCATGAACCCGGGTGGCCACCCGTAGGGGTTCGCCCCCGGTCATCGGAGGTCGAAGACGGGACCGCGCGGGGTGAACGGCAGCCGGGCGCCGCGGGGCATCAGGTACGCGTGCGGCCGGCGCACCCGCAGCACGTCGCACTGCCCGTCGGTGATCACCAGGATCGGGCCGTCCGGCGGGAAGTCCCCGGCCCGTTCGAGCAGGTTGATCGCCGGCTGCAGGATCGTGCCACCGCGACCGCGGACCCGGACGCGCCCGGCGATCTCGTCGACCGGCAGGTACCCGGCGTCGTACGCGGTCGCGTCGCAGAACACCACGCGGGCCGCCGGGACGTCACGGGCGGTGGCGTAGGACGCGATCGCGCCGAGGGCCTTGCCCATCAACTGGCGGCTCATCGACCCGGAGGTGTCCACGACCACACCGAACGTGACCCGCGGGGTGATCTCCTCCGGACGGCGCCATCCGGGGCGCGGGATGTCCGGAGTGGACGCCTGGCGGCGGGACGGCCGGGCGTACGACCGCTGCGGCTCGACCACCGGCACGTGCTCCTCGAACCACCGGGCGAGTCGCACGTCCCACGGCGGTGGTGGCTGTTCGATCACCCGGATCTCCTCCTCGAGCCCGGCCGGGAGCAGCCCGCGCCCGCTGCTCAGGTGGTACGCGTACCCGGTCAGCAGCGCCCGCCGGCAGCACTCGTCGAGGTCCAC
>KL571478.1:6272-7044 GCA_000715855.1 Actinoplanes liguriensis
GCCGAGCCCCTTGCCGCGCAGCGTCGCCAGTTTCCGCATGCGCCGCAGGTCCCCGGCGATCCGGTCGTAGACGGCCTCGGCGGAGAGCCCGGCCAGCGCCGGGTCGTGCAGCGAGCCGTCCGGCATCACCCCGACGCCCATCTCCAGCAGCCAGCCGTTGATCACGTAGTCGCAGGCGACGTTCCAGAGGTACGGGTCCCGGTGCCCGGTCCGGTCGGCGTGCCGCAGCGCGACGTGCAGCATCTCGTGCGCGAGCACGAACCGCCATTCCGTCTCGGTCAGGTTCCGGACCGGGTTGACGTAGATCTCCCCGGCCTCGGCCGACACGGCGGCGATCGCGATGTCCTGCGACCGCGCCAGTTCCCGGTCGCCGACCAGGGTGAATCCGGCCGCGACACCGCCGAGCAGCGGGTAGTTCTGCAGGAACCAGCTGAAGGCCAGCTCGTACGGCGTGCGATCGGGCCCCCGGCCCCACTCGGTGGAGCGGACGCCACCGGCCATCTCCACGCCGACCGTCGCCGCCTCGGTCAGCCCGATCGCGAACCGTCCGGCCCAGTCGATGCCGCGTCCACCGCCGGGCGCGCAGTCGTCGCGCAGCGGGATCGTGTCGGGCGCTGCGGTACCGCAGGCGGACAGCTCGGCGGGTACGCCGTCGCGCCGCCACCGCTCGGCGAGGGCGGTCTCGTCGGCGGTGGGCAGCACGTCCGGCACCGGGACCGGCGGCCGGCCCAGCTTCACCTCGCGCTGGAACCGGCTGACCGCGACACAGGCT
>KL571478.1:7272-7569 GCA_000715855.1 Actinoplanes liguriensis
GAGCCGCGTCGACCGGCGGGTCCGTCGGCAGATGGCCGAAGCCCAGGTGCAGCAGGCAGTGCGCGAGCACCCAGTGCCACTCCTCGGCCTCCAGCCGCCGGTGCCGGTTGACCCGGATCACCCCGCCCGGGTCGACCTGGGCGATGCCCGGCAGGCCGCCCTCGGTGAACCGGTAGTCGGCGCCGCGCTGCATACAGCTGTCCGCGATCATCGGCGCGAAGATCCGGTTGCGGCCGATCCACTCCCAGGCGCTGCGGAAGGCCAGGCTGTTCGGGTCGGGCTGCTCGTCGCGGCGGG
>KL571478.1:7785-9508 GCA_000715855.1 Actinoplanes liguriensis
GCGCCGCGACCAGGCGCGGCAGGTCGCGGCTGATCTCGACGAGGAACCACGCCGGCAGCACCGGGTGGCCGGCCCGGTCCGGCGCGATCACCAGGCGGCCGTATTCGAGGTTCAGCTCGGCGAGCTCGACCAGCATCGCCTTGGCCCGGTGCGCGAACTGGCGCAGGTTCGCCGACGCGTGTTCCTTGGAGGCGGGCAGGTCCTTGGTCAGCCGAGCGCGGAACGCCTCGGCAAGGAAGTAGAGCAGGTCCCGGTCGGCCGGGGCGGACGGCCAGCCGGCGTCGCCGCGCACGATCGCGTCCAGCCCGTACCGGTGCCGGACGATCTTCACGTAGCCGGTGAACGCGGTCGCGTGCTGCGTGCCGAGCGTGCCCATGGCGAGCATCTGGATGATCTCCTCGCGCACGCCGTCGCCGTAGGAGTGCAGCGCGTCGGAGAGCATGTGCCAGCTGCGCGGGGTGGAGAACGTCTCCTCGGTCTTCGGCGGCGCGGACCACAGGTGATCCGGGCGTTCGGCGAGGTAGCCGAGCACCCACGGGTGCAGGCCGGCGTTCGCCGCCCAGTTCGCCCAGTCCGGGTACGCCGCTCGCAGGTGCACGTGGATCATGCGGTTGACCAGCGCCGACGCCATCGGGCGGGCGAGCGCGTTGTCGCTGGTGCGGTTGCCGGCGCCGATCACGATCGAGCCGGCCGGCAGCTCGTACGCCCCGATCCGGCGGTCCAGGATCAGCGAGTAGAACGCCTTCTGCACCTCCGGCGAGGACGCGTTCAGCTCGTCCAGGAACAGGCAGTACGGCTCGTCGCGCGCGATCGACTCGGGCGGCGCGAACCGGCTCCGGCCGTCCCGCAGCTCGGGGACGCCGATCAGGTCCTCGGCGGCGAGCTGGGTGCCGACCAGCGTGACGCAGTCCAGGCCAAGGGACGCGGCGAAGTCACGGACCAGGGAGCTCTTGCCGATGCCGGGGGCGCCCCACACGAACACCGGCCGGACCACCGCGACGTGCAGCAGCAGGCCGGGCAGCTGGGCCGGGGTCACCGTGATCGCGGAGTGCATGGCGACGAGTGTGCCCGCGATGACGATCGAGGGCAGCCGATTATCAGCCGGTCATCGAGGCGCCGGCGCCGTTCGCCGTCGCCAGGAACGTGGTGCTGGGCAGCGCTCCATCGGCCGTACGGGCACCCTCGGCGACCTGGGGATCGGCGGACCGGAAGGTGGCCGCCTCGCCCTGCCACGAGTTGTGGGTCTGTTTCACCGCGCCGGCAAGACCCTGATCACCCTGGGTGTTGCCGGCCGCGACGTTGTATCGCAGCGTGGCCGGCGCGGTGCCGATCGAAAAACCCAGACCCCGATTGCGGTACGACGTGTTGTTGCCGACCGTGAGCGCCGCGGTGTTGCCCTCGTCGACGAAGCCGTGACCGTCGTTGTTCCACGCGGCGTTGTGCCGGATCGTGTGCGTGGCCGTCGCCGACGGGGTGCCGCCGCCGATCGCGAAGCCGTTGGCGCCGTTGCGGAACGACCAGTTGTACTGCACGGTCACCGCGGACCTGAAGTCACCGAGGTTGATCCCGTCGCCGCCGTTGCGGAACGCCCGGTTGCCGCGCAGCTGGTTCCCGGCGCCGGCGCCGAACTGGACGGCCAGACCGGAGCCCCGGTTGTCGGAGAAATCGCTGTCCAGCACCCGGTTGCCGACGGTTCCCGGGTCGCGGAGCATCAGGCCGGCGC
>KL571478.1:9738-10109 GCA_000715855.1 Actinoplanes liguriensis
GCCGCTGCCGTGGATGGCGAGGCGCTGGAAGGTGACATTCTGACAGGCACTGCAGACGTACGCCTGACCGGGCGCGCCGGTGATCTCCAGGCCCTGGACGGTCCAGTAGCCGGCCTTCTGCGTGATCGCCCACTTGTCCGCCGGGATGCCCGACATGTCCAGGACGGGGTGCTCGCCGCGGTAGTTCGTCAGCGTGATCCGCTTCGCCGCGGTCCCGCTCGTGGTGATCTCGATCGGACTCGTGGCCCGGTACGTCCCGCCGCGCAGGGCAATCGTCTGGCCGGATCTCACCACGGCCACCGCCTTGCCGAGCGAGGCGTACGGGTGCTCGGCGCTGCCGTCACCGCTGTCCCTGTCTCTTATACACATCT
>KL571478.1:10366-13497 GCA_000715855.1 Actinoplanes liguriensis
GGCCTGGTCGTGGTCGCGGTGACCGCGGGCGGCGCCACCGACAGCGGCGCGCCCGGATCGGCGGGGGAGTGGTAGACCGCGTACGCGAAACCACCGCCCACCACGGCCGTCGCCGTCGCCGCCACCAGGGCCTTGTTCTGCAGCGCCGCGACCAGCGCGGTCCCCTTCGCGGCGGTCACCATCGCCGGCGCGGCCGACCCGCTGTGGATCGCCGCCTGCAGGGCCGCGGTCAGCGCCAGCGGCACCGGCAGCGCGACCATGCCGAGCAGCAGTTGCTCCGGCGGGACCAGACCGCCCTGGCGGACCTGGCAGCGCGCGCACTCCCGGACGTGCCGGGCCAGCCGCTTGCGCCACACCGAGTCGGTGGTGCCGTCCCAGAAGCGGACCAGGTCCGACAGCTCCGGGCAGAGCGGCCTCGCGCGCAGCGCCCGGACCACCCCGCGGGCCAGATCCACCTGCGCTTTCATCCGCTGCACCCGGACCGCGGCGTGCTTCGGCCGGACGCCCAGCGTGGCGGCGAGCTCGGCCCGGGTGAGCTGCCCGGACGCCTCCTGCCACCAGAGCGCGAGCAGTTCCCGGTCGGTGTCCTCGAGCCAGCGGCCGGCCTCGGCCAGCTCCCGGCGCTGCTCGGCGACGACCAACTCGGCGGTGGCCCGCTCGGCGAAGTCGCCCGCCGGGTCGGGCACGTCGACCGGCTCCGGGTGGCGGCGCAGCAGCGTCATCTTGCGGGACCGCAGATGCATCTGGACCTGCCGGTACGCGATGGCGATCAACCACGATCGGAATCGGTCGGGCTGGCGCAGGGCGGTGAGGCCGCGGATCGCCTTGAACATCGTCTCCTGGACGATGTCGTCGACGTCCGGGTGCCCGTCCAGCGCCCGCCCGACCACGTTGTAGATCAACGGCAGGTGGTCGGTGACGAGCGCGTCCAGGGCGTCGAGGTCACCGGTCTGCGCGTCACGGACCAGGCGGGTGGTGTCCCACGCGACCGCCGTCTGAGTCTCCGCCACCGTCCCGCTCTCCGTAGGTCCGCACCCTCGGTGGGCGCTAGCTGCGACGACGTCGTCCGGCCGTAGATCGAGCCGTATCGTGGCACGGCCCTCGGAGAGCCGTCAATCGTGAGTGGGAGCGTGCCCACGGTGGCGGATCCCGATCATCGGGGAGTCTCGGTGAGCGCGTCGCGGGTGATATCGGCGATCGTGCGGGCGCCCGCCAGGGCCATCGTGAGGTCGAGCTCGGCGATCACGTTGCGGATCACCTCGGCGACGCCGTGCGCTCCGGCCAGCGCGAAGCCGTACAGGTGCGGGCGGCCCAGCAGCACCGCGTCCGCGCCCAGGGCCAGGGCGGTGAAGACGTCCGCGCCGGTGCGGATGCCGCTGTCGAACAGCAGCGTGGGCTCCGGCCCCAGCTCGGCACGGATCCCGGCGAGCGCGTCCAGCGACGCCACCGCGTTGTCCACCTGACGCCCGCCGTGATTCGAGACCACGATCGCGTCGACGCCGATGTCGAACGCCCGCCGTGCATCCTCAGGAGCCAGGATCCCCTTCAGTACGACCGGAAGACTCGTCCGCCGTCGCAACGTGGCCAGATGGTCCCAGTTCAGTCCGGGGTTGGAGTAGATGTCGAGGAACGTCTCCACGCTGGCCCGGGGCACCGGCGAGCGCAGGTTCGCCCAGAACGGGCCGGGGTGGTTGCGCGACATCGCGATCAGCGCCCGGATCGCGCCGGGAGTCACCTTCGGCCGTTCCCGCGGCTGCCCCGCCCGCTCGGCCACGATCTCCCGGAACACCGGGTCGGACGTGTACTGGGCGAGGCCCAGCCCCTTCGTGAACGGCAGCGACCCAAGGTTCAGGTCCTGCGGCCGCCAGCCGAGCACCGTGGTGTCCAGGGTCACCACCAGCGCGCCGGCGCCGATCCGCTCGGCCCGGGCGATCAGGCTGTCGACCAGCCGCTCGTCCTTGCTCCAGTAGAGCTGGAACCAGCGCGGGGTGTCGCCCATCGCGACCGCGCACTCCTCCATCGGGTTGCAGCCCTGGTTGGAGAAGATGTACGGCGTCCCGGTCTCCGCCGCGCCGGTGGCGATCGCGACGTCGCTGTCCTTACCCATCAGCGCTCCGGCGCCGACCGGCGCGAGCAGCAGCGGGCTGGGCAGCCGGGTGCCGAGCAGCTCGACCGACAGGTCCCGGTCGACCGCGCCGGCCGCCATCCGCGGGACGATCGCCCAGCGGTCGAACGCGGCCCGGTTGCGCCGCATGGTCCGGCCCTCGCCCGCGCCGCCGGCCACGTACGCCCAGGCCTCGGCGCTGCTCGCCCGCTTCGCCCGGCGTTCCAGCTCGGCGAAGTCGGCCGGCACGACCGGGCGGCGGCCCAGCACGCCGGCCCGGTAGATCATCGACTGGCGGGACAGTCCGGCGTCCGGCATCGCGGGGCTCCTCGAAGTGTCATACCCGCTGCGTAGGCTGCGGGTCGTGAGGGGGGATCCGAGCATTCTGCACGTTGACCTCGACGCGATGTTCGCCGCTGTCGAGCAGCGTGACAAGCCCTCCCTGCGCGGGAAGCCGGTGGTCGTCGGCGGGGTGGCCGGGCGGGGCGTGGTGTCCACCGCGTCGTATGAGGCGCGGGTCTTCGGCGTGCGCTCGGCGATGCCGATGGCCCAGGCCCGCCGGCTCGCTCCATGGACCACGGCCTACCTGTCGCCGCGCTTCGCCGCCTACAAACGCACCAGCGAGGTGGTGATGCGCCTGCTCGCCGAGGTGTCCCCGCTGGTCGAGCAGGTCAGCATCGACGAGGCGTATGTTGATCTCGCCCCCACCGGCGCCGACCTCAGCCTCGACGGTGTGATCAGCCTCGGCATGGACCTGAAGGCGCGGATCGCCACCGCCACCGGCGGGGTCACCGGCTCGATCGGCGCGGCGTCCTCCAAGCTGCTCGCCAAGATCGGGTCGGATCTGAACAAGCCCGACGGCCTGACCGTGGTCCCGCCGGGCGAGGAGCTGGAGTTCCTGCACCCCCTGCCGGTGAGCAGGCTCGGCGGCGTCGGCCCGGCCACCGAGCAGCGGCTGCACCGCTCCGGCGTGCGCACCATCGGCGACCTGGCCGGGGTCTCCCTGGAGCCTGTCTCTTATACACAT
>KL571478.1:13777-18080 GCA_000715855.1 Actinoplanes liguriensis
GCCCGGTGGTCAGCGAGCGCGAGGCGAAGTCCGTCTCCGCCGAGGAGACCTTCGACGTCGACGTCACCGACCCTGCCCGCCTGCGGCGCGAGCTGGACCTGCTCGCCGCGCGGGTCGCCGGGCGCCTGCGCGCCAACGGGCTGGCCGGGCGCACCGTCAACATCAAGGTCCGGCACGGCGACTTCACGACGGTGACCAGGGCGTTCACCCGCGACCACCCGACCGACGACGGCCGCCTGGTCGCCCACCTGGCCCGCCGCCTGCTCACCGAGGTCGACACCTCCGGCGGCATCCGGCTGCTCGGCGTGGGCGTCTCGACCCTGGCCGACTTCGCCCAGGACGACCTGTTCAGCGAAACCGACCCGGCCCACGACCTCTTCTCCAGCGCCCCCGCGCTCGACCTCCCCGACGAGCCGGCCATGGTCGCATCCCCGGAGCCGATCCCCGCGCGGGCCGGCCCTCCCGTCCCCGATGTGCCGGTCGCTCCCTCCGAGGTGACGGACTCGTCCCCGACCGGCCCGGATGCGGAGGTGCCCGATCCGCCCACGGATCCGGAGCCGGTGGGGTGGCGGCCGGGGCAGGACGTGCTGCACGACGAGCAAGGGCCGGGCTGGGTGCAGGGCAGCGGGCTCGGCCGGGTGACGGTCCGCTTCGAGGGCCCGCAGACCGCCCGCGGCCCGGTCCGGACCTTCGCCGTCGACGACCCGCGCCTGCACCCCACCGATCCGCCGTCCTGGGTGACCGCCTGACCGCTCGCACCTCGCCGCCGGGCCGGCCGCGCGTGGGGCCGTCCGAGTCCGGCGCCCGGGCGTGGCCGCGAGCAGCGGCGCGGGGCGGGCGTGCTCATCGCCGTACGCGCCAATTGTGTTGATCTTGGGGTTGGGGGTTGCCGGGTTGTGCGGATGGCGCATGGCGGTGGGGTTGACCGAGAACGATGGGTGTGACGCGGGTTGGCAAGGCGATTTGGGGGGAGTACGAACGGATCGAGCGCATCCTGAGCAGGAGGCCTGAATGACCACCGTCGCGCCGCGGCCGGTGCAGACCCGACCCTGGCCGGTTCGCCGGCAGGTGCGTGGGTCGTGGCTGAGCCGCACCATCCGCACCACCGATGCCAAGCAGATCGGCATCATGTACATGGTCACCGCGTTCGCGTTCTTCATGGTCGGCGGCCTGATGGCGCTGCTGATGCGCGCCGAGCTGGCCCGCCCGGGGATGCAGTTCCTCTCACCGGAGCAGTACAACCAGCTGTTCACCATGCACGGCACGATCATGCTGCTGCTGTTCGCGACGCCGATCCTGTTCGCCTTCGCGAACTTCGTGGTGCCGCTGCAGATCGGCGCGCCCGACGTCGCGTTCCCGCGGCTCAACGCCTTCGCGTACTGGCTGTACCTGTTCGGCGGGGCGATCGCGATCGGTGGTTTCGCGCTGCCCGGCGGCGCGGCCGACTTCGGCTGGACCGCATACGTGCCGTTGAGCGGCGGCCAGCACTCGCCCGGCACCGGCGGCAACATGTGGGTCGTCGGCCTGGCGATCTCCGGGCTCGGCACGATCCTCGGCGCCGTCAACATGATCACCACGATCCTCTGCCTGCGAGCCCCCGGGATGACCATGTTCCGGATGCCGATCATGACCTGGAACATCCTGCTCACCAGCCTGCTCGTGGCGCTGGTCTTCCCGTTCCTGGCGGCGACGCTGTTCGCTCTGGCCGCCGACCGGATCCTGGGCGCCCAGGTGTTCAACGTGGATACCGGCGGCCCGATGCTGTGGCAGCACCTGTTCTGGTTCTTCGGACATCCCGAGGTGTACGTCGTGGCGCTCCCGTTCTTCGGGATCATCACCGAGGTCATCCCGGTGTTCAGCCGCAAGCCCGTGTTCGGCTACAAGCCGCTGGTCGCGGCGACCCTGCTGATCTCGGGGCTGTCGATGAGCGTGTGGGCGCACCACATGTTCGCCACCGGTCAGGTGCTGCTGCCGTTCTTCAGCCTGCTCAGCTACCTGATCGCCGTACCGACCGGAATGAAGTTCTTCGTCTGGATCGGCACCATGTGGCGCGGGCAGTTGTCGTTCGAGACGCCGATGCTGTTCGCGATCGGGTTCCTGGTGACGTTCCTGCTCGGCGGTCTCACCGGGGTCCTGCTGGCGTCGCCGCCGGTCGACTTCCACGTGCACGACTCGTACTTCGTGGTGGCGCACTTCCACTACGTGCTGTTCGGGACGATCGTGTTCGCGGTCTTCTCCGGCATCTACTTCTGGTTCCCGAAGATGTTCGGGCGGATGCTCGACGACCGGCTCGGCAAGGTCCACTTCTGGCTGACGTTCATCGGGTTCCACATGACGTTCCTGGTGCAGCACTGGCTGGGCGCCGAGGGGATGGCCCGGCGGTATGCGGACTACCTGCCCGGTGACGGCTTCACCACGCTGAACACCGTCTCGACGATCGGCTCGTTCATTCTCGGGGCGGCGACCTTGCCGTTCCTCTACAACGTGTGGAAGTCGTACCGGGCGGGGGAGCTGGTGACCGTCGACGACCCGTGGGGGTACGGGAACTCGCTGGAGTGGGCCACCTCGTGCCCGCCGCCGTTGCGCAACTTCGACAAGATGCCGCGGATCCGGTCGGAGCGGCCGGCTTTCGACGCGAAGTTCCCGCAGTTGGCGGTGGCGGGGAGTGGCGGCACGCCGGAGGAGGGTTCGCTGGTGCGCGGCGAGGATCGGCCCGCGTCGTCCTCGTCGTCCATGTCGCCTCGTGAAGCCCGTTCCGCGTCACTCGACTCCCAGGAGAATTCGGACTAAAACGGTAGATAGGAGCATTTGACGGTATGCCCTGATGATGAGCGTCTAGCGGGGCGGCCGTAGCCGGATTTAGGAGCTGTCCGATGAAACGTCGGACACTTCCTCTATGTCCGGAAGGATGCTTCATGTCGTTCGCTCGTCGCCACGTCCCCCAGCCGCGCCGCCCCCACGGCGCCGCGCCCGCCGCCGCAGCAGCCTTCGCCGTAGTGGCGCTGGCCGTACCGGCGACCCCCGCGTCGGCCGGTGGAACAGCCTGCACGATCGGGCGATTCGCCGCCACGTCCCAGGCCGACCTCGCCAAGATCACCGTCCTGGATCCCGGACCGCTCGCCCCCGGCCTGCCCGCACTCGCCGACGTCCGGCTCGCCCCCGCACGCGGCGACGTCCTCGCGAACGACCGCAGCGGCCGATCGGTCGCCACCGCGAGCTACGCCGACGCGAAACTGCTCGGCATGAAACTCCCCGGCCCGCCGCTGCACGACGCGGTCGCCAACCACGCGGCCCCCGGCGGACCACCCGGCCCGGTCACCGTCGCGCTCGCCGCCCTCAACGCCGGCGGCCTCGCCACCGCGCAACTCGGCAAAGCCACCGCCGAGGCGACCTGGTCCGACAGATACCACTGCGGGAAGACCGGCCCGCTGACCCGCGCGGCCACCATGATCGAAGGGCTGAACGTGCTCGGCGGCACCGGCACGAGCCCGGCGATCCAGGCGGTCAGCGACCTCACCCACATCGCCACCAAGACCAGCCTGCTCCGGCTCGGGCCGACCGGATCCACGCAGAGCGCCACTGATCTGGTCACACTTGGGGGCGGGCGGATCGGCGTACGCGCTGGGGCGGGGATTTCCCTCAGCGACCTGACGCTGTTCGGCGGAACCCCGCAGGAGATCACCGCCAAGGTGATCAACCAGCCGACCCTGGAGGCGGTGGCCGCCGGCGACCGGAAGCACTCATCGGTGACCTACCGGCCGGCGGTGCTGTCGGTGACCTCCGGGGGCGGGGCGGTGACCGACATGGACAGCTCGCACTCCAGCGTCTCCCTGAGCCTGCTCGGCAAACTCGCCGCGGACCGGCCGGCCTCGCTGCTCTCGGTTCGTCTCTCGCTCGGCGAGCCCACCCAGAAGATCACCGATTCGGAGGTACGGGCGCAGGCGGCCGCCCTCCGCGTCGAAGTGAAACTGGGCTCGGCCCATCTGCTGGACGTCGCGCTCGGCCATCTGTCGGTGTCGGCGACCGCCCCGTGCCGTGTCGGCGCCCCGATTTCGCGCGGCGAGACCCCGTCCGGCCGCACGCCCGCGGATGACACCCCGTCGGGCCACTCACCCTCGGACGACTCGCCGTCGGGAGACTCGCCCTCGAACGGATCGCCGTCGGACGACTCACCCGGCACGGACGAACCCGTCGACCAGCCGATCCCGGCCGGTCAGTCCCCGTCCCCGTCGGGCCCGGTCGTCGCGGTAGGTAACCCCGGCGGTGGCGATTCGCCCGCCCTGCCCCTGACCGGCTCCAACGT
>KL571478.1:18337-18632 GCA_000715855.1 Actinoplanes liguriensis
TCGCCGGGCTGGCGCTGGTGGCCGCCGGCCTGGCCGCCGTCTTCCTCACCCGCCGCCGCCGAGCCGGCGCACACGCCGCCCGCTGACCCACGCAGTGCACCTGATCTCGGCCGGTCCCGCCCGCGCCTGTGCGCCGGGCAGAGGCGGGACCGGCCGTTCGGGACACGCGGCACGAACAGTTCCGGGCCCCGGAATGGTTGCCAACCGCTCTCCGACATGGTTGGTTCGCGTCTACCAAGAAAGTTGCTCGTTGACCCGAGCGGGATCCGCGGACCGATGGGGGTCGGCCCGCAAA
>KL571478.1:18870-20485 GCA_000715855.1 Actinoplanes liguriensis
GGCGGCCGGCCACCGCCCCACGATGTGGGGATTCGCTTCGGTGGCCGGCCGCCGGTACTCCTCCACCACCCTCCTGGCCGCTCTCAGCCGGCCCCACCGTGGTCACCCCGGCCCGAAAACCACGCCCAGCCGTGCCCAGCGGTCACAGCTGGCCCTGACCGTCGTCATGCGGCGCCGATAACCACGGTGAGCACCAGCCCGGCGGTTTGAGCTGGCCCTGGTCGTTTGCGGGGTCCATGACCACGGTGAGGGCCAGCCCGGCGGCGTGCGGATTCGGCTGGGGCTGGCTGTGGTTTTGCGGGGTTGATAACCACGGTGGGGGCCAGCTGGGGGAGTGGGCTTGGCTGGGGCGGATTGTTCGGGCTGGTGGGAGTGGGGAAGGGCGGACGGGCTCAGGGGAGGGGCTATGGGGTTGGTGGGCAGGCAGGGAAACCGCCATAAGATGGCCGTGTGCTACCGCAAAACCTCCCGCCCCGGGACGCGATCCGTCGTGCGGCCGGGGAGCTGTTCGTCCGGGACGGTTACGGCGCCACCACGGTGCGGGCCATCGCGGCGGCCGCCGGTTGTGACCCGGCCCTGGTGATCCGGCACTTCGGGTCGAAGGAAGGGCTGTTCCTCGCCACCGTCTCGATCTCGGGGGACCTGACCGGGATTCTGGCCGGTCCGCTCGAGTCGATCGGTCGTGACCTGGTGCGATATGTGCTGGAGGGCGCGGAGAACCCGGTCGCCGGGGTTTATCGCGCGCTGCTCAGCGCCTCGGACCGCCCGGAGATCAAGGAGCGGCTGCGCGCGTCGATGCATGACGTCTTCGTGGGCCCGCTCGCCGAGCGGATCGGCGGGGCCTACCCCGAGCTCCGTGCCCGTCTGGCCGCGGCCCAGTTCGCCGGGCTGATCAACGCGTTCTGGCTGGTCGGCGACCCGGTCCTGGCCCGAGCCGAGCGCGACGCCATCATCAGCCTCTACGGCGACGCCATTCAACGCCTGCTGACCTGCGACGACCCCGCCTGATCACGGTCGGGCCGGCCCGACCGATCGCGATGCGACGTCCCCGCCCGATCGCGATGCGGCGGCGGACTCTCCTTCCGGCCCGGACACGAAGATCGACTCATCGGCTGCCACGGATCGATGCGATTGGTGCCGGTGCGGAAGTTGATGGCAAGGCTAGCGAGGTGGCTGTTGGGTAGAGCGGGCCGAAATGAGTAGGTTTGTCAGCTTCGGGCGGTGAGGTGCTGGCGGCGGTTGCGGTGCCAGGTGCGGAGGCGGCCGGCGGGGCGCTGGTTGAGGACGCTGGTGTTCGACTGGCCCGTGCACAGGCGGGCCGTCGGGATCGGGGCGAGAGTGCCCAGGCAGGCCAGCGCGGCGGTGATGTTGCCGGTCGACGGGTAGGCCGAGAACACGTTCGCCGGGGCGACCATGGCTGCCGGAGTGGCCTCGCGAACAGAAGGGGCGGAGGGGCCCGACGGGGCGGAAGGGCCGGCGACCGTGTCGATGGAGGCGGCTGGGCCGGCGAGGGCGGAGACCGTGTCGAACGAGGCTGCCGGGGCGGCGACGATGTCGAACGAGGCGGCGGCGACGGTGTCGAGCGAGGCGGCCGCGGCGGCGACGGTGTTGAACG
>KL571478.1:20766-22907 GCA_000715855.1 Actinoplanes liguriensis
GATGACGTAGCGGACGCCGCCGATCACGCTGCCGGTCAGGGCCAGGAGCAGGGACTCGGTCAGGGCCGACGGGTGCGGCCCGGCGAAGCCGGCGAACAGCGGGGCCGCCGCCAGGTTGGCCAGGTAGACGACCACCGAGGTGAGGCCGGCCTCCCAGTGCAGGCGGCCGATCGCGGTGGTGGTCACGTTGAACGTGATGCGCCGGTGGGCCTCGGTGTTCGCCGGGGTGACCACGAGCAGCGCCAGCCAGCTCGCCCAGGTGGCGGCGAGCACTTCACGCACGGAGACGTAGACGATCGTCTGCAGGACCGTGCTGAGTGCGCCGACCAGCATGAACCACAGGAGCTGGCGGGGCACGGTCGCGTTCCACGCGGAGGGTCTTGACATGACTGAACGCTTTCGGACAGCGATGGTTACCGACGTAGTGTCAACACCGTTGACGCCCACTGTCAACGACGTTGACAGCGTGATGCGGGTTACCCTGCGCCATCACTCGGTGGCGGTGTGACGTCGCTTCTGTCCGGTTTAGTGGACCGGTTCAGGGTAGAAGATGCCGATTTGGCGGGGCGATTTCCCGGGTACGCCACGCGGGCGTCCCCGGAGACTGCAACCTTGCCGTTATCGGGCCGTTTCCGATCGGCGACGCCAAGATTCGGGACGAGCTTTCGACGTACGTCGCAATCGTCTTTTGCGTCACAGCAAAGCGCGCGACGCGCAGCGGCCCGGCCCGCCCGCGGACGTCGCGTCGCCGGAGGCCGCCGGAGCCCCGCGTTGCTCCGATCGGATGCGGAGGCAAGGCGGGGCCGCGGTCTCAGGTGCGCGGGAGGCGCGGGACGTGCCCGCTCATGGTGAGGTCGACCAGCTGCTCGACGGTGTGGCGGGGGAGGGCTGCCGGGCGGCCGGTCAACCGGTACGCGACCAGGCCGTGCCACATGTCGAGGACCGCGTCGATGTCCACATCGGCCGGTAGGTCGCCGCGCGCTATCCCACGCTGCAGGACGTTGCGGGCGATGTCCCGGCGCGGCGCGACGAGCTGTTCGCGGAGTTTCGCGAGCGTGGCCGGATCGTCGCTGGTCGCGGCGACGAGCAGGGTCATCGTGCTGCCCGGGCCGGCGGTCAGGTACTCGATGATCAGCGTGAAGAGCGTGGCCAGCTCGGCGCGCGTGTCGCCGATGTCGGGCACCGGCAGCACCGCGGAGCGTTCCACGATCAGGTCGCAGATCAGGGCGGGTTTGTGCCGCCAGAACCGGTAGACGGTCTTCTTGGAGACGCCGGCTCGGGCGGCGACCTCGTCGATCGTGACGTTCAGGTATCCGGCCTCGTCGAGCAGGTTCTCGGCGGCCGCGAGAATGCGCGAACGGGCGTGCGGGTCCGGCGGGCGGCCCCGGCGGCGGGCAGCCGGCGCGATGTGCGCGGCGCTCGTCGGAATCATGAAACTCCTTCGGATGAATGGGCCGGTGAACATTCATGCCGATGTGATCGCGACTGTCAATAAGGGAACAACGTGTTTCCGCGAGGCGTCTCACGCCTTGGAAAACCCCGAAGATTTCCGAAACTGGCCGTTCCCGAACTGGGATCGCAATGCGGCCCGAATGCGGCCCGGAGGAAGGGTCCTATCTTCCTAGGATGCTCAGGCGCGGAGCGGCGGCGAGCACAGGCGGGGACGGGGCGCGGGCGGAGACGGGCGCGCGGGCGCGGGGCGGTGGCGGACGTTCGGAGGCGGGGCGGTGGCGGTGCCGGACGCGCGGAGGTGGGGCGCTGAGGTGCGCGCGGGCGGTGACGGACGCGGGGGCGCGGGCGGTGGCGCGGGGGCAGTGGCAGCGGCGGCGGCGCGGGGGCGGCGCAGTGGCGGTGGTGGTGGCGGCGCGGTGGCAGTGGCGGCGGCGCGGTGGGGGTGGCGCGGGGGCAGTGGTGGCGGCGGCGGAAACGGGGTGGCGAGGATCAGCGGGGCGCGGGGGACCGGGTGGAGAGGTAGTCCGCGAACGTGCGCCGCGGAACCCACCCCCGCCCCACCGCCCGCCCGATATCCAGCACAACCGGCACCGTGAGCTGCTCAAGAGCGTACCGGGAAAGCACCGCCCCCCGCCCGCTCAGAGCCGCCACCGCGCCACCGGCCACCACCTGTCTCTTATACACATCTC
>KL571478.1:23177-24515 GCA_000715855.1 Actinoplanes liguriensis
AGATGTGTATAAGAGACAGACTGTAGGGCGAGGCGTCCGCGATGTTGTACGCACCCCCCGGCCACCCGTGCGCGACCAGGCACGCCTCGGCAAGGTTCTCGACCGCGGTCAGGCTGAGCCGGATGTCCGGGCCGGGCAGCAGCACCCGCCCGCCGCGCACGGCCCGCCGCAGCCGGGGCAGCAGGTGCGGATCGCCGTCGCCGTAGACCGCGCGGGGCCGGAGGATCACGGCGCCCGCGGCGAGTGCGAGTCTTTCCCCGGCCGCTTTGGTTTTCCCGTACGCCGTGAGCCCGCCCACCGGTTGGTCCTCGCGGATCGGTTCGGGGCTGGGCGTGTACACGCTGGCGCTGCTCACCCAGACGAGCGGCCGTCCGCCGGTGGCCGCGAGCAGCCGGGCGGTTCCGTCCACATTGACCGCGTGGAAGGCGTCCGCCTGCCCGGGCGCCGGATCACCGACGGCGGCGGCCAGGTGCAGCACGATGTCGGCGCCGCTGAGGTCGGGTGTGCTCCGGGTGGCGTCCCAGAACCGGTGTTCGCCCACCGGGCCGGGCCGGCGTCCGAGGCAGATGACTGTCCGCCCCGGCCGCGGCGGCAGCCCGGGCGCCGGCGGAGCCGCAGAAGCCGCTGGCCCCGGTGACGGCGACCCGCATCCCGATCATCGGGTGGGTGCCAGGATCAGGCGGGACCAGCCGGGCAGCGCGCTGCGCCGGTCCACCCGCGCGCTCACCACCCGCGGCCGATGGACGGCCAGCGCCCGCAGCGCATCGGTGAGTTGGACGCGGGCGAGTCGCGCGCCGGGGCAGGCGTGCGGCCCGGCCCCGAACACCAGCTGGGCGACCTGCGGCGGCACGGGCGCGGCCGGGTCGGGGTCGCTCCGGTGGGCGTCGACGGCGTGCCGGGCCACGAGGATCAGCCGGTCGCCGCGGCGTACCGGGCATCCGCTGATCGTCCCGGCGCCGGCGGCCACCCGGGGCAGCAGCGGCGTCGGCGCGGTCACCCGCAGGATTTCCGAGGTCAGCGCGTCCGGCGCGCTCTCCGCGTGGGGCCACAGGCCGGCGTCGGCGCACCACGCCGCGCCCCGGGGGAGGGCCGCGACCGTGGTGTTGATCGCGGCCACCGCCAGCATCGCGGCCAGGGCCGGGTCGGATCCGCCGTCCAGCAGCGCGGTCAGCTTCGCGGTCGCGGCGTGGGCGGCACGCCGGGCGCCGGGCCGACCAGGACCGGGGATGTGTTCGCGTGCTCCGGCCGCCGCGGCCTGCCGGGCGGCTGTGGCCAGGGCGATCGGGTCGGCGTCGAGCCCGAGCAGCGCGGCCGCGGTGGCCCCGGCCATCTCGGCGG
>KL571478.1:24714-25617 GCA_000715855.1 Actinoplanes liguriensis
GAGGTCGATCCGCCCGCCGGACGCCAGTGGGGCGAGCCGGCGTTCGAGGACCGCGGCCCAGACCGGCCGCAGGTGCTCCACCCCGTCGGCGCTGAGCGCGTCGGCGAGCCCCCGCCGCGACCCCCGATGGCCGGCACCGTCCTGATTGAACAGCAGCTCGCCGCCGGTCAGGTCGCCGGCCGCGCCGCCGGTCGTCCCGGCCGCGGTCCGGTCCAGCGGAACCCGGGTGAGCCCGTCCCGGAGGGCTTCCCGCGAGTGCGCCAGGACCGTCCCGCCGAGTCGTAGCGCGGGCCACCGGCGGGTCGCGGCGAGGAGCGTGAACAGCACCGGATGGCTGAGCAGGTAGACCCGCCGGTCGCGACGCCGGGCACGGCTCATCGGACGTGCACCTCGTGCGTCGTGGCCGGGCGCCACCGCCGGTCCCAGTACCAGAGCAGCGTCCGGCGCGCGCCCCACGCCCGCAGCCGCCGCAGGCTGTTCTCCACCACCAGGTCCTCGGCGCGGACGATCCGGTCGGTGTGCCGCCGCGCGCGGTTGAGCAGCGTGACGTCCTCCGACCCGTCTTCGAGGCGTTCCCGGGCGGTGCCGCCGCAGCGCTGGTACAGGTCCGCTGTCAGGGCCAGGTTGTGCCCATGGATCAGGACATATGGCGTACGGAAAGAGGGTTCTCGATGGGCGCTGCGATAGCGCCCGTAGAGCGCCGCGAGCCGGACCGCGCCCGGGAAGACGTGGCGTTCGGCGAACGACGGCCGCTCGTCGCGCCGTGGGACGCTGCGCCCGCAGACCAGCTCGGCGCCGGAGTCCAGGTAGCGGCGTGCGGTGGCGGCCCAGTCCGGCGCGGGCCGGCAGTCCGCGTCGGTGCGGGCCAGGTAGCGCGCGCCGGCCGCGATGGCGTGCCGGAAG
>KL571478.1:25819-26756 GCA_000715855.1 Actinoplanes liguriensis
GTCCTCACGCACGACCTCGACCGGGAACGGAGCAGCGAACGTGCGGACCACCTCGGCGGTGTCGTCGGTGGAGCCGTTGTCGACGACGACCAGGGTGAAGCCGGTGTCGGTCTGGGCGGCGAGGGCTGCCAGGGTCGCGCCGATCGAGCGGCCCTCGTTGTAGGCGGGGACGACGACGGCGAGCGCCTTCACGGCCGTACCGTCGAATGTGCCATGGCCGCGGCCGCGGCCCGATCCGGCTTCCGGGAGCGTCCGGCGAGCGGCACGGGCGCGAAGATCACGCGATCCGGCCGTGCGCCGCCCATCCGCCGCAGGGGCTCGCGCAGCGCGGCCTCGACGTCCGCCTGATCTGTCCCGGGCGTGGTCTCGACGACGGCGACGACGTCCTCGTCGCCGTCGCCGGCCGGAACGCCGACCAGGATCGCCAGCGAGACGCCCGGGACGTGCAGCGACGGCTCGTACAGGCCGGGGTAGATGTTCTCGGCGCGGCGCAGGATCATGTCCTTGGCGCGCCCGGCGAGCACGATCCGCCGGCCGTCGAGCCGCGCGATGTCGCCGGTGGACACCCACTCGTGCGGCTCGCCGCCGAGGTATCGGTCGCACACCCCGTCCCCGGCCAGTTGCAGCTCCCCGCCCGTCGTCACCCGGGCGCGGACACCGGGCAGCAGCTCACCCACGAGATCGCCGTCCCCGTCGTGGGCCGCCTTGCCCGCCGCCTCGACCGCGGCGGCGGGGAAGACCTCGGTCAGCGCGTAGACGCACCAGGCCTCGTCGGCGCCGGCCGCGCGCACCCGGCCGAGCAGCGACGACGACACCGGCGCGGACCCGCTGTAGACCCGGCCGCCCAATGGCACCCCGGCGTCCAGCGCCGCCCGCAGTTGCGGCGGAGTCAGGTACGTGGCTGTCTCTTATACACATCTCTGAGCGGGCTGGCAAG
>KL571478.1:26915-29869 GCA_000715855.1 Actinoplanes liguriensis
CCGACGGTGACGGTGGGCGCGAGGCGGGACAGGTCCGGCAGGGCGAGCCCGGCACGGCGGGCGAGGGGCGCGGCCCAGCTCGCGACGGCTTGCGCGGCGGCGTCCGCGACGATCAGGGCGGGCCGGGCCAGGGCGAGGCGGGCGTGCAGCACGTCCGGGCCGGCGGACGGGTCGAGGACGGCGATGCGCAGCCCCATCCGGTACGCGGCGAGCAGCACCGCGAGCGAGCGTGGCCCCGGGCGGACGGCGACGCCCAGGGTGTCCCCGGGACGCAGGCCGCGGGCGTGCAGGGCGCGGGCGTACCCGTCGCGCAGTCCGGCGAGGTCTCCCCGGGAGATGCCGCGTCGTCCCAGCAGGGCGGGGGTGTCGTCGCCCGGACGCAGGCCGGCGGTGAGCTCATCGAGCATGATCGGTCACCGGGGGTCGGGGGTGAGGGGGCCGCTGCCCCGGTCGAGGTACCACTTCGCGGTCCGGACGACGCCGTAGGCGCGGATCCGCCGGGTCGAGTTCTCCACGATCATGTCGCGGCGGTGGGCGATCGCGGCGGTGGTCGCGCGGACCCGGTTGAGGAACAGCCGGTCGGTCGGGGAGGGACGCCGTGGCATGCCGCCGCAGGCCTGGTAGAGGCCGGCGGTGATCGCCATGTTGTTGCCGGCGTGCATCCGGTACGGCGCGAGGTAGCCGTCCCCGCGGTGCGCCGGGCGGATCCGGCCGAACGCGGCGGCGAGCGCGACCAGGCCGGCGAAGAACGCGCGCCCGGCCGGCCCGTGCTCGTCGTGCCGCGCGGTGATCCTCCCGCAGACCATGCCGGCGCCCGACTCCAGGCCGGCGCGGGCCGCGGCGACCCAGCCGGGCCGGGGCAGGCAGTCCGCGTCGGTCCGGGCGAGCAGGCGCGCGCCGGCCGCGATGGCGTGCCGGAAGCCGGTGTCGACGGCGCAGCCCACCCCCTTCTCCGGCTCGACCAGGACGTGGACCGGGAACGGCGCGCCGGCGGCGAACGCCCGGACGGCGCCGGCGGTGGTGTCGGACGAGCCGTTGTCGACGACGAGCAGGGTGAAGTCGTGGTCGGTCTGCGCGGCGAGGGCGTGCAGGGTGGCGCTGATCCGGGCCGCCTCGTTGAACGCCGGCACGATCACCCAGAGCTGCGACTGTGCCGGCCCTGTCGTGCCCTCCTGGCCCTCGCCTGCGACGCCGTCGTCCGGTGCGGGCTGCGGCCGCTCGGTGCGGTCGTTCACGACGAGAGCTCCCACACCATGGTCATGATGCTGACTCCACCGCCCAACCCCATGAACAGCACCTTGTCGCCGGGCTTGAGGCCGGGGGAGACCCGGGCGAGTTGGACGCCGAGGGTCGCGCTCGCCACGTTCCCCAGGTCGGTCACGGTCACCTCGAGCCGGTCCCGCGGCACGCCGGTGACCTCGATGAACCGGTCCAGGTAGGGCAGCGTCACCTGGTGCACCAGGATTTTCGCGTAGTCGGTGTGCTCGAGGCCGGTGCGGGCGCGGACCCGGTCGAGGATGCTGGCGCCGACCTTCTCGAAGACGCCGCGCAGCCGGTGCCCGTCGCCGGCGAAGTAGGAGTGCTCGTCGCCGCGCGGGTGCCGGGAGCCGCCGCCGGGGATGCCGCCGACCGTCCAGTGCTGCGAGTGCGTCTCGGTGTCGATGTCCAGGATGCCGCCGCGGCCGACCGGCTCGACCACCACGGCCGCGCCGGCGTCGCCGAAGGTGAACCCGGCGAACGAGCGGCGGGCCTGCTCCAGGCTGTCGACGCGGCCGCGCATCACCCGGGTCGGGGTCTCGCCGGTGACGACCAGGGCGCGGCGGGCCCGGCCGGCCAGGATCATCGAGCGGGCGACGTCGATGCCGTTGACGAAGCTGTTGCAGGCGTTGGTGACGTCGAGCGCGTGCGCGCGGCTGCCGAGCGCGGTCTGCACGATGTGGGCGGTGGCCGGTTCGACCATGTCGCGGGAGGCGGAGGCGAACAGCAGCAGGTCGAGGTCGAGCGGGTCGAGCTCGGCGTGCGCCAGGGCGGCCTTGGCGGCGCCCAGGGCGAGGGTCGACGCATACTCGCCGGGGCCGGCGACGCGGCGGCGCTCGATGCCGGTGAGCCGGGCGAACAGTCCCCGCGGCAGGCGGATCCCGCCGGCTTCCGCGACGCTGTCCTGCAACTCGCCCGTGGCGATCTCGCGTTCCGGAAGGTACGCGCCCACCCCGGTGATCCCGACATTCATGGCGTGCATTGTGCCCTAGTCGAACGACTCCAGGACCATCGACAGTTTGGGCAGGTCAGCTGCCCATTCGGAACGTGGCGTACGCCACTCGACGACGTAGGTGGTGTCCCCGGCGGCGAGCACCCGCCGGGTCCCGCGCATCGGGCCGGACTCCGGGTCGGTGTACGTGTACTCCCAGACCGCGTCGGGCGGCTCGAGAAGCGCCTCGATCCGCAGCCGCCGGTAGCCGGGCAGCCGGTTCGCGCGCTCCTCGGCGAGCAGTGCGGCGACCACGTCGTCGGGCGGGCGGGTCCATCGGCTGATCCGCAGCGTGGCCAGCTCGGCCGGGTCGCTGAAGGTGACCGCGCCGGCCATCCGGCTCGACGTCCACCCGGCGGGGACGGCGACCCGGAAGCCGGTCGGGTCCGACCACCCGGTGAACCCGGCCGGCGCCGCGACGGCGGGCGGCTGTTCGTCGCCCTGGGCGCTGCCGCCGACGGCCAGCGCGCCGATCAGGGTGAGCGCGGCGGCCAGCGCGGGCACCCGCCGGCGGATCCGGGAGCGGGGCGGGGTGATCACCCGGTGCAGCAGTTCGGCCGTCTCGGACGGGCTGATCCGGGCGGCCGGGTGGTGGCGCAACAGCCCGGCCAGCACCGGGGTGAGGGTCCCGGCGCGGCGTGGGGCTTCCGGCGGGCCGGCGGCCAGGGCGCGCAGGGTGGCAGGGGTGCTGCTGCTCGCGTACGGC
>KL571478.1:30098-30276 GCA_000715855.1 Actinoplanes liguriensis
CCTCCACCGCGTGGTAGAGCGTCGCGCCCAGCGACCACATGTCGGAGTCGGCGCTGGAGACCCGGTCGAAGAGGCGTTCCGGCGCGATGTACTTCGGCGAGCCGAGCACCACCCGCGCCTCGGTCAGCGCCGCGACCCCTGCCGCGGTGACCGCCGGGCCGAAATCGATCAGCACGAC
>KL571478.1:30576-32487 GCA_000715855.1 Actinoplanes liguriensis
CACGTTGCCCGGCTTCACGTCGAGGTGCAGCAGCCCGGCCCGCAGGGCGGAGGTGAGCCCGTCCAGCACGGCCAGGCCGATCCGCGCGACCCGGGCCGGCGGCATCGGGCCTTGCTCCTGGATGAGCTGCTGCAACGAGCGGCCGGCGACGTACTCCATGATCAGCCAGGGGCCCTCGGGGTCGGGCAGCACGTCCAGCGTGCGGATCACGTGCGGGTGCCGGACGCGGGCCACGGCCTGCGCCTCGCTGAGCGCCCAGGTGCGCACCACGTCCTGCTGATCGGGGTGCAGCCCCTCCGGAACGGTGCACTGTTTGATCGCGACGTCGATGTGCCGGACGGCGTCGTGGGCCAGCCAGACGTGACTCATGCCGCCCGAGCCGAGGGGCCGGATGATCCGGTAGCGCCCGGCGATGACCGTTTGCACCGTGACCAAAGCCGCCCCCCGGATATTGGCAAACAGTAATCAGGACGCTACCTTGCGTAGGCAACCGGTGCCTGTCGGATATCGGGCCGTACAGGGAACGCCACGCGGCGTAATGTCGAGGCCGACTCCTTCGTGGACGTTCCCGGGCGGTGAAGCGGATGCGCCGTGCTCTGGCCTTGCTCCTGCTCCCCTGCCTGCTCTTTTCCGGCTCCGGCGCGGTCCGGGCCGCGGTCCCGGTCACCCTTGCCGCTCCGGCGGACGACACGGCTGCGCCGGATTTGGCGGTACGTCTCCAGGCCCTTCTCGCCGAGCACGCCGTCCTCGCGGCCGACCTGATGCGCAGCCGTATCCGGGGCGACGCCGACTTCGTCCAGGCCGCGAACGCCGCGCTGGGCCAGAACACCGACGACATGACCGCCCTGATGCGCCGGCTGTTCGGCGCGAGCATGGTCCGGCGCTTCGGTCCGATGTGGTCGGAGCACGTCGTCGAGCTGGTCGCCTACGCCAGCGCGATCGCCGCGCAGGACGACCCCGCCCGCAAGCACGCGCGCGCCGAGCTCGACGAGTACGAGGAGGAGCTCAGCCGCTTCTTCGCCGGCGCCTCGCACGGGCGGCTCACCGAGGCCGCCGCGCACCACGCCCTGGACATGCACGTGCGGCACCTGACCGGGCAGGCCGACGCGTATGCGACAGGCGACTACGCCACGGCCGACCGCGACTACCGCGAGGGCTACCGGCACATGTACGAGCTGGGCGGCACCCTCGCCGGCGCGCTGCTCCCGGCCGGTGACCGTGCGGCCCTGCGCGAGCCGGTCTGGCGGTTGCGCTCCCAGCTCGGCGAGCTGCTCGCCGAGCACGTCGTCCTGGTCGAGGACGTGACCCGGGCCGCGGTCACCAACACCCCGGACTTCACCGCCGCCGCCTCGATGATCAACGCGAACACCCGGGACCTGACCGCCGCGATGGACACCCTCTTCGGGGCCGCCACCGCCCGCCGCTTCCAGCAGATCTGGGGTTACCACGTCGAGCAGCTCGTCGGCTACTCCGCGGCGCTCGCCGGTGCGGACGGCGCCGGGCGCGAGCACGCCCGCACCAACCTGCGCGACTACGAGGGCCGGATGGGCGCGCTGCTCAGCACGGTCACCGGCAAGCGGATGACCGCGGCCGGGCTGTCCGCCGCCTTCCAGGCCCACGACGACATGCTGCTGCGGCACGCCGACGCGTACGCGAAGCGGGACTACGCGACCGCGCACGAGGTGGCCCGGGAGACGTACCAGCACGGCTTCGACATGGCGCGCGAGCTGGCCGACGCGTTCGGCGCCACGGTCGCCGGGCGGCTTCCGGCCGGTGGTCCGCAGACCGGCTACGGCGGGCTGGCGGGTCGTTGATGGGGCGCGGGCTCATGCCGTACGGGAAAGGGCTTCTGGTGATGGTGATCGTCGGCGCTGCCCTGGGGGCGGAGCCCGTGCGGATGCCGGCCGTGAC
>KL571478.1:32730-33302 GCA_000715855.1 Actinoplanes liguriensis
GAGCCGGTGCGGCTGCGGATCCCGGTGCTCGGCGTCGACGGCCGGGTCGAGCGTCTCGGCCTGGCGAAGGACGGCACGATCCAGGTGCCGGCCCGCGTCGACGTCGCCGGGTGGTACCGGCTGGGCGCGCGCCCCGGGCAGCCCGGGCCCGCGGTGATTCTCGGGCACGTCGACTCGAGGACCGGCCCGGGGATCTTCGCCCGGCTCCGCGGCGTGCCGGTCGGCGCGGAGGTGCGGGTCGAGCGGGCCGACGGGACCACCGTGCGGTTCCGGATCACCGAGGTGGCGCAGGTGGCGAAGGTGCGCTTCCCGACCGATCTGGTCTACGCGCCGACGCTCGATCCGACGTTGCGGCTGGTCACCTGCGGCGGCAGCTTCGACCGATCCCGAGGGAGCTACCGGGACAATGTCATCGCGTTCGCCGACCCGCTCTGACCTGGTGACGGCGCTGCTCGGGGTCGTCCTGATCCCGTCCGCCGCGTTCGCGCCGCTGCCCGTCGCCGCGGAGATCTCGGCCGGCGGCCGGACCACCCTGGTGGTCGACCTCGGCGCCGCACCCGCCGGGGCGAGGC
>KL571478.1:33501-37904 GCA_000715855.1 Actinoplanes liguriensis
GAGATGTGTATAAGAGACAGACCCGGGCCGATCTGGTCCCGGTCGTCTCGGCCGACCTCGCACTGTCCATCGTGGTCGACGCCTCGGCCGCCGGGGCGGCGTCGTTGCCGAGCTGGCTCAGCGCCGGCGCCCGCTTCAGCCTGGCCGCGCCGCCGCGCACCCGGGCCGTGGTGATCGCCGACCGCGCGCCGGCCGCGGTCGTCGCGGGCCCGGTGCGCGGCCCGACCGGCGTGGTCCGCGCGCTCGACACGATCCGTGCGTCCGGCGCCCGGGACACCGCGGCGGCGCTGGCCCTCGCCGGACGACAATTTCCCGGTACGGAGGCCGGCCGCCGCGTGACCCTGCTCTACACCTCGGCCGAGGGCGTCGACGGCCTGACCGCCGCGCAGCTGGCCGGCCGGTTCCGGGCCGCGGGGATCGTCCTGGTCGTGGTCGGCGCCTCCGACCCGGGCCGGTACTGGTCGTCCGCGACCACGGCCACCGGCGGTTTCTTCGCCCCGGCCGGTTCGCCGGTGGTGGTGTCCGCCCTGGATCAGGTGGAGGCCACGCTGAGCGGCCGCTATCTGGTCCGGTTCGCCACGCCCGCGAAACTGCCGGCCCGCGCCTCGGTGTCGATCCGCGCCGGCGACGTGGTCCTCGCCGCCGAGACCGCTCTCGGCCCGCCCGCGCCGGAGCCCGATCCGCGGGCCCCGATGTACTGGCTGGTGGGCGGCTCCACCGCGGTCATCCTCCTCGTCATGCTGCTGTTGCGGCTACGGCGTCCGGTCCCGCCCCGCGTTCGAGCGGTCCCGCGGGAAAGCCCGCCCCCGCTGCAGTCTCTCTCCATGCGCCCGCCGCCCCATGGCCGGGCGGCGGTCCCTTTTGATCAATGAGTGTCGATGTAAGGATGGGGTGATGCTGGACATCCGCGGACTGACCCACGCCTATCCGGACGGGCACGTCGCGATCCGCGACCTGGACCTGCACGTCGACGCGGGCGCCCTGGTCAGCATCGTGGGCCCGTCCGGCTGCGGGAAGTCCACCATGCTCCGCTGCGTCGCGGGCCTGCAGGCGCCGGCCGCCGGTCGCATCCTGCTCGACGGGCGCCCGGTCGAGGGCGTCCCCGGCGACCTGGCCGTGGTCTTCCAGGACTACAGCCGCTCGCTCTACCCGTGGCTGACCGTCCGGGACAACGCGGCGCTGCCGCTGCGCCGCCGGTCCCTGCCGAGGCCGCAGCGCCGGGCCGCCGCCGAGGCCGCCCTCGCGTCGGTCGGCCTGTCCGGTCTCGCCGATCGGCACCCGGGGCAGCTCTCCGGCGGCATGCAGCAGCGCGTGTCGATCGCCCGGGCGCTGGCCTACCGCCCGCGGCTGCTGCTCATGGACGAGCCGTTCGGGTCGGTGGACGCGCAGACCCGGGAGGAGCTGGAGGATCTCCTGCTGGACATCCGGGCCAGCACCGAGGTCACGATCCTGCTGGTCACCCATGACATCGACGAGAGCGTGTACGTCGGTGACCGCGTCGTCGTCCTCGGCGGCGCCCCCGGCCGGATCCGCGCCGACCTGCCGGTGCCGCTGCCGTCGCCGCGCGACCAGATCACCACCCGGGAGTCGCCGGAGTTCGTCGCGCTGCGCGCCGAGGTCGGCCGCCAGGTCCGGTTCAGTACAACGAGCCCCCGGCCGCCGGAACGGCTGTCTCCAGGAGCGCGGGGCCCGGCCGGCTCATCGCCCACGTGAGGGCGGCGGGCAGCTCGGCGGCCTTCTCCACGCGCCGGCCCGCGCAGCCGAACCCGCGGGCCAGCGACACGAAGTCCAGCCCGGGCAGCGCCGTTCCCGGCACGTCGGCGATGTCGATCCGGCGGCCGAGCGCGGCGACCGCCTCGTACCCCCGGTTGTTCAGCACGATCACGGTCAGCGGCGCGTCCCGCCGGGCGGCGGTCCACAGTGCCTGGATCGAGTAGAGGCTCGACCCGTCGCCGACCACGCACACCACCCGCTCGCCGGTCAGCGCCCGCCCGACCGCGACCGGCAGTCCCCAGCCGAGCGCCCCGCTCCCGGTGGTCACGTAACCGCGCGGCCGGGTGATCGGGATCAGCTCGTGCAGCAGGTCCTTGTGCGAGGGCGCCTCCTCCACCAGCACCGCGCCCGCGGGCAGCGCCGCTCCGATCGCGGCGAGCACCGCGGCGGCGTCGAGCGGGTCGGCGAGCGGGGGTGTCACCGGCCGTACGCGCGGTGCCGGAGCGACCCGGTCCACGTCGCCGACCAGCCGCAGCAGCCCGTCCACGCCGGCCCGCACGGTGCTCAGCACACTGGTCCCGGCCGCCGCCCAGGCCGCCGCGGCGGGATCACAGTCCAGATGGAACAGTCGCGTGCCGTCCGGCAGGAACGGCCCCTCGGTGTGCACGTGGTAGGTGAAGACCGGCGCGCCGATCACCAGCGCCACGTCGTGCCCGCGCAGGCGTGCGGCGATCCCGGACCGCACCGGCGGCAGATGTCCCCGGAACAGCGGATGGTCCTCGGGGAACCCGGCGCGGCTCGGCATCGGCGCCGCCCACACCGCCGCCCGCAGTCGCTCCGCCAGCGCCGTCGTCTCCGCCCACGCGTCGTCCTCGTCCACGCCCGGACCGGTCACGAGCACCGGCGTGCGGGCCGCGTCCAGGGCCGCGGCGACCTCGGCGAGAGCCTCCGGGGACGGCCCGAACGCGGTGTGCGCGGTGCGCGGCACGACCGGGGTGGCCGGCCGGTCCCAGTCGTCCTCGGGAACGGAGAGGAACACCGGCCCGCGCGGCGGGGTCGACGCCACCCGGATCGCCTCCGCGAGGGCCCCGGGCACGTCGGCGGCCCGCTCCGGCTGGTGCGACCACTTCACGTACGGCCGGGGGAAGACGGCCGGCTGGTCGGCGCCGAGGAACGGCCGGGTCGGCAGCATCGCCCGGGTCTGCTGCCCGGCCAGCACCACGAGCGGCACCCGGTCGCGGTACGCGTTGAACACCGCCCCCAGCCCGTGCCCCACCCCGCCCGCCGAGTGCAGGCTGACCAGCGCCGCCCCGCCGGTGGCGATCGCGTGCCCGGCGGCCATCGCGACCGCGGACGACTCCTGCAGCGCCAGCACGTAGTCGAAGTCGTCCGGCCAGCCGGCCAGCATCCGCAACTCGGTCGAGCCGGGGTTGCCGAACCACCGGGTCAGCCCGGCGTCGCGGCACACCCCCAGGAACGCCTCGCGCACGGTCGTCATCGCCGCTCTCCCGTCTCGCCGCGGGCCAGGACCCGCCGTTCGGCCGCGACCAGAGCCGCGTTCAGCAGGTAACCGAGGATGCCGAGCAGCACGATCGCGGCCCAGACCGTCTCGTAGTCGAACCGGGTGGTGGCCTCCTGCAGCTGGAAGCCGATGCCGTCGGCCGCGCCCGGTTGCAACTCCGAGAAGACCATCAGGATCAGCGACAGCGACAGGGCCAGCCGCAGCCCGGCGAAGAGTTTCGGCAGGGCCGACGGCAGGATCACGAACCCGAGGCGCTCTGCCGCGGTGAGCCGGAACACCCGCGCGGTCTCCAGGTGCAGCGGCTCGACACCGCGGGCGCCGTCGGCGGTGTTCAGCAGGACCGGCCAGACGACGCTGAACACGATCGACGCGACCTGCATCCGCGGACCGATCGACACCAGCACGATCAGGACCGGCACCAGGGTCGGCGGCGGGACCGCGCGGAAGAACTGCAGCACCGGGTCGAGCACCTCGTAGGCGGCCCGGGACCGGCCGATCGCCACGCCGAGCAGCACGCCGGCGACCGAGCCGAGCAGGAGTCCCAGCCCGAGCCGGGCCAGGCTGGGCAGCACGTTCGCGACCCCGCCCGGGCTCAGGAACAGGTGGGTCGCCGGGCCGTCGAACCAGAGGTCACGCATCTGCCGCAGGATCGTGGCGGGCGGCGGGAAGAACGGGTCGGCGGCGGCCGCGGCCACCACCTGCCAGAGGCCGGCGAGACCGAGAAGGATCACCCACCGCTGGGCGAGTCTTTTGATCATTTCCGGTACGCCCACGGCAGCAGCCGCCGCTCGCCACGTTCCAGGGCGGCGTTGATCAGCAGGCCGAGCGCGCCGGCCCAGACGGTCGCCGCGAGGGTGTCGCCGACCCCGCCCGGATAGTTCGAGGCCTGCGCGATGAAGATGCCGATGCCGGAGCCGAAGCCACCGAACATCTCCGCGGTCACGGCGAGGATCAGGGCGACCGCGGCGGCCATCCGCACCCCGGTCGCCACGAACGGCGCGGTCGCCGGCAACGACACCCGCCACAGCACCTCGATCCGGGAGAAGCCGAACGCGCGTAGCGTGTCCTTCGCGACCGGGTCCACCTCGCGCAGCCCGTAGACGGTGTTGAACAGGATCGGCCACACCGACGCGTAGACGATCACCGTGAGCCCTGTCTCTTATACACA
>KL571478.1:38114-38729 GCA_000715855.1 Actinoplanes liguriensis
CGTAGACGATCCCCGTGAGCCGCATCGGCAGCCCGTTGCCGAGCAGCATCGCGACGAGCGGGATCAGCGCCACCGACGGGACCGGGCGGAGGAACTCGACGACGGTGGTGACGGCCCGGGCCACCGGCGGGATCGTGCCCAGGACCACGCCGAGCGGGACCGCGGTGGCGACCGCGATGATCAGCCCGAGCGCCCAGGCGGTGAGCGTGGCCCGTACGTCGGAGAGGAATTCGGGGTCGGCCGCGAGCTCGCCGGCCCGGGTGAGGATCGCCGAGGCCGGTGGCAGGAAGTCGCGGTGCACGATGCCGGCCCGCCCGAGGATCTCGCTCGCCGCCACGACCAGGGCGATCCCGGCCGCACCGCGGAGAAGGCGCCGCACGGCCGTGACCTACGGCCGGAAGACGACGGTGGCCGCGTCGATCCGGTTGGTCAGCCGGCCCTGGTCCTTCATCAGGTCGATCAGCCGTTGCAGGCGCTCGGCGCTGTTCTCGGTGGAGAACTTCGGCATGGTCATCGCGGCGGCCACGGCCGGGTCGATGCCCTTGGCGTAGGTCGGCAGGATCGCCTCGACCCGGGACCGGTCGGCGGCGATCGCCGACGCCTTCTGGATCGCGC
>KL571478.1:39018-41309 GCA_000715855.1 Actinoplanes liguriensis
GGCGACCAGCCGGGCGCCGAGCTTCCGCACGGCGTCGGTGAGGAACGGCTCCTGCACGTGGATCGCGTCCACGTCGCCCTTCTGCAGGGTGGCGGCCATCTGCGGGAACACCACCTGCCGGTACTGGATGCGGGCCGGGTCGAGGCCGTTCTGCCGGGCGATGGCGTCCAGCGTGATCGCCTGGATGTTGTTGAGCACGTGCACGGTGACGCTGTGCCCGGCCAGGCCCTTCAGGTCGGTGATCGGCGACTGCGGCATCACCAGCACCCCCATGAACCGCGGGGTCAGCGTGGTGCCCTCGGCGACCAGGCTGATCGGCAGGTCACCCTTGTCGTGGCCGAGCAGCATCGACGCGTCGTTGGCGAAGACGACGTCGACGTCGCCGGTCTTCAGCGCGGGGTAGGCCTGGGTGCTCTGCTGCACCGGCTGCGTCTGCACCTTCAGGCCCTCGGCCTCGAAGAGCTTCTCCTGCACCGCGATGTAGTAGGGCGAGTTGGTGACCAGCGACAGCATCGCGACCTTGAGGGTGGCCCGCTCCAGCCCGTTGCCGCCGCCGCGGTCATCGTTGCCACCGCAGCCGGCGAGGGCGGCGAGCAGGATGACGATGACCGCGAGGCGTCGGCTCATACCTTCACGATATCGATTCTTGTAGATCTTTGGGCTATTTCAGGGGTACGTCGAGGTAGGAACCGCCGCCGACGCTGACCGACCCGCCCGGCGCGTTCTCGTCGTAGTAGAGCGGGTCCACGGTGTCCACCACCAGGGTCAGCGAGTGGCCGGCCGGCAGGTCGTAGGCGGTCGCGAACAGGTCCACGTCCAGGCTGGTCGTCTTCTGCGACCAGCTCGCCGGCGCATGGGTGATCAGCTTGGCGTTGCCGAGCGCGTCCAGGTCGTAGAGGTAGGACACCACCGTCCCGGTCGCGGCCGCGCCGGAGAGCTCGAGGTGCACCCGCGGCACCCCGCGGATGTGCTGCACCGCCGACGGGCGCTCGGCGGCCCAGACCCCGGCCCGGGAGCGGTCGACGAACGGCAGCCAGATCGTCGGCTGGATCCCGGTGATCGCGGACGCGCCGTTGGTCAGCAGCACGACGCCGCCGTCCGCGATGGTGTCCCGGTCCGCCGGCAGCGTCTTGCTCCAGCCCGTGGAGACCGCGCCGCCGAGCAGCCCGGTGCCGTCCAGCAGGCGGACCCTGCCGAGGCCGTAGCGGCGGCTGTCACCGCTCAGGGCGGACCAGGACGGGTACGTCTCGTAGCCGGCGTTCAGCGGCTTGACCCGCACGGACGGCTCGGCGCCGACGCCGTTGTCCGCGCCGGCCAGGTAGTGGTCGAACCAGTCGTAGAGGCTCTGCCAGGCGTCGTTGGGCAGCCCGAGCACGCCGGTGAGCTCGGCGATCGCGTGGTCACCGGGCCGCAGTTCCAGGCGCTTCGGGGTGGTGAGCCCGCCGAAGAAGCCGGCGAGCTGGTTCGGCGGGAAGAAGGAGTCGCCCCAGCCGTTGGCGAGCAGCACGGCCGGCCGGTTCGCGTTGATCGCGTCCAGGTACGTGCCGGCCGAGCGGATCCGGCCCCACGCCTTGATCTGGTCGACGTTCCGGTTCGCGGCGAAGTCGCTCAGCGTCCGGGTGAGCTCGGCGCTCGGCTTACCGGCCAGTTGCGCGGCCAGCGACAGCAGGCCGGACGACTGCTGGTGCCGGGTGTCGCCGGAGTAGAGCGAGTAGACCAGGTCCGACCATCCGCTGAGCGCGGCGACCGCCCGGATCCGGGGATCGGCGGCGGCTCCCAGGAGGCTGATCCCCGCCCCGTACGAGATGCCGGCCGCCCCGATCCGTGCCGGGTCGGCGGGGGTGGTCTCGATCGTCCAGTCCAGCACCCTCGACAGATCGGCCATGTCCAGCGGGCCGGCCGTGTCGATCGTGCCGCCGGAGAACCACCAGCCGCGCGGGGTGTAGGAGACCACCACGTAGCCCCTGCCGGCCAGGATCTTCGCCTGCGCCAGGTACTCCGCGTCGTTCAGTCCCCAGCTCGCCGGGAACACGATCGCCGGATGCGTCCCGCCGCCGGCCGGGGCGATCCAGTTGGCCTTCAGCGTGACCCCGCCGGACCCGGATATGTCCACCGCCTGGAAGCCCGTCGTGGCCGCGGCCGCGGCGGGCCCGGCCGTCCCGGCGAGCACGGCGAGCATCAGCAGCAACCCGCTGAAGGCTGATAAAAGGCGGCGTAGTGCCATAGCGCACTCCTGGTACTGGCTCGGGTGGGTATGGCGACGCGTCGTGGCGGCAGCGTAGGAAGCCGTA
>KL571478.1:41484-41914 GCA_000715855.1 Actinoplanes liguriensis
AAGCCGTACCGAGAAAGTGAAGGTGATGACATTCTCGTTACCGACCGGTAACGTGACTGGTCGGTAAGGGGGTGGGACGTTGCTCTACGGAACCCCGACTGCACGTCGCCGGGACGCGCAGCGCAACCGGGCGGCCATCGTCCTGGCCGCCAGCGAGGTGCTCACCGAGGGCGACCCGGTCGCGCTGATGCCGGAGATCGCCCGCCGGGCCGGCGTCGGCCAGGCCACGCTCTACCGGCACTTCCCGGACCGGCACGCCCTCACCGGAGCGGTCATCGAGTTCCAGCTCGACCGCCTGGAAGAGGCCGCCGCCGGGCTGGCCGCGCACCCGGAGCACTTCCGTCACCTGCTGCGCTCGGTGCTGCACACCCAGATCGCCATGCGCGGCCTGGTCGTGCTGATCCGGCGGCTGGACGTGCCCACCCAGAAT
>KL571478.1:42190-44632 GCA_000715855.1 Actinoplanes liguriensis
CAGCGTGCCCTCGCCGCACTCGGCGGGCCGCTGCGCCGCGCCCGCGAGCAGGGCCACGTCCGCGCCGACCTGGTCCCGGACGACCTGGCCCTGCTGTTCACCATGGTCCAGGGCGTCGCCGAGGCCACCGCCGACGCGGCGAGCGCCCGCGCCGCCGCCGACCGGTCGGTGGACCTGATGCTCGACGGGATCTGTCTGACGATCGCCGACTGATCGGCCACACACGCTCAATTCCTCCGGTTCCGCGCCGATACCTCACGTCGGACGGCAAGTGCTGGAGGCGGTAGCGGTGGTACTGGACGAGTCGGAACGACGGGAGCTGGAGCGGCTGCGCGAAGCGGTCGCCGCCGCCCCCGCGGAGGCCGAACGGGCCGATCGGCGGACCCGGGCGTTGCTCGCGGCGGTCGAGGCGCAGCGGGCGGTCACCAGCGTCGCCCAGGACCGCGAGCGGGTGCTCCGGGTCGCCGCCGAGCAGGCGGTGGCGGCGTTCCCCGCGGCCAGCGGCGCGATGGTCGAGCTGATCGAGGACGACCTGCTGCGCTACGTGGCCGGCGCAGGGACACTCGCCGAGCACGTCGGCAAGCACCAGACGATCGCCGACTCGGTGAGCGGGTCGGCGCTGGCCGAGGGCCGGCCCACCCACTGCGCGGATGTGGAGACCGACGCGCGGGCCAGCGTCGGGATCTGCCGCGACACCGGGGTGCGCTCGATGTGCGTGACCCCACTGCACCACGGCGACCGGGCGATCGGGGTGCTGAAGATCGCCAGCAGCCGGCCGTACGCGTTCGACGCCGACGACGCGTACCACCTGGAACTCGTCGCCGGCACGGTCGGCGCCGCCCTCCGGCACGCCGAGGACTACGAGGCCAGCCGCGCCGCGAACGTCGCGTTGCAGCGCCAGGCGCGACTGCTCGAACTGATCCCGGCCGCGGTGATCGTCCGTGACCCGGGCGGCGAGATCCTCTGGTGGAACACCGGCGCGGAACGTCTCTACGGCTGGTCGGCGGACGCCGCCCTGGGCCGGACCACCCACCGGCTGTTCGGCACCACGTTCGTCGGCGGCGGCAGCCTCGCCGAGCAGGCCGAGGCACTCCACCGGGACGGCTGCTGGGACGGCGAGCTGCAACACCTCACCGGCACCGGGCGGGCCGTCACCGTGCTCAGCCGCCAGGTCGTGCACCGGCCCGCCGACGGCGACGACGTCCAGGTCCTGGAGATCAACACCGACATCAGCGTGGCCCGCGCCGCCCAGCGGGCCGTCGCCCTCAACGAGCAGCGGTTCCGCGCCCAGTTCACCCAGTCCGCGGTCGGCCAGGTGGTGCGCGGGCTCGACGGCACGCTGATCGCGGTCAACCAGGCGTTCGCCGGGATGCTCGGACATCGCGCGGAGGAGTTGACCGGGCGCCCCGCGGAGGAGATCGTGCACCCCGACCACCTGGCGGCGGCGCACCGCAACATCGCGCGGCTGTTCACCGGGGAGGCCGACTCGTACGCGCACGAGGTCCGCCTGCTCCACGCCGACGGTCACTGGGTCGAGGCGGAGGCGACCATCTCGGTGGTCCGGGCCTCCGACCACCGCCCCAAGCACCTGATCGTGGTCGCCACCGACATCTCCGCCCGCCGCGCCGCCGAACGCGCCCGCGACCAGGCGGCCGCCGCCCTCTCCGAACGCAACCTCGAACTGGAGGCCGCCGACCGGCTCAAACTCGACATGATCGGGATGCTCGGGCACGAGATCAGCAACCCGCTGTCGTCGATCCTCGGCTACAGCGACGTGCTGGCCGGCGCGATGGACCCGGACGACCCGAACACCCGGCACGTCCTGACCATCAACCGCCAGGCGGAACGGCTCGACGAGATCGTCCGCGAGGTCCTGGCGATGGTCTCCCTGGACGCCGGCAAGATCACTGCGGTTAGAGAAAGGCTTTCCCTGCGTACGGAGGTGGAGCGCGCCCTGGAAGCGACCGACAACGCTCACCTGCCCGTCCTCGGCCCGGACATCGACGTGCTCTTCCACCCCTCACACCTGCAGCAGGTGGTGGTGAACCTGCTGTCGAACGCGGCCAAGTACGCGGGCGGGGCCACCGCCCTGCGCCTGTCCTGTTCCGGCGGCCGGGCCCGGCTGCGGGTGGAGGACGCGGGCCCGGGCGTCCCGCCGGAGTTCCAGCCCCGCCTGTTCGACCGCCTCGCCCGCGCCGACCAGACCGCCGGGACCGTCCGTGGCACCGGTCTCGGCCTCTACATCGTCCGCAGCCTGGCCCGGGCCAACGGCGGCGAGGTCACCTACGAGCCCAACCCCACCGGCGGCGCAGTCTTCGTAGTAGAAGCCGACCCACCCCTCCCCACGTAACCCTCCCTCAACCTGAGCTGGCTCCCACGGCTCAGGTTGAGGGCTGCGGGAGCCCTGGATGCCAGCTCGAGGGGCTGTCTCTTATACACATC
>KL571479.1:0-4403 GCA_000715855.1 Actinoplanes liguriensis
CCCGCCGTTGTCGCCGACGTAGGAGCGCTCGCTGATCCGCTGGGACAGGGCAGCGGTGGACGGATCTCGCCTGTAGGTGGTGCGGGAGGTCGCGACCTGGTCGAGGTCGAGTTCCACGCTGGCGGTGACCGTCGAGCGGCCATGGCCGAGCATGGTGTCCAGCATGTGCTGCAAGGCGAGGTTCATGCGGTTCTGGAAGGCCGCGGTGGTGGCTTCGGCGCCGAGCGCCGCCCGGGTGACGCCACTGCCGGCGGCCTGCGGACCGGTGTGGCCACCTGCGATCGCTTGCCGTTGCGTCGGCGTGGCTGCCGCGTATGCGGGCACAACACCGAGACTCGCGCCTGCGGCCAGGGTCAGCGTCACGAGCACGACGATCAGCCGCCCGGCACGCCCGCCGCTGAGCGAGGTGGCTGTGCTCAGGGCAGACGGGACGAAACGAGTGCACACAGCCTGCCTCCTCACCGGCTTCTCGGACGCCGTTGGACCGTTCCCGTCGGCACGATTCCATCGCCGGGTGATGCGGTCGATCCGGCCTGCCTCATCGTTCGACGGCACGGCCGGTTGAAAAGTCCGGTGGTTGCGACTCGGTTGCGTCGCGGCGGCGACCGCTTTCAGGTGTGGTCGTCGGCGCAACGGACACAACCTGCGTGCTCCACTCGGTGGCCCTCGGTTGCGGGGTGGTCATCGGTTCGGACGATGAGGGCCGGACGGTCGGCCACGATCAACAGGCCGACAGCCGGCTGGAACACGCCAAGCCGGGGAACCCCGCCGGGGCTACTCACAGCAACCGCCCAGAATTGAAGTGTTCCCTTTCACAGATCAAAACCACTCTGGGTCCACCACATCTGAGCATTCCGTGCTGACAAACCTCGCACCGGTCTTCCAAAACGGACACGCATCGGCACGGCCGTCACTGTTCGTGAGCATTCTGAGGAACCGGAGCAGGCGCGGGGTGGGCTATCAAGGAAGGGCGGCGGGCACAGGCTCGCCGGTCGTGCCGACCTGGACCACGCCGAGCCCTGCCCCGGTCCGGCGGCACGAACCGCATGACGAGTCATGAGGCAATCGGGGGCAGGGACGGGGGAACCACCATCGGTCCTCGACCGGCACGCCGCACTGGGGCGGCCCGGCCGGAGGACCTTGGGGTGAAGCCGCCAGCGTGCGGCCGGGCAACCTTCGCGCCCGAATCCGACAGCTAACCTCGCAGGCGTGCCGGAGGGATTCCTTCACCGTGCGCGTAAGTACCCGGAGCCGGCCCGCCCGTACCCTGGGAGTCGGCACTATCGCCCTGTCCGTGAGTCTCGGTCTTCTCACCGGCGGGCTCGGCACACCGCAGTCAGCCTCCGCCGCGACTTCGTCCTCGGCCGTCGCCACCACGCAGGTGTTCCCGCAGACCAGCGCGACTCTCAGCCAGAGCGGCATCACCGTCCAGGCGGCCGCGTCCAAAGCCGCCAAGTCCAAGGCGGCCGCGAACCGGATCATGACCGAAGCGGCGAAGCACAAGGGCAAGAAGTACAGGTTCGGCGCCGCCGGGCCCAAGCGATTCGACTGCTCGGGCTACACCATGTACGTCTACAAAAAGGCCGCGGGCAAGAAGCTGCCGCACAAGGCGAACCTGCAGCAGCGATACGGCAAGGCCGTCGCCAAGTCCCAGGCCCGCCCCGGTGACCTGATCATCATTCGATCGGGCACTCGCGGCACGCACGCCGGCATCTACGCCGGAGGCGGCAAGATGTGGGCGGCCCCGCGAACCGGCAAGACCGTCACCAAGCAGAAGATCTGGACGAAGAACTACGTGGTCCGGCGCCTGGTCTGAGTCGGCTTTCCCGACGGAGCACGCTTCGCGTCCGGGCGTCACCCAGCGCCGCCTGCACCCGTATCGGTGGGTGCAGGCGGCGCTGTCGTACGGCTTACTTCGTGATGCTGGTGAAGCGGCGCAGCCGCAGGCTGTTGGCGACGACGAACACCGAGCTGAACGCCATCGCCGCTCCGGCGATCATCGGATTGAGCAGGCCGGCTGCGGCCAGTGGCAGGGCGGCAACGTTGTAGGCGAAGGCCCAGAACAGGTTGCTCTTGATGATGCGCAGGGTGCGCCGCGACAGCCGGATCGCGTCGGCGGCGGCCATCAGGGCGCCGCGAACCAGGGTCAGGTCGGACGCCTCGATCGCGGCGTCGGTGCCGGTGCCCATGGCCAGCCCGAGGTCGGCCTGAGCCAGGGCGGCCGCGTCGTTGACGCCGTCATCGACCATCGCCACGACCTTGCCCTGCTCCTGCAGCCGCTTGACCACGTCGATCTTGTCGGCCGGCAGGACCTCGGTGATCACCTCGTCGATGCCGACCTGAGCGGCCATGGCCCGGGCGACGGTCTCGTTGTCACCGGCGAGCAGCACCGGCGACAGGCCGAGCGCCCACAGCACCGCCCCGACCGCCGGGCTCAACGTGATCCCGGCAAAGGCCATGCGCCCTGCCTGCATCACCAGCCGCGTGACGGGCAGTCCGCAGCCGAAACCCGAAAAGAGCAGTAGCGGCAGCCGGACGTGCGACCTATTAGTTGAGTAAGTGCAACGTGCGACGGGACAGAAGAACTAATCGGGCAGGTACACGTATTGATCGTGATCGACTGATGCGTTGAGCCGAGCCAATCGCTTCACGGTTTCCGCTGTGTACGTGATGGCGGCGGTCGAGACGCCGATGCTCCCGTCCGCGGTATCGCGGTTGCCGTTCATCTCGATGACGACCATGACTCCGGCCCGCATCCCCAGGCTTCCGCAAGCGTCGGCGATGCCGGCTCGGTGCGGTTCGATAACGTCCAGAAGCGCGGTGACGACCTCCTCAGCGAGGTGCGTCCGAACGCTCGCCAGTCCGAACTCCCAGTTGCTGAATCGCCGTTGTCCTGCTCGGCCCGGATGCAGGTCCCCGCGTCGCCACGCTTGCGTCGGCTGTAGCCCCACCAGGCGGGTGACGTCACTCGGGTCGAACGCCATCAGCTCCAAATGTTCGACGCTGTACGGCGGGCCGTCGGTGTCGATATCCCTTGCGAAGTACAAGTACGCCCGCTGTATGCATTCAGCGGACGGGCTGGTGGAGAGTTGGTTCTCGGGCATCGGGCCGGATGATAGAGCATGTCATGCATCCGCGTCGCGCCGATTGGATCGGGATAGACGCCGACCCCTTACGACGTACTCACATCGGCAATTCGCGCACTCATAGGGCTCCGCCGCCGAGCTGACTGGCGGTGACCCGGCGTCATCCTGTGCCCGGCGTGGTGAGACGGGTGCTGCCGGGTCTGCCCCGGTCGATGATCGTTGCGGCGGTCGTGGCGGACCGAACAGAAGCAACCGATGTGCTGATCGAATTCCACGTGCGACTTCTACCGAGAGGCATGACCCGTCGGCCGGATGTCCTGGACGGCACCGAACTGGTTGGAGCGTGAGCTCAGGCGCGGGTGAGGTCGGCGGCGGTCGGGGACATCACGATGCGCGGGTGCAGGGCCGGGTTCATCCACTTCAGCAGGGTGACGACGTTCGCGCGGCTGACCGAGACGCAGCCCGCGGTGGAGCCCTTGCCGCTGGCGTGCAGGAAGACCGCCGAGCCGCGGCCGACGTGCGACGGGGTGGCGGTCACGTACTCGCCGAGCCTGGTGTCCCAGTGGACGCCGGCCGGGCGGTTGAAGTCGATCACCGCGGCGTACGCGTACTGCGTCGGATAGGCCGCGAGGCGCTCGGCCTCGGAGATCCGCCAGGCGCGGTGCTTCGAGGCCGACGGCTCGAAGACGTTGTACGTCCGCGGGTCGCGCCGGTCACCCACCCAGTAGTCGTTGCCGTCGACCTTGCGGTACGTCAGCTTGGTCCCGGGGTTGGCCCGCACCCCGAACGCCTGCGTGATCGTGAACGTCCCGCCCGGCGTCAGCCCGGTGTCCTGGACCCGGCGGGATGCCCACGCCCAGCCGCCGTAACCGGTGCGCGCGGGCATCACCGGGAACGCCTGCCGCCAGACGCCGTCGTCGCCGCGCTGGTAGGCCCGCAGCGCCGCCCTCGTGGACTTCCAGCCGGTCCCGACGACCACGATCACCTGCCGGGCGTTGCCGAGGTGGGTGAGCCCGGCCGGCATGGCCGCGGACGCCGGTGCCCCGGGGGCCAGGATCGCGGCGGTCAGCAGGGTGAGTAGTACCGCGAGTCTGCGCACAAGGGTCCACTTTAGGCGCGCGTGTACCAGGTCGCCACGGCCACGGTGCGGAATCCGAGGGATTCGTAGAGCGGCCGGCCCGCCTCCGTTGCCACCAGGGTGAACGGCCGCGATGGGTAGACCTCCAGCGCGCGGTTCAGGATTGCCCGGCCCAGACCCCGGGAACGGAACCCGGGCAGGGTCGCCAGCCAGTACAGCCCCTGTCTCTTATACACATC
>KL571479.1:4703-6720 GCA_000715855.1 Actinoplanes liguriensis
GGCCGAGCAGCCGCGGCGGCAGCGCCCGGCCGCGGACCACGGGCTGGTAGTGCGGGAACGGGAAGCCGTCGATCATCACCCGCTCGGCCACCGCGAGCTCGTCGAGGCTGCTCACCTGCACGATGCCGGGCGGCGGCGCCTGCGCGGGCGGGCCGGCCGGGCGGACCATCGTCGGCATGCGCCGCACGGTCGCCGGCGGGGTGGGCTCCGCCGAGCCGAAGAGGTCCTCGATCGTCACCGGGCCGGGCACGCCGTCCAGCAGCGGGCCGATCGGCGCCGGGCGGCGCAGCAGGATGCGGGTCGCGGTGGGGAGCTCGGCGCGCAGGTGGTCGCCGTGGTCGGCGGTTTCGCGGGCGAGGCCGGGCAGCATGGCGGCCGCGTTGGTCAGGTAGACGGCGGCGTCCTCGACGATCACGAGCGCGACTGTATCGCGTACAAAAAATGATTTGACGGCACCGATAATCTGATCCTCCGTGCCTGCGGTCTGAGCCGGGAGGGGTTTCCTGCCCTTCTCGTCACTCAGGAGCCATCGATGCACCGGGCACCCGCCCTCCCCTTCCTGCTGATCACCGTCTTCCTCGACCTGCTCGGGCTCGGCCTGGTCGTGCCGATCCTCCCGGCCCTGCTGACCTCGGTCACCGCGAACGCGGCGCTCTGGTCCGGGCTGCTGGGGACGGTGTTCGGACTGTTGCAGTTCACCGCCGCCCCGTTTCTCGGGCGGCTCTCCGACCGGTACGGCCGCCGTCCGGTCCTGCTCCTCTCGCTCGCCTGCCTCGGCGTGGACTGGCTCGCGCACGCGGTGGTGCAGGGCCCGTGGCCGCTGCTCGTCGTGCACTCCCTGGCCGGGGCATGTGCGGGGACGAACACGGTGGTCAACGCGTACATCGCGGACGTCTGCACCCCCGAGGAGCGACCACGGGCGTACGGGATGATCGGTTCTGCCTTCGGTCTGGGTTTCGTCGCCGGGCCGGTGCTCGGCGGACTCCTCGGTGCGGTCGACGTGCGGTTGCCGTTCCTGGCCGCGGCGGCGCTGTCGTTCGCGAACGTCGCCTACGGGTGGCTGATCCTGCCGGAGTCGCGTCCCGGTGACCGCAGCACGCCGCTGAGCCTCGGCCTGGTCAACCCGTTCACCGCGATCGGCGCGGTCCTGGCGCGCCCGGTCCTGGGACGGCTCGCCCACGCCCGCCTGCACGCCGACCTGGCCCGGATGATCCAGCAGTCGACGTGGGCGTTCTTCCTGACGTTCCACTTCGCCTGGGACACCACCCGGGTCGGGCTGGTGATCGCGGCGGGCGCGCTGGCCGGGGCGCTCTTCCAGGCCCGGGCGGTGCAGCCGGTGGTCCGGCGGATCGGGGAGAAGCCGGCCGCTGTCATCGGCACGCTGATCAGCGCGGTCACGTTCCTGGGCACCGCGTTCGTCACCGCCGCGTGGGCGTTCTACCTGTTGCAGGTGCTGGCGGTGACCGCCGCGGTGGGCGGCGCGGCGGCGAGCTCCTGGCTGTCGCGGACGATCGGGCCCGAGGAGCAGGGTGCCGTGCAGGGGGCGCTGACCAGCCTCGCGGCCGTGGCCGAGACGGTGGTGCCGCTGGCCGCCGGGGTGGTCTTCACCTGGACCCATCCCGGCACGGTCTACCTGGGGGCCGCGCTCTTCGCCACCGCGTCGGCCGTGTTGCTGGCGCTCACCCCGGGCGCCAGCAGGGTCAGCACGGCGTCGTAGTAGGCGGCCTGGACCGCCGGGATCGACGAGATCAGGATCCGCTCGTCGGTGGCGTGCAACCCCCGGTACTCGACGCCGAACCCGGCCGTCGCCGGGATGCCGAGCCCGGCCAGGTAGTTCCCGATGTTGGACGGGCCGGCCACCTTCGGGGTGACGGTCAGCCCCTGCGCCGCCGCGGCGTCCAGGATCGCGCGGCGCAGGGGCGAGCCGGGCGACAGCTCGTACGGTGGCCACGTCATGACGTGCTCGACCGCCGTCGCGGACGTGCCGGGCCACTGCCTGTCTCTTATACACATCTCT
>KL571479.1:6964-7516 GCA_000715855.1 Actinoplanes liguriensis
CGCCACCACCTCACGGACCAGCGCGTCCGCGGTGGCGGCGTCGAATCCGGCGGTGGTCCGCACGTCGACGCCGACCGTGCACAGGTCGGGCGTGACGGAGAAGCCCGACCCGCCGTGGACCTCGGTGACCGTGAGCTTCCCGTCACCGGTCGGGACGGCGGCGAGCGCCCGGACCACGTCGGCGGCCTTCACGACCGCGTTCGGGGTGCTCGCCCGGCCGCCGGAGTGCGACGAGACGCCGTACACCCGAATGGTCGTCCGATGCACCCCACGGCCGCCGATCACCAGGTGGTCGAGCCCCGGATAGCCGATGATCACGCCGGCGGGCGCCTCCCGGCCCTCGAAGAACGCCCTCGCGCCGCCGAACCCGCCGGTGTGCTCGTCCAGGTCGAACAGCAGCGTGACCGACCCGTGCAGGCGGTCCCGCCGCGCGGCGAGCCGGACCGCGAGGTGGCAGAAGATCGCGACCCCGGCCTTGGAGTCCGCGCTCCCGCGCCCGTGCAGCCACCCGTCCTCGACGACCGCCGCCGTCGGCGGATGCCGCCACGCCGA
>KL571479.1:7757-10072 GCA_000715855.1 Actinoplanes liguriensis
GCGGATGCCGCCACGCCGACTCGTCGCCGAACGGCGCGGTGTCCAGACAGGCGTCCAGCACATAGTGCGGACCGGGATGCTCCCCGGCCACCTCGCAGACGACCGCGACCACCGAGCCGCCGGCGCCGGTCAGCACCGAGGACGGCAGCCCTCGCGCGGCGAGCCACTCACGAAGGACAACGACGATTTGCTCGTACGCATCCACGCCGCCCCGGCTCGGCACGGCCACCAGTGCGCGGGTCAGCGTGACCACCGACGCCGTGTCCGGCAGCCGGAACGGATCACTCATCGCCCCGAACATACGCTGTGCACATGATCGATCCCACCGCCGCGGTCCGCATCGCCCGTCCCAGCCGCGACCTGGCCGCCGCCGAACGCTTCTACGCCGGCGGGCTGGGCCTGACCGTCCTGTACCGCGCCGAGGCGGAAGGCCCCGGCGAACACGACCTGATCATGCTCGGCGCACCCGGCGCGGGGTGGCACCTGGAGCTGGTCGGCGGTCCGAATCTGATCGTCGAGCCCACCCCCACCTCCGAGGACCTGTTCGTCATCTACCTCGACGGCCCGATCGACGAGACGCTGGTCGAGCGGCTGACCGCGGCCGGTGGGCGGCGGGTGGCGAACAGCGCCTACTGGGAGCGGTGGGGCGTCACGATCGCCGACCCCGACGGGTACCGCCTGGTGCTGTCCACGCGAGGCTGGTCGAACGGCTGACCGCTACCCCTCGGGACGCTCCGCCAGCAGCGCGAACGCGTTCGGGAGCCGCCCCCGGAACGCGGCCGCGTCGATGTCGTCCATGCGCCAGAACGGCTCGGCGTACTCCTCCAGGCACCTGATCCGCAGCCCGGCCCGGACAACCGCGGTGACGATCCTGCCGAGCGTCCACTGCCACATCACCGCACCGTTCGCCGGGAAACTGTCCTCGGCGCAGACGAACGACCGGCCGAAATAGCTGCGGTCCGGGCGGATCCGCGGCTCGTCCAGGTCCCAGGTCCACAGGTCGGTGGCCGGGTGGCCGTCGTGAAGGAACAGGTGGCCGCCGGGCCGTGCCAGACGCGCCATCTCGGCCGCCCACGCGTCGATGTCGGGCATCCAGATCAGCGCGCCCTTGCCGGTGTAGACCAGATCGGCGCTGCCGTCGGGCAGCGGGACGCCCGGCACCGTCCCGGTCACGTAGCGGCAGGCGGCGCCCAGAGCATCCGCGCGACGCTGTGCGTCCCGGACCGCGATCTCGCTGTAGTCCACGCCGATCACCTCACGGGCGCCGGCCCGGACCAGGGCGATGTCGTCCTGCCCGTTGCCGCTCTGCGGATGCACCACCAGCGGCCGCCCGGCGAGGACGTCCCGGAGCAGCTCGCGCTCGCTGGGGAGCAGCGTGCTGCCGGTCGCCGCCTCCGCCCGCATCTGCTCGTCGGCCCACTGCCGGCCCTCGTAGGCCCGATCCCAGGCGGCGCGGTTGGCGAGTGTCGTCTCATCCATGCCCCTGAATCTTTCCGATCCGCGCCGGACCGACAACCGGTTTTGTCACGCCGGCCGGCCGCTCACAACAAGAAGAGCCATTCCCCGGTACGCGTCCACGCCACGGAGGCATCTCGATGGATCACTGCCGGCCAGGGGGCGATGATGTGGATGCGTCACGAACCCGATATTCGACGGCGGCGATCGTTCGACAGGCATGACTATCGTCGCGATATGACGCGGACAACGGCCAAGTGGGTCGGCTACGTATCGGCAGCTTTCGCGGCGATCTGCTGGTGTTTCTTCGCCACCACTCTCTCCGGCACCGTGTGGGCGTTCGCCGGCGACCCGGCCGACACCGACACCGGAACGACCGTCGGGTGGTGGCTGGGCGCTGCGGTCGTCCTGACCGTACTGGCCGCCGCGGGTCTGATCGTGGCTTCGCTGGTCCGTGCGATGGAGGAGCTCACTGGCTACGGCCCGGCCCGGTGACCGCCAACCCCGGCGATGTCCAGCCACACGACACCATCCCACCCGCGGAGGCGCCGGCTTCCGGGCTGGTCCCCACCGTGGTTGTCCGAGCCCGATAACAACAGTGAGCACCAGCCGGCAAGAGCAAGCCGCGCTGAGCGGTCAGCGGTAGACGCTGGCGATCGCTCGGATGTCGGGGTGTGGGCCGGTCGCCGGGCGGTCGGCCAGGATCGTGCCGGCGCGGCGGCGCTGGCGACGCGGGACACCGCCGCTGATGCCCAGGTACTCCAGGGTCGGGTGACCGGAAGCGATCGCATCCACCAGCAGCCGGGCGCCCCGGCCGCGGATGCCGGTCAGGCGCAGGTCCAGCCCTGTCTCTTATACAC
>KL571479.1:10307-10905 GCA_000715855.1 Actinoplanes liguriensis
TATAAGAGACAGGACCAGGGCGTCGGCCAGGGCCGTCAGGCCGGTCACGGTCAGTCCGGTGTTGACCAGATCGAGGGTACGAAAGTGAGGGTTCCCCGCCAGCGCCCGGGCGAGCCGTGCCACGCCTTCGTCGCCGACCGGGTTGCGTTTGAGCCAGAGCGCGCGGACGGTGTCGTCGCCGGCCAGCCGCTCCGCGAGGATCGCCACGCCGTCCGGGCCGATCCGGTTGCAGCCGAGGTAGAGCCGGGGTGCAGCGCCCCGGCGACGGCGCCGATGCCCTCCGCGCCCAGCCCGTTGGTGCCCAGCAGCAGGTGGCGCACGTGCGGGGAGGCGGCCGCGGCGGCGGTGATCCGACCGGCCTCGATCGGGCCGACGCCCTGTTTGCACAGGTCGAGCCGGCCGTCGTGCTGGACGACGCCGCGCGGGAACACCACCGGGGCGGGCGCGTCGACGGGGGCGGCCAGCCAGGCGACGAGCGGATCGAAATCGGTCGCGGGGGCGAGGCCCGCGTCGGGATCCCGGATCAACGGGCAGCGGATCGGCATGGTCACCAGGGCACGCTCCGGTAGTCCTTGAGGCTGTCTCTTATACACATCTC
>KL571479.1:11140-12671 GCA_000715855.1 Actinoplanes liguriensis
AAGCCGGCAGCGCGCTGACTCTGCTTGTGCGGGTGGGGCCGTTCGTCGGTGACCCAGCCGGTGTCGACCGCGTTCATCAGGATGCCGTCCCGGGCGTAGTCCGGCGCCGACGTGCGGACCAGCATGTTCAGCGACGCCTTCGCCATGTTGGTGTGCGGGTGCCGGACGGTCTTGGTGGTCCGGGAGAAGCTGCCCTCCATGGCGGACACCTGCACCACGTGGCGCTGCCGGGCCGGGCCCGCGGTGAGCAGCGGGCGCAGGCGCGAGGTGAGCAGGAACGGGGCGAACGCGTTGACCACGTGCGCGGAGAGCCACTCGTGCGGGCTGACGTCGGCGTCGCGCAGAGTCCATGAGTTGACCGGGCGCAGGTCGAGCTGGTGCCCGGTCTCGTCGACCAGCCCGGCCGGGAAGAACGTGTCCAGCAGCGCCGAGCCGATCTCGGGCGGTGACCCGGTGGCCGCGCGCAGCTCGCGGTAGTAGGCGGGCGGCCGGTAGACCGTCTGCGCGGCGTTGTTGACCAGGATGTCCAGGCTGTCGAAGTGCCGGCCGGCGAAGTCGAGGAACGCGTGGACGGCGGTGAGGTCGAGCAGGTCCAGGCCGTACACGTGCAGCCGGCCGGACCAGTCGGCGAAGTCGGGCAGCGCGCCGAAGAGCCGGGCGGCGTCCTCGGGGAAGCGCGTGGTCACGACCACGTCCGCGCCGTCGCGCAGCAGTTTCAGCGCCACCCGGAAGCCGATCTTGATGCGGCCGCCGGTGACGATCGCCGTGCGCCCGGTCAGATCGGTCCGGGCGTCCCGCCAGGCCCGGTTCTCGTCGGCGCAGCCCCGGCACATCAGGTGGTAGTCGCCGTCCACCTCCCGATAATCGCCCTTGCACACGTAGCAGAGCCGCTGGCGGCGCAGCGTGCCGAGCGGCGCCGGCGCGGCCGCGGGCACCGGCACGGCCGGCGGGAGCTCGGTGTGGAACCGGGTCGCCGCGGACATCAGCTCCCGGTCGGCCGCCCGGGTCCGCGCCGACCGCGCGCTCTTGCCCCGCTGCTTGATCCCGCGGGCCGCCGCTTTCACCGCCCGTTCGAGGACCAGCCGGTCCCCCGCGTCCAGATCCGGGTCGCCGAGCCGGTCCAGCACGGCCAGGCAGGCGGCCAGCTCCTTCTGATCCATTCCGGTCACTCCCTGTCCAGTCCGGCGGCCAGCAGCACCGGCAGGACCCGGTCGCGGTCCACGTGATCGACCCAGTGCATCAGCGACCGCCCGTGACCGTCGCGCAGCTCCGGATCGCAGCCGGCCGCCAGGTCGGCGAGCAGCCCGTCGGTGTCACCGTGGAAGGCGCGGGCGAAGATCCGCTGCCGGTGCCGGAGGATCCGCTTCGGCACGGACTTCCCGCCGGTACGGAATCCACGCGCCGCCGCCGCACATCCGCTCAGCGGACTCCGCAGCAGGTCGGCCTCGTCGTGGTGGGGTGTGCAGACGCTCGCGCCGATCCCCTCGACGACGTGCCAGCCGGCGCCGCAGCGCACCCGGTACGCCCCGTA
>KL571480.1:0-1921 GCA_000715855.1 Actinoplanes liguriensis
GCGGTTTGCCCCGCCGGTGGCAGATGTCGGCGAGAGCACCGATGTCGGCGCAGGTCCCGTACGGCGTGGGACTGACGATCAGCGCCCCTGCCGCGTCCGGGTGCCGGTGCCAGGCAAGCTCCAGCTGTTCGGGTGACGGCGGATGCGCCAGGTGCAGTTCGTCGTCGTAGCGGACCTCGACCCAGCGCGGCTCGACCCCGGTGAAGACCAGGCCGGCCACCACGGACTTGTGCGCGTCACGCCCGATGAGCAGCTCCCCGCGGTCCCCGGCGACCGCGAGCATCGCGGCCTTGACCGATAGTGAGCTTCCCGCCGTGGAGAAGAAGGCCTGATCCGAGCCGACCGCGTCGGCCATCAGCCGCTCGGCGTCGCTGAGATACCCGTGCGACGACGACCGGTCGTCGATCCCGCTGGCGGCCAGCATGTCCGAGCGAAACGTCTGCTCACCGAGGACATCCCGGGTACGGGGGTCTGCCCCGCGGCCCTGCCGATGGCCCGGCGGGGTGAAGCCGTACCGCTCCTGCCGGTGATAGTCGGCCAGAGCGTCCAGGAAAGGAGCTTTACTGTGGTCCAGCGTGCCGCGCATGTCGGATATGTACCACTCCGCTGGCCGACCGAAACGGGTCAGCCGGATGTCTTGTCGGGATGCCCGGATTCGGACCGGGGGCCTTCCGCTCCCAAAGCGGACGCGCTACCAAGCTGCGCCACATCCCGTTATCCGCATATTCCTCGGCTGCCGCGCCGCAAACCGCTTCGAGGACCACAACCTCGTCACGGCCGGCGGCACCGCAACCGGATCGAGCTGTCTTGCCTGGACGTAGACCCGACCGGGATCGAACCGGCGTCTCCAGCTTGAGGGGCTGGCGAGCGTACCGCTGCTCCACGGGTCCAGGTGTCGTGCGTGCCCACCGCCGGGATCGAACCGGCGACCTCCGCTTCTTCAGAGCGGCGCTCCAACCTGCCGAGCTCGGTGGACCTCTATTGCCGTACGCGGGAAATCGGGTTGTGAAAAAGAGAAAAGCCGCCGTCCCGGATGCGGGAGGCGGCTTCGGCGCTGGGCGCTTCGGCGGACGCTAGACGCGCCTCCCGTCGGTGGGCTCACCGGTGGCGGATCGCTCCGCAAAGGCTGGTGCGTGGCGCATCGGGAGGCTCCCTTCCGGTGAGGTCTGTCGAGGAAGAACCTAGAGGCCGCCGCCGCGCCGCCGCAATCGGTTTTCGTCCGCTCCGCTTGCCGAGACCCGCGGTGAGGCCGACCATATCGATGAAGTTCCCTGTCCTCCGGACCGAAGGAGCTCATCCCATGGCCAGTGCGCCCCCCGGCTCGGACACCACGGGCCCGGCACTCGTCGCCCGCCTCGACCGTCTCCCCCTGCGCGCGGTCGCCTACGCCGCGTCGGGCATCGTCGGCCTGGCGATGTTCGTCGCGTTCTACTGCAACTTCAACATCAACGTGTCCTTCATCCAGACCTGCACCCAGATCAAGGCAGGGTGCACCCCGGAGAACGCGGGCGAGTCGCTGTCCCTGCCGGTGGTGCTCTTCCTCGTCGGATACATGGCCGGCTGCCTGGCCCTGGCGCCGCTCTCCGACCGGCTGGGCCGCCGGCCACTGGTCGCGGTGGTCGTCGCGTTCGCCGCGGTGGGCTCGCTGATCAGCGCGGTCGCGACCACCTACCCGGTGTTCGTGGCCGGTCGCGCGATCACCGGGGTGGTGCTCGGCGGCATCCTCGCGGTCGGCAACACGTACATCGGGGAGATCGCGCCGGCCACGGCACGCGCCCGCTACACCGCGATCACGTTCGTGCTCTGCACGCTCGGCGCGATGGTCGGCATCGGCCTGGGCCTGCTGTTCACCACCGAACCCGCCGACTTCCCGGACGGCCTGCCGATCGCGCTCGCCGGGCCCGACTTCACCAACGGCTGG
>KL571480.1:2155-6548 GCA_000715855.1 Actinoplanes liguriensis
CGGATCGACGAGGCCGAACGGGTGGTCACCGCCCTGGAGCAGCGGGCGGCACGCCGCGGGCCACTGCCCGAGCCGGCCGCCCACGTGCAGTTGCCGGAACACGAGAAGCCGACCGCGGCCGCCTACCGGGAGCTGTTCTCCGACGCCCGGTACCGGCGGCGGACCCTGCTGCTGGTTTTCATGTGGATCGCCGGCTACGCCACCGTGTTCGCCTACTCGACCGGGTCGACATCGGTGCTCACCGGGCTCGGCTTCACCCCGCCGGTCGCCGGGATGATCTCCGCGGTGGGCGGCATCGGGTTCTTCGTCCAGGGCCTGTTCTCGGCACGGTACTCCGAGGCGATCGAACGCCGGTTCTGGCTGCCCATCGGCGCGGCCCTCACCCTGCTCGGCGCGGTGCTGATCGCCGTCCTCGGTGACGCGATCGGCTGGGCGTTCGCCGGGTCGTTCATCGTCTTCTTCGGATTCAACGTCTGGGTGCCACCGACCTTCGCCCTGTCCGCGGAGAGCTTCCCGACCCGGATCCGCTCGGCCGGGTTCGGCCTGGTCGACGGGCTCGGCGTGACCGGCGGCATGATCGGCGTGCTGGTCATCGCGCCGTCGGTCGAGCACCTGTCGACGTTGCCGGCGCTGCTGCTGATCTCCAGCTTCCTGGTCGTCGCCGCGGCACTCGCGCAGCTGGCGCCACGGACCCGGAACCGGGCGCTGGAGGAGATCTCGCCCTGACCGGCCGGTGGGGAGATCGTGTGGAGATTCGAGGTCCGGCCTTTCGCGAGTGGTGACCGTGGCCCAGAGTCGTCGTCATGGACCTTGCGCAGTACGCGGACACGGATCACCCGGCGACGCTGCGGAGCCGCCGCGGCCTGCTGCAGATCGTGCTCGGCTGCTCCGCCTGGCTGGTGGTGCTGCCGCTGTTGTCGCTCACCCAGGCGCCCCCGCTCGGCGGGTCGTACCTGAGTCTGCCGCTCTGGCTGACGGCCCTCCTGATCGCCGCACTGGTGTCCACCACGACCATCCTGGTCGCCTGCCTGCGACGATCGTGGGGAGTCGCCCTCGTGAGCCTGGCTCTGGCGGCCACCGCCATGGTCGTCGTCACCCGGCAGAGCTCGCCGACCGACTACGTCGACGATCAGTACCGCGCGCATCGCACCGCGCTCGCGGACCTGGTCCGGGACTATCGGGCCGGCCGCCTCGACGGCGACCTGACCCTGCCGCCCGAGCTGCGCTCGCTGTGCCCGTCCGGGTTCGCCTATGCCGATGCGACAGCGGTCTTCGTGCAGATGTGGCAGAACTGGCGTGCCGAGTCCGGGACCGGTCTCGCGTATTTCGCCGCCCCGCCCACCGACCAGACCCTCATCCAGACCGCCTCCGGCGACCACGGCCATCCGCGGCGGGAGGTGGGCGACGGCTGGTGGTGGGTGGCATAGGTCAGGTCAAGCGGCCGAGGAGCCGGGAGCCACAGATCACCCGGTGCGTCGTCGAGAAGCCGCGCTCGATCTCCACCGGGGTGCGCGCCACATCGCTGGCTTCTTACTTGCACCTTGAAGTAATGGCGACGTACGGTTGACTTAACTGTTGAAGTCAGGAGAGCCCATGAACCCCGCCGGCGCCTACGACGCGCTCCTCGCCCGGGTCCTCCCCCAGGCCCGCGACCAGCGCACCTGGGAGCCGTCCGACGGCCCGCTCCCGGCCCTGTTCGTCAGCCACGGCGCGCCGCCCACGCTCGACGACGCCCGCTGGCTGGACGACCTGTTCGCCTGGGGCCAGTCGATGCCGAAGCCACGGGCGATCGTCGTCGTCTCCGCCCACTGGGAGAACGCCCCGGCCGCCCTGTCCGGCACCGACGCGGGCACCCCGCTCTACTACGACTTCGGCGGTTTCCACCCGCGTTACTACACGCTGCCCTATGCGACCCCGGACGCCACCGACCTGGCCCACCGGGTCGCCGGCGTGCTGGGTTCCACCTCCCCGGTGCACCAGTTCGTCGACCGGGGCCTGGATCACGGGGCGTTCATCCCGCTGATGGCGATGTATCCGGCCGCCGACGTGCCGGTCGTCCAGCTGTCGATGCCCAGCCTCGACCCGCAGGCGCTCCTGGCCCTGGGTCAGAAGCTGCGTGGCCTGCGCGACGAGGGCATCCTGGTGATCGGGTCGGGCTTCATGACGCACAGCTTCGCCGCGATGCGCGATCCCGGGCTGGCCGGCTACAACACGGCGTTCGACGAGTGGGCGGCGGACACGATCGGGCGCGGCGACGTGGACGCGCTGGCCGACTACCGGGCGAAGGCGCCGGGCGCGCACATCGCCCATCCGACCGCCGACCACTACGTTCCGCTGCTGCTCACAATGGGCGCCGCCACCGATCCGGCCACCGCGACCTCGCACATCGACCGGATGGTCTTCGGCAACTCGATCCGCTCGATCCGGGTGCACTGACCTCAGCCGCAGACCTTGATCAAGGGCTCTTGGGCCGCATAGCGCCGCCATTTCGCCGCCGGTGGGCCACCCGCCCGATCACAGAGGGCGGCGAGCGGGTTCCGGCCTGTCTATGTGTATAAGAGACAGGGTTCCGGTAGGCCGCCGGGTTCCACAACCGAGCTGTCAGGTCTCCGCTCGCGGTCGCGAGGCTCGTTCCGTCCGGGCTGAACGCCAGGTCGTAGACGGGCTCGGTGTGTCCGGTGAGGGGCGCGCCGATCTGACGGCCGGTGGCCGGGTCCCAGAGTCGCACGGTTCGGTCGTCGCTGGAGGTGGCGAGAAGCTTGCCGTCCGGGCTGAATGCCGCCGCCCATACCTTCGCGGTGTGACCGGTCAGCGGCTCGCCGAGGCGGTCACCGGTTTCCGGGTCCCACAGCCGGACCGTCCCGTCCTCGCCTGCGCTGGCCAGCAGTTTCCCGTCGGGGCTGAAGGCCACGGCGTTGACGACGCCGGTGTGCCCGGTGAGCGGTCTGCCGACCGGACGGCCGTCGGCGGGATCCCACAGCCGGACGGTGCCGTCCGAGCTGGCGGTGGCCAGCCGGGTGCCGTCGGCACTGAACCGCACCGCCCGTACCGGCCCGGTGTGCCCGGCCGAAGTCGTGCCGGCCGCATAGAGCCGTACGCCACCGTCGCTGTCTCCGCTTGCCAGGATCTTCCCGTCGGGGCTGAAGGACAGCGACAGCACCGGACCGGGCCGGTCGACGCCGAGCGGTTGCCCGGTGGTGACGTCCCACCGCCGAAGGGTCCCGTCGTCGCCGGCGCTGGCCAGCACTCGCCCGTCGGGGCTGAACGCTACGGCGCGCACCTGCCGGGTGTGGCCGGCGAGCGGCGCACCGATCGGCCGCCGGGTGGCGGGATCCCACAGCCGGACGGTGCCGTCCGAGCTGGCGGTGGCCAGGCGCTTCCCGTCAGCACGGTAGGTGACGGCGTTCACCGGCGCCTGGTGGCCGGTCAGTGCTCCGCTGAGCGGGCGGCCGGTGGCCGGGTCCCACAGTCGTACGGTGCTGTCCTTGCTCGCGGTGGCCAGGAGACCGCCGTCCCGGCTGAAGCGGACGGCGGTGACCGGCCCGGTGTGACCGGTCAGTGGCGGGCCTGCCGGGCGGCCGGTGGCCGGGTCCCAGAGCCGTACGGTGGTGTCGTCGCTGGCACTGACCAGGCGTTTCCCGTCGGGACTGAAGCGCATCGACCGTACCGGCCCGGTGTGACCGGTCAGTGGCGGGCCGGCCGGCCGCCGGGTGGCCCGGTCCCACAGGCGGATCTCGGTGCCGGCGCCGGCGGTGGCCACCAGGGTGCCGTCGGGGCTGAAGAGCACGGCGTACACCGGACCGGTGTGGCCGCCGAGCGGCGCTCCGACCGGGTGCCCGGTGGCGACGTCCCAGAGTTGCGCACTGTTGCCGCCGTCGGCGGTGGCCAGCAGCTTCTCGTCGGGGCTGAAGGCGATGGCCTGAAGCGGCCCGGGGCTGACGGGTATCGGCACGCCGACCGGTCGCCAGGTGACCGGATCCCACACTCGTACCGTCTTGTCGTCGCCCGCAGTCGCCAGTTGCCGGCCGTGCGTGCTGAACCGCACGGACGCCACCGCGCCGGTGTGGCCGGTCGCCGGCGCGCCGACCGGCCGGCACGTGGCGAGGTCCCACCGGCGCAGGGTTCCGTCCGCGCCGGCGGTGACCAGAATCCGGCTGTCGGGGCTGAAGTCGAACCCGTTGACCGGGCCACGGTGTCCGGTCAGTTCGGCGCAGGTGGGACGCCCGGTGGCCGGATCCCACAAGCGCACTGCAACGTCGTCCCGAACGAGGGTGGCCAGCCGGGTGCCGTCCGGGCTCAGTGCCGCGGCTTTCACCGGTCCGGTGGGCAGGACCAGCGGCGCCCCGGCCCGGCGTCCGGTCGCCGGATCCCACAACCACACGCTGTGGTCGGT
>KL571480.1:6751-7109 GCA_000715855.1 Actinoplanes liguriensis
CCCACAACCACCCGCTGTGGTCGGCGGCGGCGACGGTGGCCATGAGCCGATGGTCCGCGGTGATCGACACGATGCCGTTGTCGCCGGGCAGGACGCTGCGGGCGTCGGCGAGCACCGCGCCGGCGGCGCCGAGGGATTCGTCGGTGACCCCGCCGGCCAGCGCCGCGGCGGCGAGCTGTTCGGAGGTGCCACGGTCGCTGGCGACGGCGGCGCCGCTGGAGGCGGCGAGCATCCGGGAGAGCGCGAGGGCGTGCTGCAGGTCGGCGCGGACCGCGCTGCGGCGGGCGAGGACGGCGGTGGCGCCGGTGGCGGCGAGCAGGACCAGCACGACCGCGGCTACCGCCTGATAGGCGCGGCG
>KL571481.1:0-1309 GCA_000715855.1 Actinoplanes liguriensis
GTGTCGCCGGCAGCCGGGACGCCCGGAGCAGCAGATCTCGGATCGACGCCAGATCCGCGTCGACAGCCGTGACGGCCCGGCCCTTCGCCTGGGCCTCCGCCGCCCGCCGGGCCGTGGCCGCGGTCTCGGCGAGCTGTCGCGTCTGTTCGGTGACCGTCGCGTCGACCGCGGCGTGGACGCGCTGTTCGATGGCGCGCAGGCCGTCGCGGACCTGCTTCGCCAGGGCCGGCCGTAACGCGTCGGCGGTCGCTCGCAGCCGGGTCAGGGCCTCCGCCCGCTCCCGGTCGGCCTGCCGCCAGCGGTCCCCGGCCAGCGCGGCACCGCCCAGGGCGATCGCCAGGACTGTCGCGGCCGTGATGAGCAGCCAGTCCGGCGCCTGGTTCCGGAGCATCATGAACGAGATGGCAATCCCGCTGTAGGCGGGCATCAGGATGCCGGTCAGCCGGGTTGCCAGCGGCTGCCGGCCGGTCGGCGCCGGCCACGGCGGGGCGACCACGGTCGGTGCCCCGAAAACCTGGGGCATCGGTGCGATCGCGATGCTCATCCGCCCGGCGATCGTCTCCGCGGCCGACCGCAGGGCCCGATCACAATCGGCCACCTCCACGGCGAGCCGGAACTGCAGCCATCGGTCGAATTCCTCGCGTGGGGCGCGGGACTCGATCAAGGCCGTGCCCTCGTCGACGAGGCATCGGATGCGGCGCTGCACGACGTACCCCAAATCGGAATCGGCCGTGCCCACCGCCTCGCCGAGGGTACGAGGCCACCTTGCCGTGTGTTCGCGGAACCGGCGCAGCCGGGTCTCGGCGCGCCGGGCCTCGGCGGCGAGCCGGGCGCCGCGGCCCGGATCGCGCAGCCCGGCACGCCGGTTGCGAAGGTCGATCTCCAGCGACTGCAGGGACCGGATGACCAGGTCGGCGGTGAAGGGGCCGGTCGACAACCGGGCGACGAGGTCGGGCCGTGCGTTGGCCTCGGCGCCCATACGGACCAGCCGGACGAGTTCCCGCAGTTCATCGTGGTCGACGGTGACGGTCATCGGGGCCCCTCCGCTCAGCTGTGGAACGCGGACGAGTCGACGTGGTGCTCGGAGTGGTAGTAGTGGAACTCCTGGGTCTGGTAGTGCTCCCCGTAGGTGAAGCCGTCCTGCCCGAAGCCGTCGTGCCCGAAGTCGTTCTGCTGGAAGCCGTCGTGCCCGGAACCGGCGTGCTGGAAGTCGTCGTGCTGGAAGCTGTTCTCCCGGAAGTCGCTCTCCTGCTGCTGGCTGTCGCCGGCTCCGCAGTGACCGTCGTAGCCGGAGTAGCCGCTGCTCTGG
>KL571481.1:1542-5913 GCA_000715855.1 Actinoplanes liguriensis
GAGATGTGTATAAGAGACAGAGTCTGGCTGTCGTCGTACGAGTAGGTGCTCTGCCACATGGTCTCGGTCCTGTCTTCCGGTGTTTCCCGTGTCGTGCTGACAGGACTAATACTGCTGGTCAGAGCGCTTTCGCAGAATCGTGCAGACCCCCGGACCGGCGCACGAGGTTTCCGGGGGCAAGCCCCCCTTGCGCCGTCAGCGTGCCGCTCTCGTGGACGTGCGCACCAGGACCTGCCAGCCGTGGCGCGCCGAAGCCTCGGTGGACAGTCCCAGCGCCACCCGGGCGCAGTGCGCCCCCTGCTCACGCAGCGACTGGGCCAGCGTGGTCAGACCGGCCGGGGCGGCCGCGTCGCAGTCGTCCCAGCCGGTCACCGCCAGCCGGTCGGGGACACGCACGCCCAGGTTCGCCGCGGCGCGCAGCGCACCGAGGGCGAGCTCGTCGCTCATCGCGGCGATGGCGTCCGGCGCCTCGGCGCCCTGCAGCAGCTCGCGCGCGAACGCCTCGCCCTCGGCGATGTGGTTGACCGGGCAGACCGCCAGGCGCAGCCGCGCCGCCGGGCGCCCGCCCTGAGCCCAGGCGTCACGGTAGCCCTGCCAGCGGTGCCGCGTCACCGGGAACCGGATCCGCGGGTCCTGGTCGCCGGTGAGCAGCAGGCGGCTGCGTGCACGATCCAGAGGAAAGCCGAGCACGACAGGGGACCGCGCCTGCGCGAACGCGACCTGGCCGATCGCGGTGGCCGCGGCGCGGTCGTCGATGCCGATCACCGCGATGCCGTGCCTGTCCGGGCCGGCGTGGATCACCGCGGGCAGACCGGTGCCGGCCACCGCGTCCAGGACCGGGTCGTCGTCACTGGTCGTCCAGACCACGAAGCCGTCGACGGCGGACTGAGCGACCCGCCGTGCATCGGACGGTGTCCCGGTGATCGGCACCAGCGTCAAGCCGACACCCTCAAGAGCGCACACGTCACTGACCCCGGCCAGGAAGCGGGCCGCCTGCGGATCGTCGAAGGCGTAGCTGAGCCGCTCACCGAGCACCACGCCCAAGGTGCCCACCCGGGCCCGGCGCAACGCGCGCGCGGCCGGATGTGGCCCGGGATAGCCGAGCCGCGCGGGTCCAGCAACACACCGACGGCCGGGCCGGGCGGTTACCCCTGGCGTGCCGGCTGCTCATCGTGCTGACCGCGATCAGCTCGGCGATCGAGTTCTGCCTGGTCTACTTCGGACCGCAGCTGCTCATCCACCACGGCTGGACGGCCACCGCCGCCAGCACCGCGATGAGCGCCAACCTGGCCGGCATCCTGGCCGGCCGGCTGCTCGGCGCCGGGCTCATTCGCCGGCCCGGCCGCGCGGGCGCCCTGCTCCACGGCTCGCTGGCGCTTGCCCTGGCCAGCGTGGTGGCGTTCTGGCTCATCGATCAGCGGATCGCCGCCGTCATGGCGCTGTTCCTGACCGGCACCGGCATCGCGAACCTCTATCCACTCGCGCTGTCGCTCACCCTCGAGGCGGCCGAGGGCCAGGAGGACCGGGCCAACGCTCGCTCCCAGGTGGTCCTGGGCGTGCTCGCCGCCGCGTTCCCGTTCCTGCTCGGCAGCCTGGCCGACCACTACGGGCTGATCGCCGGCTTCGCCCTGGAGCCGGTCCTGATCGTGCTCTGCTTCGGCCTGCTCCTGGGCGCGATGCGCGCCCGCCGGCAGCCCACCTGACCAGCACTCCGACGCCGGGTGGCCGGCTTTCGTGGTGCCCCGAGGCTCACCGATGTGGCATGGCCTGGGCGACCAGGTCCAGCAGGTAGCCGCTGGCGTCACCGGTATGCCGGATCTCCTCCACCCCCCTGCCCCGGCCGGGCCGGCGCCAGTCGCACGATGCGCTCCACCCGCCAGTGCCGTTCGACGCTGCGACCCAGGGCTCGCTCCAGCTCATCCACGAGGTAGCCGTCGGCGACGCTGACCGCGCCTCGCACCCGCGCCACGGAGCCGGGATCGCGGTCGCTCGCCTCCGTGACGTGGAAAGCAACGCCGGCCACCTCCAGCACCCAGCCGCCGAGCGGGCAGTCGCGCTCGAAGGGAACCGCGACGCCGGTCAGCTCGGACTCAGCGCCGTGGTGTCCCGGTTGCCAGGGATGGATCTCCAGCGCCAGCGGCAGCACGGCGCCTACCCACGCGCGGAAGCCGGAGCTGCCGACCAGGTCGGGTGTGACAAGCACTCCGGACAGTTTCACGGCTGATCGGATTCGGCCAGTAGGGCGTTTGCCGACTGCTGGACCTTGGTGAGGGCGGCCAGCAGGATCCGCAGCTCGGGCTCGGTGAGCTCCTCGGTGATCCGCTCTTCGAGGCGACGTCGTCCGGCCTCGATCGGCTCCTGCAGGGCCCGCCCGGCGTCGGTCAGCCAGAGCCGGACGAGGCGGTTGTCGCGGTCGTCGCGGCGGCGGGTGATCAGGCCGGCGTCGATCAGACGCCCGGACATCTTCACCACCGCCGGGGTCGAGACGTTGACCGCGGCGGCGATCTCGCCCGGGGTGCGGCCGTCCTCGTTCCACAGCACGGCCAGCAGGTGATCCTGGCCCAGGTGCAGGCCGTGGCGCTGCACGGCGGCCTCGGCGGCGGCGCGGACCGCCTTGTTGGTCCTGCCGTGCAGGTCGAGGAACTCGGGCACCGGATCTCCCGTTGACGATGGTTCGTTAACCGGTTAGCGTTCGCGTTCGTTAACCGGTTATCGAGCTTGGAGTGACCATGTTACTGATCGCGGGCGCCACCGGGAACGTCGGGCGCGAACTGACGGTGGCGCTTCAGCGCAGAGGCGCTCGGACGCGCCTGCTGTCCCGCCGGGTCGCCGACCTCGACGACCCGTCGACGCTGCCGGCAGCCTTCGCCGGCGCCGACAAACTGTTCCTGCTCACCCCGGGCATCGGGCTGAGCCAGACCGAGAACGCGGTCGCCGCGGCCCGGGCCGCGAACGTGCGGCACATCGTGCACCTGTCCTCGTCCAACGTGCTCGGCGACCCGATGCCCGCGATGGGCCGGTGGCATCACCTCCGTGAAGAGGTGGTGCGCGACTCGGGCATCCCCGCCACGATCCTGCGGCCCGGCGGATTCATGTCCAACGCGCTGGACTGGCTACCCACCATCCGGGACGGCGGTTACGTGCTCGACCCCATCGGGCCCGGCCGGTACGCCCCGATCGACCCGGCCGACATCGCCGAGGTGGCCGCGGTCGCGCTCACCGAGGACGGGCACGAAGGCCGGCAGTACGTTCTCACCGGCGGGCAGGCGCACACCGTGGCCGAGCAGGTCCGGATCCTAGGTGCCGCCATCGGTCGTGACCTCGCCGTGCGCCCGGCCGCCTCCCTGCAGGAGGCGGTCAGGTCCCGCTTCCCGGACGGGGCGCCCGCCGCGCTGGCCGACGCCCTCGTCGAGGGCTTCGCACTGATGCGCGCGGACACGACCGGTTTTCGCACCGGCACGGTTCGCCGCCTGCTCGGGCGCGAACCCGGCACGTTCGCCGCCTGGTGCGCGCGTAACGCCCGCCGTTTTCAGTCGTGACGTAACCTTCACGGGCGTACCGTAATCGTTTTCTGCTTTTGATCGATCGCCCCCGGTCAGGTCGCGGTGGACACGATCGTGTTATTCGCCCCAGGACTGTGACCAGCGAATATGCTCACCATGTGGCGGGTTTTCGAATGCGCGAATACCACTGCGGGCAACCGTTCGAGCCGCCGGTCAGACGGCAGGTGATAGCACTTTTCGACCGTGTCTATTTCGATTATCCGGATGACGCCGGTCTGCTCGGCCTCGACCGGGTCAGGTTCGTGGTCGTGGCCGACGATCAGGTGGTGGGGCACGCGGCGTTCACCCGGCGCGGCCGGTTCGCCGAGATCACCAGCCTGGCGGTCGACAGCGCGTTCCGGGGCCGGGGGATCGGTGCGGCGCTGGAACGCGCGCGCCGCGAACGCGTGCGGGAGCAGGGCCTGCTGGCACACATGAGCTGCCTGTGCGAGGACTCGTGGAGCCAGACGTCCAAGGCCAGGTTCGGCTTCGTGCCGATCAACATCAAATTCGGTCAGACGTACGGCAGGGTGAAGCCCGGCAAATACAGCTCGTTCCTGACGTTCAGCGAGGTGGAGCCGGAGCCGGCCGCGATCGCCGACGAGACCGTGCTGGTGAACGAGCACTACCCGTCGCGCCGGGTGATCTCCGACCGGCTGGATGCGCCCGACGACGGCGTCTACACCGAGGTGCTGGTCAGCCCGGAGCGCGCGGTCCGGCTGCTCGGCGACCCGCGGTACGCCTACACCGGGATCGATCTGGACGCCCGCCGGGAGAGCTGGCACCACTGCTTCCAGCTCAAGAACGTCTGCTACTACGAGGGTGTGGC
>KL571481.1:6180-6463 GCA_000715855.1 Actinoplanes liguriensis
GGCCGGCCCGGCTCGCCGCCATGCAGCGCGACCTGGAGGCGGTTCCCGCCACCTGACCGGTTTTCGCTCCGCACCGAGAAGGCTTGGAAAGTGGGACCGGAATGGGCGCCGGGTGCCGGCCGCGACGCTGTGCGCACGGCCACATCGGCGGTGGTGTGCGGCCGGGAGCGGATCCTGTGCTACATTTCTGCACGTTGCAGTTTTGATTTCCGTAGACGTTTTCGGCGCCTGATGGGTTTCAACTAACCCGCCAGGCGCTTTTTCGTTGTTCGTGTCGTTCCGA
>JNYN01004021.1 GCA_000715855.1 Actinoplanes liguriensis
GGCGGTGACGAAAGAGCGCTTGGCCAGGCCCATCCAGAAACCGTCGATCGGTTGCTCGGGAGCCCGGTCGGGAGTGTCTGCGGCGCCCAGTGTCAGGAACATCGGCGCGAAGTGCTCGATTGTCGGGTGGGCGTAGGGCATCCCGGGTGCGGCGGCCCGGAAGTCCGCCAGTTCGTCCACCGCGCCGCGAGCGAGGGTCTCGGCGGTCCACGCGTCGAACTCGCGGGACCAGCCGGGCGCGGCCGCGTCGGGCCTCCAGTCCCGCAGGAACGGCAGACCGTGTGTGGTGAAGCCGGACCCGACGATCAGCACGCCTTCGTCACGCAGCGGCGCGAGCCGGGCCCCGAGTTCCAGGAGCCGGTCGGGTTCGAGGGTCGGCAGCGACATCTGCAGGACCGGAATGTCCGCTTCGGGATACATGACGGTGAGCGGAACGTACGCGCCGTGATCAAGACCACGACGGGTGCGGGCGACGGTTTCGCCGTCCGGCATCAGTGCGGCGACCTGATCCGCCAGAACCGGGGCACCGGGGGCGCGATATTCCACCTCATAGTAACGCTGGGCGAACCCTCCGAAGTCATACACAAGGGGCACAGACTCGGTCGCACCGAGCATCAACGGGGCCGACTCCCAGTGCGCCGACGCCATCAGGATGGCTTTCGGGCGGGGCAGGGCAGCGGCCAGATCACGCAGCTGCGCGACCCAGGTGGGGTCATCCACCAGGGGCGGCGCGCCGTGGCTGAGGAAGAGGGTGGGCATCCGCACGGTGACCTCCGTTGAAACTTCAACTAACTGCCCATCACCGTACGCGGAAATGCTTGATCCTTCAACTATCCGCACGGAAACTTACTCACCGTAGTATTTGATCTTGATTGGTGACGCTCCGCCACTGTGATCGAATCGTGTTTCGACATCGATCGACGTTTCGCAGTGGTTAAGTCCGGGGTGATATCCCAGCTCTCACAGGGTTATTGATCGACGCTCGAAATAGCTGGCAGGCCTTCTGATCAACTTCGCCCACTGTGGATTCGACATTTGTCGCATCTGGACGTTGCGAGAACCCGGCGGGTTTGGCAGGCTACACGCGGTCGCGCTACGGGGAGCGCAACGTCATTGCTTCGTGGTTTCTCACCTTGATTACGCACGGTGATTTTCGCGGGCATTCCCAAAGCGTCGAGAGGAGAACCAGCAGTGGCGTCACCGCCGCAGCTACCGCCCGCGGACGATCTCTACCTGACCGCGCACGACACGATCCGGGGCAAATCGTTGCTGTCCCCGGCGACGCTCGGCCTCGGTCTCGGTGCCGCGCTGCTCGGCGAGCTCATGTTGTGGCGTCGCATCGATCTGGTCGAGACCGAGCTGATCGTCATCGACGAGCGCCCGACCGGGGATGCCGCCACCACCGCGCTGCTGGAGCAGATCCGGCGCGAGGCCGGCCAGCACGGCGTGCGCAACTGGGTCGCCTACCTCTCCACCGGCATCGCCACCGACCTGGTCGAGCGTCGTCTCGCCCGGGGCGGCCTGATCAAGCGCGAGGAGAAGCGCGGTCTGTTCGGCACCAAGGTCGCGTTCGTGCCCGCCGACTCGATGACCGCGGGCTGGCCCGCCACCCGGATCCGCACCAAGGTCTCCCGCGACGAGCAGCTCGACGTGGCCGACCTGCTGCTGGCCGGCCTGATCCTGGCCACCGGCCTGGACCAGCACGTGCTCGCCACCCTCAACGCCCGCGACCGGGCCCGCCTGTTCGACCAGTTCCGCCGGCTGTTCCCGGCGATGCTGCAGCAACTCGTCGCGCACGCCGAGGCCGCCGTCGGCGACGCCGTGATGGCACGCCGAGCCTGACTTTTTCGCTACCTGCCCCCTCACCCCTCATAAATATGGAGATTCGCGTGTCTTCGACCGCAACTCAACCCTCGGAGAGCCAGCTCTCCAACGCGCTGGCCCGTAACCGGCTCGGCGTCGCCGCCGTGGTCTTCTTCGTGATGTCCGCGGCCGCGCCGCTGACCGTGGTCGCCGGCGTGGTGCCCACCGGTATCGCGGTGACCGGCCTGACCGGCATCTCGGTCGCCTTCATCGCGGTCGCGCTGGTCCTGGCGATCTTCTCGGTCGGCTACGTCGCGATGGCCCGGCACATCTCCAACGCGGGCGCGTTCTACGCCTACGTGTCCCGGGGCTTCGGCCGTCCGGTCGGTGTCGGCGCGTCCTGGGTGGCGCTGCTGGCCTACAACATGTTCCAGGTCGCCTCGTACGGCGGTTTCGGCGCGATCGCCCAGCCGCTCTTCGTCGACTGGTTCGGCATCGACGCCCCGTGGTGGGCGTTCGGCCTGGTGGCCTGGGCGATGGTCGCCGTCCTGGGCGTTCGTGACGTCGCCGTCAACGGCAAGGTGCTCGCCACCCTGCTGGTCGCCGAGATCGCGCTGACCGTGGTCTTCAGCATCGCCGAGATCCTGTCCGACGGCTTCCACGCCTCGTCGGCCCCGGTCGACGTGTCCCAGCTGACCGGCGCCGGCGCCGGCGCGCTGCTGGTCATGGCGATCACCGGTTTCGTCGGTTTCGAGCAGTCGGTCGTCTTCTCCGAGGAGTCGCGCGACCCGAAGCGCACCGTGCCCCGCGCGACCTACATCGCGATCGCGCTGATCGCCGTCCTCTACGCGTTCGCGTCCTGGGCAATGATCTCCGCGGCCGGCACCGACCAGGTCGTCGCCCGCGCCGGCTCGGAGGGCCCGGAGCTCTTCTTCAACCTGGCCTCCGGCCCGCTCGGCAGCATCGCGCTGCACCTGGGCCACATCCTGTTCCTGACCTCGCTGATCGCCGCGATGATCTCGTTCCACAACATCATCTCGCGGTACATGTTCTCGCTCGGCCGTGAGGGCGTGCTGCCGCGCCTGTTCGGCCGGACCGTGCCGGGCACCGGCGCGCCGAAGAACGGCTCGCTCGCCCAGTCCGCGGTCGGCCTGATCGTCATCGTGGCCTACGCGGTCGCCGGCTGGGACCCGCTGGTCCAGCTCTTCTTCTGGGGCGGCACCGGTGGTGGCCTCGGCGTCCTGCTGCTGATCACGCTCACCGCGTTCGCGGTCATCGGCTACTTCGCCCGTAACCCGGAGGGTGAGGACGTCATGCACCGCGTCGTCGCCCCGGTGATCGGCGCGGTTCTGCTGATCGTCGTGTCCTACCTGGCGCTGGACAACATCGCCACGCTGCTGGGTGTCGAGCCGGGCAGCACGCCCGCCGTCGTGGTTCCCGCGTCGTTCGGCGTGATCCTGGTCCTCGGCATCATCTGGGGCCTGTTCCTGAAGAGCTCCCGCCCGCAGGTCTACAGCGGCATCGGCATGGGCGCGAGCAGCGCGACCACCAGCGGTGGCGGCGGGTTCGCCGCCGCGCTGAACGAGGCGAACGACCCGAGCGACGGGGGTTACCGCTGATGAGCGAGTTCACCATCCGGCCCGCCCGCGCGGACGAGCTGGCCGCGATCGGCGCGCTGATCTCGAACTCGTTCGACAAGCTGGACGCCGACGCGTACCTGGTCCCGGTCCCCGAGGACCGGGAGCGGATCATGGCGGAGTTCTTCACGCTCGAGACCGAGTACGCCTTCAGCCACGGCAAGGTCGAGGTCATCGACCACGAGGACGGTGGCTACGCGGCCGCCGCCGTGTGGTACGACCGGGTCGCCCCGCTGCCCGAGTTCCCGGGCTACATGGAGCGGCTGACCGCGTTCGCCGGCGAGCACCTGGAGCGTTTCGGCGCGCTGGGCGAGCTGTTCGAGAAGAACCACCCCACCGAGCAGCACTGGCACCTGCAGTTCCTCGCCGTCCGGCCGGACATGCAGGGCCACGGCCTGGGCGGCAAGCTGATGAAGAACGTCCACGACATCCTGGACGCGGAGGGTCTCCCGGCGTACCTGGAGGCCACGAACGAGAACAACGTGCGGCTGTACCGGCGCTACGGCTACACCGACATGGACCCGTTCGCGATCCTGCTCCCGGACGGCACGCCCTTCTTCCGGATGTGGCGCCCCGCTTCGTAAAATTCAAGATCCGATCAGGGGGTACGGCGTCAAGCCGTGCCCCCTCGTCGTTTCCGCCCGGGTATTGACGTGGACGCACTCGCGTAATTGCATGTAAACCAGGTCCACTCAGCGTCGCCGAGTGATCACGCCCCGCTGGCGGGCCCGGTTCATCGCGTCCGTGACCCGAACGGCCGGAAGGACGAACATGCTCGTCCATGGAGTCCTGACGACGGGCCGCGCCGGAGCCGGCCATGACTGAGGCCCGGGTCAACCCGGTGGTCCCGCGTGGATCGACCGCCGTCCGCCCGTTCGACGTGGTGGTCAGCCCGGAGACTGTCTCTTATACACATCTCT
>KL571482.1:0-3551 GCA_000715855.1 Actinoplanes liguriensis
GTACGCGCGTCGACGCCGAGCCGCTCGGACAGGTCGGCGAGCGTGCGCACCCCGCCGGACTGCAACAGCTCCAGCAGGGTCAGCACGCGGGCGGTGGGCCGGGTCACGTCCACCAAAATAGTGGGCGGATTCTGTCCAGTATCACGCCTAGCGTCTCCGGCATGAACTTCGTTTCCACCCGAGTCGTCACCGGCGACGTCGCCCGCCTCATCGCGTTCTACGAGCAGATCACCGGCATCCCGGCGAAGAGCTTCACCCCGGACTTCGCGGAGATCAACACCGGCACGGCGACCCTCGCGATCGCCGGCGCTTCCACGGTCCCGGGCTTCGTGCGCCCCGACGAGAAGATCCTCGAATTCCTGGTCGACGACGTCGACGCCGTCGAGGTGGCCGAGCCGGTCCTGCCGCCGACGACGATGCCGTGGGGCAACCGGTCGATGCTGGTCCGCGACCCCGACGGCACCCTGGTCAACCTTTTCACCCCGGTCACGCCGGAGGCAAAGCTGAAGTTCGGCGTCTGAACAGTGGCGAGCCCCCGCGGAATGGCCATCCACGGGGGCTCCAGATACCACTGAATTGCACACACCAGCACGTTTAAGGGTGCGGATCATTCGTCAAGACATCGGGTTTTGCCTTTAAACTACCGCCGCTCGGAGCGCGGCGGGCCGGAGTTGAACCGGCATCCGGTGTCGTCGTCCCACCCGTTCGATCCGGTGATCAGTGGTGAATGCTGACATTGGAGCGAGAGTCTGAATCTCAGGCCGGCTGCCTCTGCCAGATTGGGCTACCCCCACCCGGAGTGCGGGGGGCGGGATTTGAACCCGCACTGTCACCGGCATCATCAGCTTCAACTTCAGTTGTCAGCTTCACGCCGTTACCGGCGCTTCCCCGCGCTCCCACGGGGAGTCTGTGATTTATCCGAAGAGGTAACCGAACACGGCCGCGCCGACCCGCTGATCGGTGGCCTCGGTGTTGTTCGCCTCCTCGCGCGCGAACTTGACCGCGGTCTGCAGCGCGATCACCCGGTCGAGGATCTCGTTGACCCGCTTGGCCGGCAGCGCGCCGGAGAACTTCACGGTCGTCCAGTAGCCGACCGTCACGTCCTCGTAGTACACCTCGACCTGCGCCGGATGCTTCTCGGTCGCCTCGGCCTTCACGTGGTTGCGCGGGACCTTCTTCGTCCGGTTGGTCCGCACCGGGTCGGTGCGCCAGCTGTCCGTCGAGTCGTCGCGCACCCAGGTCTCGGCCGCGTCCAGCACCGGCAGCTTCTTCACGAACGTGTGCAGGTCGACGAGCTGCTTCTCCAGGAAGAGCAGATAGGTCACCGGCACCTGGCTCGCGATCGTGCGCCCGTCGACGACCACGTCGGCGCGGGCCACGCAGTTCGTCCAGTCCTTCGTCGCGGTGACGTCGAACAGTCGCGTCAAGGTGTTCCCGACGTCACGCAGAATCTCTTCGGACTTGATCTGCACCCGGGTCGACTCGGCGGGCAGCTGCTCGCCCTCCTCGTCCTTCGGCTGATAGGTCCGGGAGATGCCGGCCAGCGGCGCGGTCTTCTGCACGGCGTGGTGCGCGTCGCTCAGGTCGGCGAACGCTTTGCTCTTGACGCCTTTCTCCACGGCGATGATCTGGTTCAACTTCGGCACGATGACCCCCTTTCTGCCCGCGAACCCTAGCATCGGCCTCCAACATTCTTCGCGCGGTTTTCCGCGGCCTGTGGACAACCCATTCCCGGTACGTCGACAAGCCCGCCACCCGGCCGGATCAGCCCAGCTCGCGGCAGTCCCGTAGGTCTCCGCCCGACTGGATCAGGTCGGCGACGGCAGCGGTTCCGTGGATCCGCACCCGGGCGGATCAGGCCAGCGACCGCAGCAGCTCCGTCGTCCGCGCCCGCTCGGCCACGGTCCCGAACGGCGACGCGGCGAACTCGGTGACCCCCGCCTCGGCCAGCTCCCCGATCCGGCGGGCGACTGTCTCCTCGTCCCCGGCGATCGCCACGTCGGCCGGGCCGTCCACCCCCTCGTGATCCAGCACGGCCCGGTACTCGGGAACCCGGCCGGCCATCCCGAACCGCCCCGCGATCCGCTCCCGGGCGTCGTCCGCGTCCCCGGTGACGGTGACCGGCAATCCGGCCACGATCCGCGGCGCGGGCCGTCCCACCTCCCGCGCCGCCGCGGTGATCAGCGGCACGACGTGCGTCGCGAACGCCCGCGGCCCGGTCATCCACGTGATCGTCCCGCCGGTGGTCTCGCCGGCCAGCCGCAGCATCCGCCGGCCCAGCGCGGCCAGCAGCACGGGCGGCGGCTCGGCGCCCGGGATCGCCGCCGACCCCACCGCGGTGATCATCTCGCCGTGATGGTCGACCGGCTCGCCGCGGAGCAGCGGGAGCAGCACGGCCAGGTACTCCCGCAGGTACTCGACCGGCCGGCCGGCCGGGAGCCCGAACATCCCGCTCACCATCACGCCGATGCCTGCGCCGACACCCAGCGTCAGGCGGTTGCCGGTGGCGGCCTGCACGCTCAGGGCCTGACCGGCCAGCACCAGTGGATGCCGCTGCCGGACCGGGACTACCGACGTCCCGAGCCGGGCGGCCGGTGCCTGCGTGCCGGCGAGGGTCAGTGCGGTCAGCGCGTCCCAGCCGGACGCCTGCGCCGCCCAGATGGTGTCCAGCCCGTCCCCGGCGCCAACCTGGTCGTGCAGGTCGGCGAGGCCGGCCGGGCCACCCGTCTCGCCGATCATGATTCCGATCCGCATCTCGACCTCCATGCGGAGAACCTCTCCGCTTGCTGCCCGGTAGCATATGGAGAACCTCTCCGATTGGCAACGACGCCTGGCGAATGACGAGCTGGTCGCCAGCGACCCGAGGTGAAGGGCGAGCCGGTCCGCGACGTCACGAGCCGAAGGCGAGCTGGTCGGCAGCGGCCCGAGCCGAAGGGCGAGCCGGTCGGGAACGGCACGAGGCGAAGGGCGAGCCGGTCGGCGACGGCACGAGGTGAGTGCGCGAGGCGACGGTGAGACCGAGCGGCAACGGCGCAAGACGAGGGGGAGCGATGAGGAGCGACGCGCAACGCAACCGCGACCGGGTGCTGGCCGCCGCCCGCACCGAGTTCACCGACCACGGCGCCGCCGCGTCGCTGAACCGCGTCGCCCAGCAGGCCGGTGTCGGCCCCGGCACGCTGTACCGGCACTTCCCGTCGGCGCAGGCGCTGCTGGTCGCGATCATCCGCGAGGACGTCGACGCCCTGTGCGCCCGCGGCGAGGCGCTGCTCGGCCATGCCGATCCCGGCACGGCGCTGCGCGACTGGCTGCGGGCGGTCGCCGTGCACGCCTCGGCGATGCGCGGCTTCGTCGCCGTCGAGCTGCTGGCCGGCGCCACCGGCCTGGCCGAGTGCCACGACCGGATCCGGGACGTCGGCGCCCGCCTGCTGGAACGGGCCGGCGGAGGTGCCGACGTCGACGACGTGCTGACCGTGGTCAACGCGGTGGCCTGGGCGAACGAGCAGAGCCGCGGCGACGCCACCCGCCTGGACCCTGTCTCTTATACACATCTC
>KL571482.1:3745-8083 GCA_000715855.1 Actinoplanes liguriensis
GGCCAGCGCCCACAGCCGCTCGGCGAGGGCCGGGTCGGTGGACCACTCGGCGACGCCGCTCGTCCGGTCCGGGCCGCCGGGCACGGCCGGCGCTTCCTGGTTGTAGATGAAGTACCGCCCGGTCACGCCGTCGAGCAGCGGCGACGCGGCGAGCAGCACGGTGTTCCCGGCCGCCTGCCCGGGTGTCGAGAAGTAGTCCGGCGTCAGCGGGTTGCCGGAACTGTCGATCATGCCGAAGCCGCGCAGATCATCCTCGGTCAGGTGCTTCTGGAGACCGGTGCTCACGTAGCCGGGGTCGGCGGAGTTCGCGGTGATCCCGTCCACCGCCCAGCGGCGGGCCAGGGCCGTGGTGAGCAGGGCGTCGGCGGTCTTCGACTGCCCGTAGGCGGTCCAGCGGTCGTACGCCCGAAATTGGAAGTTGGGGTCCTCGAAGTCGAACGGAACCTTGACCTGAATGCCGGAGCTGAGGATCACGACCCGGGCGTCACCGGCCGCGCGCAGGTTCTCGTGCAGGCCGGTGATCAGGGCGAAGTGTCCGAGGAAGTTCGTGGCGAGGTGCAGTTCCCAGCCGTTCGGGGCGAGCCGCCGCTCGGGGACGGCCATGATGCCGGCGTTGGCGACAATGCCGTGCAGCGGGCCGTCCCAGCTCTCCGCGAACGCCCGGACCGCCGTCAGGTCGGTGAGGTCGAAGTCCTTCCGGGCCGGTGCGATGATCGTCGCACCGGCGTCGGTCAGGGCCGTGACGGTGGCCTGACCGATTCCGGACGTGCCGCCGGTGACGAGGTAGCGCCGTCCGGTCAGGTCGACACCGGCGAGGATCTCGGCCGCGGTGCTGGTGGCGGTGAACGGGGTGGTGATCAGCGACGTCATGCAGCGAAAGACGGCGGATCGCCGCGGTTGTTCACACCGGTGACGTACGCCTCATGAAGGCGGCGAGCCGTCCGGCGACGGCCTCCGGGGCGTTCAGATCCGGGGCGTTGTGGTCGAGACCGTCGATGATGTCGTACCGGGCGTCCGGAATGATCTGCGCGAGCCGCGGAAGGACATTGCGGAGGTACGCCGGAGCCGCGCCCCCGCCGAGCAGCAGCGTCGGGCAGGTGATCGCGGCGTAGCGCGACCCGTCCGAGTCGAGGCGCACCACCTCGCCGACCTCACCGGGCGTGGTCGGCATCATCGCCCTGGTGTCGGGCCCGTCGGAGCCGCGCAGCAGCATGAACGCGAGCGCCCGGAACACCAGCTTAGGAGCGTTGCCGAGCGGCGTCAGCCGGGTCTCGTGCAGGAACGTGGTCATCGCCGCGGTGTGCCGCCCCTCGTCGAGCAGGCGGGTGAACCGGGGCAGCCAGCCGGCCGGGAACGACCCGTCGAGGCTGACCCCGGGGTCGTAGACGGCGAGCGCGGCCGGCGGCTGCAGCAGTGCCGCGTGCAGCCCGATCAGCCCGCCGTAGCTGTGCCCGAACAGCCACGTCGCGCCGCGCGCCGCCATCACCGCCTGCACGTCCTCGGCCTCCCGGTCGATGCGGTAGTCCGGTCCCTGCGGCCCGCTCTGCCCGCGGCCCCGGCGGTCGATGACGGTCACCCGGTAGCTGTCGGCGAGCAGCCCGGCCAGCGCGGCGTAGTGGTGGGCCCGCCGGTTGTTGCCGGGGATGATCACCAGTCCGGGGCCCGCGCCGTACTCCAGGAAGGTGATGGTCGTTCCGTCTTCCGAGGTGACCCTGCCACTCATCGCATCCATGGCCGCAGCGTGACCGGCGCGGCTGGCATCCGGCTGGCACGTCCCTGGTACGGACCGGCCCGGTTCGTGGTACGCATTGATCAAAGGATGTCGAAAGTCGGAGGAATCGGGAAATGCTCGCTGGCCGTCTGAACGTCTCCACCGGGAAGTTCGCCGTCGAGGAGGTGGACGAGCCGCACGCCGGGCCCGGCCAGGTCCGGATCGCGGTACGCGCCGCCGGCGTGTGCCTCTCCGACGTGCACCTGATCCAGGGCATGCTCAAGCCGCTCTACCTCGCCGGTGACAGCGTCACCCTGGGGCACGAGACGGCCGGCGTCATCGACGAGGTCGGCGCCGGGGTCACCGGGCTGACCGTCGGCGAGCGGGTGCTGCTGCAGGCCGGCGAGTTCGGCGGCGGGACCGTGCTGACCCGGGGCGTCGACTACGACGGCGGCTGGGCGCAGTACGCCGTCTCCAGCGCGGCCACCGTCGTCCCGATCCCGGACACGCTCTCGTTCGAGCAGGCCTGCTTCATCCCGGACGCCGTCTCCACCCCGTGGGCGGCAATCACCACGACCGCCGGCGTGCAGGCCGCCCGTGCGGTCGGCGTGTGGGGTGTCGGCGGGCTCGGCGCGCACGCCGTCCAGCTGCTCCGGATGGTCGGCGCGGCCCCGATCATCGCGGTCGACCCGCTGCCCGGCGCCCGCGAGCGTGCCCTGCACTTCGGCGCCGACCTGGCCCTCGACCCGGCCGACCCGGAGTTCGCGAGCCTGATCGGCGAGGCCACCGGCGGTGTATAAGAGACAGGGGCTGGCGTTCGCGTTCGACTTCGCCGGGGTTCCGCAGGTGCGCGTGCAGGCGTCGCGCAGCCTCGCGCGCTGGGGCAAGCTGATCCTGGTCGGGCTCACCGACCAGCCGCTGACCATCCCGGACGGCACCCGCTTCAGCTACCTGGAGCAGCAGGTCCGCGGGCACTACGGCTCCGGCCCGGAGAGCGTCCTGGAGCTGTTGTCCCTGGTCGCGCTGAACCGCCTGGAGTTCTCCCGGTCGGTCAGCGGGATCCTGCCCCTGGCCCAGGCCGCCGAGGCGGTCCGGCAGCTCGACGAGAAGGAGGGTAATCCGATCCGGTTGATCCTCGTGCCCTGAGCGCGAATACGCGACCATGGATCGGTGAGCAAAACCAGGTCGATCGGCTGCTATGGGGGACCGCCGCCGGACCTTCCGGACCCGGCGCGCGAGATCTGGGCGTACGACGGCGCCCTGTCGATTCTGCTCGGCCAGCTCCTGCGGGATGTCGAGGGCATCCCGCCCGAGCACCGGCCGCAGTGGTGGGACGCCTGCGTGGAGGAGTTGCGCACGCAGGCGATGGTCAGCGACCTGTTCTTCGACGTCGCGCTCCGGCTCGGCGCTGACGACCGGGAGGAGTTCGCCGAGCTCCTCGAGGAGACCGCGGCGCGCCTGCGGGAGCGGCCGCCCCGGACACCCGGCCAGAACGACGACTGGCACCTGATCTTCCGGGGCGATCACGCGTACGACGTGGGCCCGATCGCCGAGCTCGGCCAGGCCCTGGGCGCGCTGCTGCGGGGCACGCTGCCGCCGCCACCGCCCGGGACCTTGTGGCTCTACGGGGCGCCGGGCGGCCGGACGACGATCAGCCCGCGGTAAAGGCAGGCGCCGCCTGCTCACGCTGGTCGATGCCGCCCGCGCGTGGTGTGCCGGCCACATGCACGACCTGCTCGCCGCCCGGGAGGCGTTCGCCGCTCGAACCTGACGTGGTTGCGCTCATTGTGACGGACTGCGCACAATGGGTGCTCGTTTGCCATGGAGGCGCCATGTCGCGACCGCTGAAGCTGGGGCCGCTCGATCCGTCGCACATCGGGCCGTACACGACGCTCGCGCGGCTCGGGCGGGGTGGGCAGGGCGAGGTCTACCTGGCCGTCGACCCGGACGGCAAGCGGGTCGCGGTGAAGGTCCTCCGAGTGGACTGGGACTCCAGCGGTGTGCTCAAGCGCAACCTCGACCGGGAGCTCGCGAACGCCCGCAAGGTCGCCCAGTTCGTCACCGCCAAGGTGCTCGACTTTGATGTGGTGGGTGATCCGCCGTACATCGTCAGCGAATACATCGAGGGGCTCACGCTCACCGAGCACGTGCGGCAGGACGGCCCGCTGGTGGACAGCCAGCTGCTGCAGGTGGCGATGCAGGTGCTCACCGCCCTGGAGGCGATTCACCAGGCCGGCATCATCCACTGCGACTTCAAGCCCGACAACATCATCCTCGGCCAGGGCGGCGCCCGGGTGATCGACTTCGGCATCGCGCAGGCGCTCGACTCGACGCACCGGGTGGGGGAGATCGCCGGCACGTTTCCGTACATGGCTCCGGAGCAGCTGACGAACAAGCCGCTGACCCCGGCGGTCGACCTGTTCGCCTGGGGATCGACCATGGTGTTCGCGGCCACCGGCGAGAAGGCGTTTCCTGGGGACACCCGTGAGCAGGTGGCCCACGCGATCCTGAATCGCCCGCCCCGGCTCGACGGCCTCGAGGATCCACTGCTGACCAGCGTACGGGTGAGCCTGCGCAAGAACCCGGACCGCCGCCCGACCGCGGCCCAGGCGCGGCAGCTGCTGTTC
>KL571482.1:8347-11063 GCA_000715855.1 Actinoplanes liguriensis
GAAGCCCGCCAAGGCGGTCGCCGCCCTGGTCCTGGCGATCGCGGCCGCCGTGGTGGTCATCTGGGTCGCCCCCGGCCTGTCCAGCAGCTCCGGGGGACAGGGCGGGGACGCGTCCACCTCACCGCCGCGCGGGTCCACCGCGGTGGCGGCTCTCTCGCTCCAGCAGCAGTACGAGGCCTTCTGGCCGAAAGTGACCTGCGGAAAGGACCGTGACAAGAGGGACGCCCAGCGATCCCGGGACAGGTGCACGATCACGGACGACATCGACATGCTCTGCGCACAGTGGACCGACGTGGACACGATGCGGACGCCCGGCAATCGACCGGCGTCCGAGGAGAACAAGAAGCTGGAGGAGTTCGGCGGCTGGCGCAACTGGTGGTACCGGGAGGACTCCGGCCGCCACGGCCGCTTCTACAGCTACGGGCTGACCGGCGCCGGGAAGAACAAGTGGGCGATCTGGTGGGAGGACAGCACCGACCCCGTCTCGTGCTACATGCAGGGCCCACAGGGCAGCGAGGGCGCCATGCTCGACGCGTTCCGGGACAACGGCTTCCTGTTCCGCGACCCTATGCCGAGCGGGTGAGGCGGCGCAGGGCGAGGGCCAGCTGGAGACGGAGACGGCCGTGCGGGGTGCGGAAGTCCCAGCCCAGCACGTGATCGATGTGGGACAGGCGTTCCTGCAACGTGGAGTGGTGCACCCGCAGCGCGGTGGCCGCGGCCCGCAGGCTGGGTGCCTCGGCGACCGCATCCAGAGTGGCCAGCGCCCAGGGCGCGGTCGCCGCCACGCGGGTCAGCGCCTGCACGTCCGGGACGGGTTCCGCCACGGCGGCCGGCAGGGCGAGCCCACCCAGGTCCTCGGCGTGGACCACGCGCGGACCGGGGTCGCGCCCGGTGCCCTCGGCGGTGAAGCGCAGCGCGGTGCGGGCCTCGGCGTAGGACGCGGGCAGGGCGGCGATCGGTCCGGCCGGGCCGATTCCGGCGCGCGCCTGCGGGTCGAGCGGGGGATCGGTCTCGGTCATCAGGTGGGCTTTGCCGCCCGGGAGGGCTGCTGCCCGTACGCGTGAATTCGCCGTGAGGCCGAGCCGGGCGGCGGCCTGGAGCCGGGAGGGTTCCGGCGCGTCCGCGTCGAGGACCAGGTCGAGCAGCGCGGCCGGGTGGATGCGGGTGCGGTCGAGGACCGTGCGGGCGGCGCCGGCGGCGCGTTCCAGGATCATCGCGTCGACCGGGCCGGGCGGGCCGGGGCGTTCCAGCCACAGGACGCTGCCGTCGCCGACCGGAGCCGACATCCACGCCGGGTCGGCCGGCGCGGCGGTGGCGTCCGTGCCGTCGGGGTGCACGCGCAGGTGGAGGCGCCGGTGGTCGTCGGAGAGCCGGGCCGGGCAGCCGGCCAGGACGGCGGCGCCGCGGACGATCGCCTCCAGCCCGGCGCGGCCCTCGGTCAACCTGTCGAAGTACGCGATGACCCGCAGCGCCGCCCCGGCGTCGGGGTCGAGCGCGGTGAGCCGGGCGGCGAGATCCCTCACGGAGCCATCCTCTCCCGCGGCCCGGCCTCCCGGCCACCTCCCGGCTCGAGCGCCCAGCAGGCGGTGACGCGCGGCCCGGTCTCCGGCCGGATCCCGGGTTAAGCGCCCAGCAGGCGGCGCAGCCAGCGCAGACGTGCGGCGCGGGCCTCCCGGGAGATCGCGGCCTGCGGCACGAGCAGGTCGAACCCGTGGAAGCCGCCCGGCCACACGTGCAGTTCGGCCTGCCCGCCGGCCTGCCAGATCCGGGTGGCGTAGGCGACGTCCTCGTCCCGGAACGTCTCCGCCGAGCCGACGTCGATGAACGCCGGCGGCAGCCCGGACAGGTCGGTGGCGCGGGCCGGTGCGGCATACGGCGACACGTCCGGCCCACCGCGGGCCGGGCCGAGCAGCGCGGTCCAGCCGGTGTCGTTCGCGGTCCGGTCCCAGACCCCGCGGCCGGCCATCTGCAGCGTGGACGGGGTGTCGTTGCGGTCGTCGAGCATCGGGCAGAGCAGCAGCTGCCCGGCGAGCGCCGGCCCGCCGCGGTCCCGGGCGAGCAGCGCGACCGCCGCGGTCAGCCCGCCACCGGCGCTGGCGCCCGCCACGATCAGCCGCGACGGGTCGATGCCCAGCTCGGCGGCGTGCTTGGCGGTCCATTCCAGGCCGGCGTAGCAGTCCTCGACCGGCGCGGGGTGCGGGTGCTCGGGCGCCAGCCGGTATTCGACGGAGACGATCACCGACGGCACCTCGGTGGCCCAGTCCTGGAGCACGTCGACGCCGGTGGTGCTGTCGCCGACGATCATGCCGCCGCCGTGGATGTGGTAGATCCCGGGCAGCGGGTGATCGGCGTCGTGCGGGGTCAGGATCAGCAGTTCGACGTCGGGGTCGCCGGCCGGGCCGGGCACCGCGCGCCGGGTGACGGTGAACGTGCCGCCGCGGGTCAGGTCCGGCTCCCCGGCGACCGCGGTGAGGGCGCCCTCCCGCATCGGCTGGATCATGTCGGCGGTCACGGAGCTCGGGAGATGCGCGCCGATGACGTCGAGCGCGGCGGCGAGCTCGGGGTCGAAGGGCGGCGGCGGGCCGATCGGTGTCGTCACGGGAACCTCCGGGCTTGGCGCGAACGGGCTTGTTGCGACGTGATGCTCATCCTGTTTCGGCGCGGTGATCCAGGACACCGCCACGCGGCGGATCCTGCCCGCCGATCGGCGGGGCGG
>KL571482.1:11206-12440 GCA_000715855.1 Actinoplanes liguriensis
CGCCGATCGGCGGGCAGGATCGTGGGCTCAGGCGCCGGCGGCGACGAGCTCCGGCGCCAGGTGCCGGGCCAGGCCCTCGCCGTCCACGTCCACGTCCGGCAGCAGCCGGTCCAGCGGGCGGGGCAGCCACCAGGCCGCTCGCCCGAGCAGCGAGAGCACGGCGGGCACGATGGTCATGCGTACCACGAAAGCGTCCACGGCGACGCCGAAGGCGAGCCCGAAACCGAGCCCCTTGATGATCGGGTCGTCGGCCAGGATGAAGCCGGCGAAGACGCTCATCATGATCAGCGCGGCCGCCGTGACCACCCGCGCGCCGTGCCGCATGCCGGTCACCACCGCGTCGTCCGGTGCCGCCCCGTGCACGAACTCCTCCCGCGTCCGGGTCACCAGGAACACCTCGTAGTCCATCGCCAGACCGAAAAGGATCCCGATCAGGAAGATCGGCATGATGCTCACGATCGGCCCGGTGGTGTCCAGCCCGATCAGCCCCGCGAGGTGTCCCTTCTGGAAGACCGCAACCAGCGCGCCGAACGCCGCCGCCACCGAGAGCAGGAAGCCGAGCGTGGCCTTGAGCGGCACCAGGATGCTCCGGAACACCAGCATGAGCAGCACAAAGGCAAGACCCACAACGATTACCAGGTACGGCACCAGAGCGCTGGTCAACTTGTCGGAGACGTCGATGTTGATCGCGGTCGTGCCGGTGACCGCCACCGGCAGCGGCAGGTCGCGGATGCGCTGCACGAGCGCCTTGGTCGCGTCGCTGGTCGGTGCGCTCGCCGGGACGACCGTCAGCATCGCCGTGTCCCCGGCCCTGTCCAGGACCGGCGCCGTCACCACGACCACGTCGTCCAGCTTCGTGATCGCCTGCCGCACCTCCTCGAAGCGGCCGGTGGCGACCACGATCAGCGGCCCGTTGAAGCCCGGCCCGAATCCGGCGGCCAGCTGGTCGTACGCCTTGCGCTGGGTGGAGGCCGGGGCCGCGGTGCTGTCGTCGGGCAGCGCCAGCTTCAGGTCGGCGGCGGGCAGCGCGACCGCGGCGAGCACGCCGATCGACAGGATCAGGGCCACCCAGCGGTGCTTGACGACGCCCCGCGCCCAGCGCTCGCCGAACGGCATCTTCCCGGCGTTCCTGAGGGGCCGCCGGGGGAGGACCCGGCGGCCGGCGAAGCCCAGGATCGCCGGTACCAGGGTGAGCGTGACCAGCACCGCGACGGCGACCGTCCCGGCGGCGGCG
>KL571482.1:12653-14268 GCA_000715855.1 Actinoplanes liguriensis
TCAGGAACGGGATGCCGGTGACGGCGAGCGCGGACAGGGCGATCACCACGGTGAGCCCGGCGAAGACGACCGCGGACCCAGCGGTGCCGGTCGCGCGCCCGGCGGCCTCCGCGCCCTCGTGACCCTGCCCGAGCTCGTGCCGGAAACGGGAGACGACGAACAGCGCGTAGTCGATGCCGACCGCGAGGCCGAGCATCGTCGCGAGCGCCGGCGTGGCGTCGGAGAGGTCGAAGAATCCCGTCGCGATGGTGATGCCGAGCATCCCGAGACCTACCCCGATGCCGGCCGTGAGCAGCGGCAACCCGGCTGCGACGAGCGACCCGAACGTGATCATCAGGACCAGGGCGGCGATGGCCACGCCGATCGCCTCGCTGGACGTCCCGCCGGCGGCCTCCTGCGTGACCTCGCCGGAGTACTCGACGCCGATCCCGGCGGCCTTCGCGCTGTCACCGGCGGTGAGCAACGCCTCCCGGGCCGCGTCGCTGATGTCCGCCGCGGCGACCGTGTAGGTGACCGTGGCGTACGCGGTGTGCAGGTCCTGCGAGACCGTCTTCGACGTGTAGGGGTCGGCGACGGCGCCCACCTGCGGAGCGTCCCGCAGCGCGGCGACCACGCCGTCGACCGCGGCCTTGCGCGCCGGGTCGGTCAGGGCCGCGTCGCTGGTGAAGACGACCTTCGCCGAGGCGGTGTCCGCGCCCGCGCCGAACTTGCGCCCCAGCACGTCCAGCGCCTGCGACGACTCGTTGCCCGGAATGGAGAACGCGCTGCTGGTCGGCCCGGACAGCGTCGCGGCACCGAGTCCGAACAGGGCCAGCAGCAGGACCCAGGCGGCGAGCGTGAGCCTGCGCCGCCGATACGAGAACCGGCCCAGCCGGTAGAGGAGAGTTGCCACGCCGACCACGGTCCCGGGATCCGGGCGCGGCGTCGTCGTGTCGGCGCAGGCATCGGCGTACTGCGGACGCGGTATTGCGCGTTACCGGCGTTACTGCGCGAGCATGACGAGGAGGGCGGTCGCGGCGCATACGGTCGGGTCATGCACGACGAAGCGACCGCCGCCTGGGTGCCGCCCTGGCTCTATCACCGCCGCGCGGTCGTGGGCGACGTGATCCTCGCGCTGCTGCTCACCGTGGGTGTGGACCGGATCAACGGGATGGACTACTCGCCCGGCAACGGTTACTGGATCGCGGCCGGTGCCGCGGTCGCCGTGCTGCTGCGCCGGAAGTACCCGGTCAGTGTCCTGGCGGTCGCGACGGCCGGCGCGGTGATCGCGCTGCTGGTGGTCTGGCCGCCGCCGGCCGGGCTGTTCCTCACGCTGGGCGTGCTCACCTACTCGGCCGCGCTCTACGGCGAGCGCCGGCGGCCCTGGCACTATGCCTGCGTCGTCTGGGCGGTGGTCATGATCGCCGGCTCGGTGGCCGATCTCGCCCACTGGTGGGGGCCGGACAAGTTCGGCCTGTTCGCGTGGATCTTCGGCGGCGCCGGGGCGGGTGACGGCGTCCGGATGCGTCGCGCCTACATCGCCGAGGTGACCGAGCGCGCCCGCCAGGCGGAGCAGACCCGCGAGGAGGAGGCCCGCCGGCGGGGGATCGACGAGCGGCTGCGGATCGCCCGTGAG
>KL571482.1:14492-18474 GCA_000715855.1 Actinoplanes liguriensis
AGCGGCTGCGGATCGCCCGTGAGCTGCACGACGTCGTCGCCCACCACATCGCGGTGATCAGCGTGCACGCGGGCGCCGCCGGGCACGTGCTGCGCGACCAGCCGGAGAAGGTGTGGCCGGTTCTCGGGCACATCCGGGAGGCCGCCGACACGGTCCTCGACGAGATCAAGTCGGTGGTCGGGGTGCTGCGCGACCCGAACGAGGTGCCGAGCACCGAGCCCGCGCCCGGCCTGGAACGGCTTCCGGAGCTGCTCGCCGGGCTCCGGGCGATGGATTTCGCGGTACGGCACGAGGTGCGCGGCACGCCCCGGGAGCTCCCCGCGGTGGTGGACCTCGCGGCGTACCGGATCGTGCAGGAGGCGCTGACCAACGCCCACAAGCACGGCGACGGCAGCGCGATCCTGACCTTGGAGTTCGCGCCGGACGACGTGGTCGTCGACGTCACCAACCGGGTCGGCCACACCTCGGCTGCCGGCTCCGGGTTCGGCCTGATCGGCATGCGCGAGCGCGCGGCGGCCGCCCACGGCACGATCACCGCGGGTCCGGAACCCGGGCGCACCTTCCGCGTGCATGCCGTCCTCCCCGCGATGAAGGGCAACGATCGATGATCCGTGTACTGCTCGCTGACGACCAGGCACTGATCCGGGCCGACTTCCGGATGATCATCGACGCGGACCCGGGCTTCGAGGTCGCCGCCGAGGCCGCGGACGGGCGGGAGGCGGTCGACCTGGCGTTGACCGCGCGGGTCGACGTCGTGCTGATGGACCTGCGGATGCCGCACATGGACGGGATCGAGGCGACCCGGCGCATCTGCGCCGACGAGCGGCTCGCCGGCGTACGCGTCCTGGTCCTCACCACGTTCGACAACGACGACAACGTGGTCCTGGCGCTGCAGGCGGGCGCGAGCGGTTTCCTCGGCAAGAACGTCCACCCGGCCGAGCTGGTCACCGCGATCGGCGTGGTCGCGGCCGGCGAGGCGCTGCTGTCCCCGCGGGCCACCCGCGGGCTGATCAGCGCGTTCGTGGCCCAGGCCCGCCCGGCCGCGGTCACCCGGCTGCCCGCGCTGGACCTGCTCACCGAACGAGAGCGGGAGATCATGATCCTGGTCGCGCACGGGCTCTCCAACGACGCCATCGCCACCCGGCTCTTCGTCTCGCCGTTCACCGCGAAGACGCACGTGAACCGCACGATGACCAAGCTCGGCGCTCGCGACCGGGCGCAGCTGGTCGTGATGGCGTACCAGAGCGGTCTTGTCCTTCCGGGTGAGCTTCTTCCCGAGGCATAGTCACTTTCTTTACTATGCAACTCTTTGTATAGTCGCCTCTCATGAGCCGGTATCCGACGCTGCTGAGCCCCCTGGACCTCGGCCACACCACGCTGCGCAACCGCGTGGTGATGGGGTCGATGCACACCAAGCTCGAAGACCGTGAGCGTGACCTGCCGAAACTCGCCGCGTACTTCGCCGAGCGGGCCAAGGGCGGCGTCGGCCTGATGGTGACCGGCGGCTACGCGCCTTCCTGGCGCGGCTGGCTCGCGCCGTTCGGCAGCACGATGGCCGGCGGGCGGCACGCCGACGCGCACCGGGTCGTCACCGACGCGGTGCACGAGCACGACGGCAAGATCCTGCTGCAGGTGCTGCACGCCGGGCGGTACGGCTACCACCCGTTCATCCAGAGCGCGTCCGGGAAGAAGTCGCCGATCACGCCGTTCCGGCCGCGGGCGATGTCGAGCCGCCAGGTCGACCGGACCGCGACCGCGTTCGCCCGCGCCGCGAAGCTCGCCCGGCGCGCCGGCTACGACGGCGTGGAGATCATGGGCTCCGAGGGGTATCTGATCAACCAGTTCCTCGCCGCGCGCACCAACGACCGCACCGACGCGTGGGGTGGCAGCGCCGCGAAGCGGATGCGGTTCCCGATCGAGATCGTCAAGCGCACCCGGGAGCTGGCCGGCGACGACTTCATCGTGCAGTACCGGATCAGCCTGCTCGACCTGGTCGACGACGCGCAGAGCTGGGACGAGACGGTCGAGCTGGCCAAGGGCCTGCAAGCGGCGGGCGTGAGCCTGTTCAACACCGGCATCGGGTGGCACGAGGCACGGGTGCCGACGATCGTCACGTCGGTGCCGCCGGGCGCCTTCACCTGGGTGACCCGCAAGCTGCGCGACGAGGTATCAGTTCCGGTCATCGCGTCCAATCGGATCAACCGGCCCGAGGCCGCCGAGCAGATCCTCGCCGCCGGGGACGCCGACCTGGTGTCGATGGCCCGGCCGCTGCTCGCCGACGCCGAGTGGGTGGTCAAGGCCGCGCAGGAGCGGGAACGCGAGATCATCACGTGCATCGCGTGCAACCAGGCCTGCCTCGACCACACGTTCCGCAACCAGCGGGCGTCCTGCATGCTCAACCCGCGGGCCGGGCACGAGACCGAGCTGGTGCTGCTGCCGACGCGTACGGCGAAGGGTGTTGCCGTCGTCGGCGCGGGACCGGCGGGACTCGCCGCCGCCGTCGAACTGGCCGGACGCGGGCACCGGGTGGAGCTCTTCGAGGCCGGGGACGCGATCGGCGGGCAGTTCCGCCTCGCCGCGCGGATTCCGGGCAAGGAGGAGTTCGCGTGGACCCTCGACTACTACCGCCACATGATCGACATCCGCGGCGTGAAGCTGCACCTGAGCTCCCGGGCGACCGTGGAGGATCTGGCCGGCTTCGACGAGGTCGTCCTCGCCACCGGGGTCAAGCCGCGAATTCCCGACATCGCCGGGATCGACCATCCGTCGGTGGTCACCTATCAGCAGGTCATCGATGGTGCGCCGGTGGGGGATCGCATCGCGATCATCGGCGCCGGTGGCATCGGGTTCGATGTCGGTGAGTTCCTGCTGCACGAATCGGGCGAATCGGCGGAGAGCTGGATGGCCCGATGGGGTGTCACCGACCCGGCTCTGGAACGGGGCGGGCTGACGACGAAGGTCAAGACCCCGGCGAAGCGTGAGCTCTACCTGCTGCAACGCAAGGAGACCGCGCTCGGCAAGGGGCTGGGGAAGACGACCGGCTGGGTGCACCGGGCGACGCTGCAGGACGCGGGCGTGACGATGCTGCGCGGTGTCGACTACCGGCGGATCGACGACGACGGGCTGCACCTCGCCGACCGGGTGCTCGCGGTGGACACGATCGTGCTCTGCGCGGGTCAGACCTCCGTACGCGAGCTGGTCGAGCCCTTGCGGGAGCGCGGCGTGACCGCGCACGTCATCGGCGGCGCGGACGTCGCCGCCGAACTGGATGCCAAACGAGCGATCAAGCAGGCGACCGAGCTTGCGGCCCGGGTCTGAGCCGAAGGACGAGAGATGAACTATCTGCGCGTGGACAAGGCCGGCGGCATCGCCCAGGTCACGCTCGACCGCCCCGACAAGCTCAACGCGCTCACCCTGGACACCCTGGACGAGCTGATCCGAACCGGTCGTGAGCTGCGACGCGACCGCACCCTTCGGGCCGTGGTGATCACCGGCGAGGGCCCGTCGTTCTGCGCCGGCCTCGACATCGCCGGCACGCTGAAGACCCCCGGCCGGGTCGCGAAAGCCTTCGTCCCCGCGCCCTGGCGTGGCACCAACACGTTCCAGGAGGCGTGCTGGGTCTGGCGGCGGCTGCCGGTCCCGGTCATCGCCGCGGTGCGGGGCCACTGCTACGGTGGCGGCATCCAGATCGCCCTCGCCGCCGACTTCCGGTACGCCACCCCGGACTCGAAGTGGTCGGTCCTGGAAGGCAAGTGGGGCATCATCCCGGACATGACCGGCGTGCGCAGCCTCACCGAGGTGGTCGGGCCGGACGTCGCGAAGCGTCTCACCATGACCGCTGAGCAGTTCAGCGGGACCGAGGCGTACCGGCTGGGCCTGGTCACCGCGCTCGATGACGACCCGCTCAAGGCCGCCACCGCGTTCGCCGAGAGCCTGCTGGGCAGGTCCCCGGACGCGCTCGCCGCCGCGAAACGGCTGGGCG
>KL571482.1:18765-21119 GCA_000715855.1 Actinoplanes liguriensis
GGCGTCCTGCGCCGCGCCGTGCTGAAGAAGACCGATCCGGAGTTCCGGCCCCGGGCCCGTAGGATTCGCCTGTGGCCCTGAGGAACGCCCTGCTGGCAGCACTGATCGACCGCGAGTCGTCCGGCTACGACCTGGCCAAACGGTTCCGGTCCTCGGTCGCCAACTTCTGGACCGCGACGCCGCAGCAGCTCTACCGCGAGCTGGACAAGATGGAGGCCGAGGGGCTGCTCACCGCCCGCGTCGTCCACCAGGACAAACGGCCGGACAAGCGGCTCTTCTCGGTCACCGACACGGGAAGAGCCGCCCTCCTCGAGTTCACCCGGCGCGAGCCGAAGGCCACCACGGTCCGCGACGAGCTGCTGGTCCAGGTCGAGGCTCTGGCCTGGGCCGACCCTGCCGCGGTCCGCACCTCGATCGAGGCCCGCATGAAGCAGAGCGAGCAGCGGCTGGAGGCGTACGAGCGCCAGCTCGCCGAGATCCTCGGCGCCCGGAGCCACGAGGAGTTCCTGGCCACCGGGAACCGGATCGGTCCCTACCTGACCCTCCAGCGCGGCATCAGCTTCGAGCGCGAGAACATCTCCTGGGGCGAGCTGGCGCTCCGCGTGCTTCAGTCCAGAACGCCTTAGCGCTGGGCGAGGTGTAGCCGACCCGGCAGGTCCCGGCCGCGCCGTCACAGCGGAGCGGAACGAATCCCCCGCTGGAGGATCAGCCGACGAGATTGTTTTCGGTCGGCGACCATTGACTAGTCAATTGCCCATTGCTGGCGTGGTTCGATGATTGCTAAAGTGCCCACGTGAAGTTGGTTGTGCCAGTAAAGCTGTTGCCGACACCGGAGCAATCCGTTGCTCTGGAGAAAACGCTTCGTGCGTGTAATTCCGCCGCATCTGAGGTAGCTCTCCTGGCGCGACAGATCGATTGTTACCGCAACTACGATCTGCGCCGAATTGCTTACCACCGGATCAAGGCATCGCACGGACTTGGTGCGCAGGCCGCTCAGCACGTAATCAAGAAGGTCGCCGACGCCTATCGCGGGCTATCTGTAAATATAAAAGGCGGCCGGTACGGGATGCCCGGTAGCAAAAGACGCCGACGCATTGAGAGCGAGCCGATCCGGTTCCGTTGGGATGCGGCACACCCATACGACGCGCGAATGTTGTCGTGGCAGCATGACATGCGGACGGTTTCGATTTGGACGACTTCCGGCCGGATCAAAGGCGTCATCTTTGCTGGATCGCCGGCGCAACTCGGCGCGGTTGCGAATCTTGCCATAGGCGAATGCGATCTTGTACGCCGGGATGGTAGATGGTTCCTTTACGCCACCGTCGAGTCGGCGGAGGCCGCCATGTACGATCCGGCCGGATTCCTCGGTGTGGACATGGGCATAGTGAACATCGCTTATACCAGCGATGGCACATGTCATTCAGGAAGTCGCCTGAACGTATATCGGAAGCGGCAACAGAGTATTCGTCGGAGACTGCAGGACAAAAACACTCAATCGGCGAGACGACTCCTGCACAGGCGGCGCAGAAAAGAAGCGCGTCACGCCGCGAACATCAATCATACAATTTCCAGGAGAATCGTGACTGCGGCTGCACGCACCGGTCGCGGAATCGCCGTCGAAGACTTGGCGGGTATCCGTGACCGGGTCCGGCTACGAAAGCCCCAACGGGTCACTCTCAACTCTTGGTCATTCGGGCAGCTCGGCTTCTTCCTGGCCTACAAGGCCCGCCGGGCCGGAGTGCCATTCATTCAAGTCGATCCGCGGTATACGTCGCAAATCTGCAATGGTTGCGGGTGTCTTGACAAGCGGAATCGGCAGAACCAGGAAACCTTTCTGTGTCGGTCGTGCGGGGTCGTTGCTCACGCTGACCACAACGCAGCCCTCAACATCGCGCAACGCGGTGTTGAGGGCTGGGCAGCAGTAGACCTGCCTCACGTGGCCTGACTCGTAGCCAGCGGGACAGAGACCCACAAGCCTTGCCGAAGTAGGCAGGGCGGTCTACTCCAGGTCGGTGTAGTTGAACGTCGCCGCCGGCGTGAAGCGGCTGGCCGTGCCGGTGCTCGCGGTGAACGTCACCCAGGTCGGGCCGGCCGTGTCGGCCTTCGGGACGACGCAGGAGTAGGCGTTCGCGGTCAGCGAGGTGCAGGTCGCCGCGGTGCTGCCGAACTTGAAGTCCTTGGCGCCGGTCGCCTCGCCACCGGCGATCTTCACGGTCACCTTCGAGCCGCCGGCCAGCTTGTCGCTGACACCGGAGAGGCTCACCACGACGGGGACGTAGCCGACCGTGGCCGCGGTCCCGGCGACCCCGTCGTGGATCAGGGTGACGCTGCCCTCCGCGGCCGCGGAGGCCGGC
>KL571482.1:21306-22838 GCA_000715855.1 Actinoplanes liguriensis
AGGTGGCGTCGACCCAGGCCGGCGCGACCTTGGTGGTGCCGACCGTGGCGCTGATCTTCTCGGCGGTGAACTCCTTCGCCGAGGCGCCGATCGTGCCGCCGGTGACCTCGAGGACGACGCTGCCGCCGGACGCGCGGGCGACCGTGCCGTCCGGGACCGTGAGACCCAGCGGCGACCGGTAGGTCACCTTCCCGGTCGCCGAGCCACCGGCCGACGCGACCGTGACCACGGCCTCGCCGCCCTCACCTGCGGGGACGACCGCGGTGATCTGGGTCGACGACTTCACCACGAAACTGGTCGCCTTCGTCTCACCGAAGGTGACACCGGTGACCTCGTCGGAGAAGCCCTTACCGGTGATCGTGACGGTCTCGCCGCCCGCGGTCGACACCCTCGCGGGGACGATGCCGGTGACTCCCGGGGCGTACCGGATCGTCGACTCGGAGGCCGGCCCGGCGACCCCGTCGTGGATCAGCATGAGCGTCACGGCGACCGTCTTCATGGAGGCCGGCGCGGTCACCTTGACGTGGGTCGCGTCGACCCAGGCCACGACCGCGGTCGTGTCACCGACCCGCGCGGTGACCTTCTCGGCGGCGAACTCCTTCGCCGACTCGCCGACCGTGCCGCCCGACACCGTCACCGGCACCACCGAGCCACCGCTCGGGTTCGCCCCGACGAACGACTCGAACGTCGCGGTCAGCGGCGCGCGATAGGTGAACGTGGCCTTTCCGGTGCTGGTCCCGACGCTGTTGGTGACCGTCACGGCGGTCGCGCCGCCGGTGCCGGCCGGGACCTTCGCGGTCAGCTTGGTGTCCGAGAGGACGGTGAACGACGAGGCGTTCACGTCGCCGAACTTCACCGCGCTCTCGTCGCCGGCGTCCAGGCTCAGGAAGCCGCTGCCGGAGATCGTGACGGTCGTCCCGCCCGCGGTCGAGCCCGAGGACGGGGAGACGGAGTTCGCGGTCGGAGCCTTGGTCACGGTCTTGTCGGTGCGGATGCCCACGGACGGCGCCGGGCCCGCGTGGGTGGTGAGCGCCGCGGCGGGCGACGAGGCGAGCGTGACGGCGGCTGCGGTCGCGACGGTCAGTGCGGCGGCCCGGCGGGCCTTCTTCGAGGTGGCCATGGTCAGAAGTCTCGGGGCCGGGCGGTGTCATCGAGGTCGCCTTCGGTTGCCGTTGCGGTGCCGGCCGGGCCGATCCCGTCACCGCGCGAAGCAGGCGTCGATCAGCTCGGGGGAGACCTCGGCCAGCGTCGCCGGTTGCCAGCGGGGCCGCCGGTCCTTGTCGATGATCTGCGCGCGGATGCCCTCGGCCAGGTCCGGCAGGCGCAGCATCGCCGCGGAGAGCCGCAGTTCCTGCTCAAGGGCACGATCCAGATTCGGCAGTACGGCGGCGGACCGCAGCGACCGCAGCGTGATCGTCACCGCGGTGGGTGAGCGGGTCGCGATCTCCTTGGCCGCGGCCTGCGCGCCGGCCGCGGGATGGGCGGCCAGCCGGGCGACGATCGCCCCGGCGTCGTCCCCGGCGTAGCACTCG
>KL571482.1:22968-26383 GCA_000715855.1 Actinoplanes liguriensis
CCCCGGCGTAGCACTCGTCGATCCACTTCCGCGCGCCGGCGAGATCGCCCGGCGGTGGCGTCGTGGCCAGCTCCTCGGCCGACGACGGGTCCGCGAGCAGCCGGGGCAGCAGCGCGGCCGGGACGAAGTGGTCGGCGAGCCCGGCGGCGATCCCGTCCGCGGCGCCGACCGGCGACCCGGTGAGCGCCAGGTGCGTGCCCAGCTCGCCGGGCGCGCGGGAGAGCAGCCACGACCCGCCGACGTCCGGGTGCATGCCGATGCCGACCTCGGGCATCGCCAGCCGGGACCGCTCGGTGACCACCCGGACCGACGCGTGCGCGGAGATCCCGATCCCGCCTCCCATGACCAGGCCGTCCATGATCGCGACGATCGGTTTCGGGTACGCCGCGATGGTCGCGTTCAACCGGTACTCGTCCGCCCAGAAGCCGATCGACGCGGTCCCTCCGGAGACCGCGTCGGCGTGGATCATCCGGATGTCGCCGCCCGCGCAGAGCCCGCGCTCGCCGTTCCCGCTGATCACGACGGTACGCACGGCCGACGGCCCGGCCCACTCGGCGAGCGCCTCCCGCATGATCGTGACCATCTCGGGGGTGAGCGCGTTGATCGCCTTCGGCCGGTTCAGCGTCAGCCGCCCGATCGGCCCGTCGACCTCCACGACCACCGGTTCACTCTGCATGATCCTGTTATAGCCGCTGTGTGTCCGAGCGGCGGCGCGGCCCCTGCTGGAGGCCACGCCGCCGGACCGTGGGACGGTCAGCCGGTGATGACGCTGACCGCGATACCGATCGTCACGGTGTTGTAGATGAACGACAGGATGCTGTGCGCCAGGATCCGCCCGCGGATCGCGCTGGTCTGCGTCTCCACGTCCGACACCGAGAACGTGGTGCCGAGCGTGAACGAGAAGTACGCGAACTCGATGAACGTCGGGCTCTCGATGTTCGGGAACGCCAGCGGGCGCTCCGACTCGTCCGCGGCGTAGAAGTCCCGCGCGTACCGCTCGGCGTAGCCGAAGTGCAGGATCGCCCACGCGAAGATCACGCACGGGACGGCGAAGACCTCCGAGTCGAACTTGTTCGCCTCGTCGCTCAGCGTGATGGTCAGGCCGGCCGCGATGCCGACGAGACTGGTCGCGATCGTGAAGATCAGGCCGAGCCGGCCGCCGAGGCCCCGGTTCAGCCAGGCCATCGTGCCGTCCCGCTTGCTGCGCTTGAGCCGCACGACGCGGATCGCCAGGTAGACGACCGCGAGCACGTCCCAGAACAGGATGTAGCCGATGTTGTCCTCGACGCTGAAGATGGCGATGCCGAGCAGGATGAGCCCCGCCTCGATCACCCTCGATGCGATGAGTGACGTCTTGCCGATCATGTGGTCCTCAGGGGGAGTCGATGGGGAGTGACTCCGCTACGACGGATGGCCGGCGTCCCGGTTCAAACCAGTAGGGTTGGGCACCAATGAGCGACTGGGCCGAGCACGTGATCTGGTGGCACCTCCACCCCCTGACCTTCCTGGGCGCGCCGAGGCAGGCGCTGCCCCCGGGCGCCCCCGCCGAGCCGCGCCTGCGCAACCTCGAGCCGTGGCTGGACTACCTGCTGGAACTCGGGTGCAACGGGCTCGCGCTCGGGCCGATCTTCGAGTCCGAGACCCACGGGTACGACACGGTCGACCACTATCGCGTCGACCGCCGGCTGGGCACCGAGGCGGACCTGCGATGGCTGCTCGACGAGTGCCGCCGCCGGGGGATCCGGGTGATGCTCGACGGTGTCTTCAATCACGTCGGGCGCGGGTTCGGGCGGTTCGGCGATCCCGCGTACGAGAAATGGTTCGTCAGGGACGGCGACGACTGGGCGAACTTCGAGGGGCACCGGCACCTGGTGGTGCTGAACCACGACGAGCCGGCGGTCGCCGAGTACGTGACCGGCGTGATGCGGCACTGGCTGGACTTCGGCGTCGACGGGTGGCGCCTCGACGCGGCGTACGCGGTGCCGTTGCCCTTCTGGAAGCGGACCGCGGGCGCGATCGACGGCGGATGGTTCGTCGGCGAGGTCATCCACGGCGACTACCCGGCCTGGGTGCGTGACGGCGGCCTGGACTCGATCACCCAGTACGAGCTGTGGAAAGCCATCTGGAGCAGCCTCAACGACCTGAACTTCTTCGAGCTGGCGTGGGCGCTGGAACGGCACGATACGTTCTCGGCGGACTTCGCGCCGATGACGTTCGCCGGCAACCACGACGTGACCCGCCTGGCCAGCGCCATCACCGACCGGCGGCACATCGGGCTGGCCCTCGCGGTGCTGTTCACGACCGGCGGCGTCCCGAGCATCTACGCCGGCGACGAGCAGGCCTTCCGGGGCGTCAAGCACGACGCGGAGAACGGCGACGACGAGAACCAGCAGCTGATCGGCCTGCGGCGGCGCCACCCGTGGTTGCACCGGGCCGTGACGCGCCCGCTGCACGTGGCCAACAAGCAGTTGGCGTACGAGGTCTCGGCCGGCGACCACCGGCTGATCGTGCTGCTCAACGCGGCCGACGACGGGCACGAGTTCGCGCTGGAGACCGGTCCGTTGCGGGCCCTGCTCACCCACGACACCATCGACAACGGCACGCTCGTCCCCGGCCCGGGCTGGTCGATCCTGGAACCGTCCTGAACGGGCGCCGGACCGGAGGCGCCCGGATCCTGCTGGCAACGCTGGAGGAGCAGGCGTCCGCGATGGGCGCGACCGAGATGGTCCTCAACACCCGCCTCGACCTGATCGAGGCGCGGGCCCTCTACCTGCGGTCCGGCTACGCGGAGATCCCGGCGTACTGCACCGGCCCGTACATCGAGATCTGGTACGGCAAGCGCCTCACCACCCGCTAACATCGTCGGCGCGGCGGGGCCGGTAGCGCAGAGGTCGACGCACCCGGTCTGCAACCGAGGGGACGCCGGTTCGAATCCGGTTCGGCCTCGTCGCCCTCGTTCATTACACTGCGCGGCGGTGGGTCGTAGCGCAGAGGTCGTCGCGTCGCCTTGTCAGGGCGAAGGACGCCGGTTCGATTCCGGCCGGCCCACCCCCACGGGGAGGGCACGGGTGGAGCTGGATCGGCGATGGGCGCGCGAGCGGTATGCGCGGACGATGGAGTACGCGTCGCCGGCCGGCATGATCCTCGACGCCACCGCGGCACGCCTCGCGAACGACTGGCGGGGCGCCTGCGCAGCGGCGGCGGTGGACGTCCGCCTCGACCTGCACGGCGTGCGCGCCTGGTTCGGGGAGGGGCACGCCGCACGGATCGAGGCCGACCTGGCCGGGTTCGCGCCCGACTTCCTGCGCCGGCACCTGCCCCGCGACGACACCGGGGCGCTGCGGCCGGGGCTGATGCTGGTGCTGTCCGGACGCTCCGAGGCGCACCGGCCGGGGTCTGTCTCTTATACACATCT
>KL571483.1:0-3642 GCA_000715855.1 Actinoplanes liguriensis
GTGTCCGCGGGCGGCGCGGGGTGGTGTGGCCTGTCCTGTGACCGCCGGTGGCGCGGGGTGGCGCGGGTTTCCTGGATCGATCGATGCGCGGGCCTCCGGGCCGGACTAGGGTCGGGTGATGCGTGCCGCCTACGCCTCCTCGCTTCAGCCCGACGCGCCGCTGAGCGCCCTGACCGTCGGCGACCTCCCCTTCGACGCGCCGGACGGCTGGGTGCCGGTCGAGGTCCGGGCCAGTTCGCTGAACCAGCACGACATCTGGTCACTGCGCGGCGTAGGGCTGCCCGCCGACCGGCTCCCGATGATCCTCGGCTGCGACGCGTCCGGCGTCACGCCGGACGGCACTCCGGTGCTGGTGTACCCGGTGATCGAGGACAAGGCCGACCCGCGGGGCTATTCGCTGTTCTCCGAGCGGTTCCCGGGCACGCTGGCCGAGCGGGTGGCCGCCCCGCGGGAAAACCTGATCCCGATCCCGGACGGCGTCTCCTTCGCCGAGGCGGCGTGTCTGCCGACAGCGTGGCTCACGGCGTACCACATGCTCGTGTCCCGTGGCCGGGTCGCCGACGCCGGCGCCATCCTGGTCCAGGGCGCGGGCGGCGGAGTCGCCACCGCGGCGGTCGCGATCGGGGCAGCGCTCGGGAAACGGGTCTACGCCACCAGCCGCGACCAGGAGAAACGTGACCGGGTCAGCGAGCTCGGCGCGATCGCCGTGGAACCCGGCGCCCGCCTCCCGGAACGGGTCGACGTGGTGATCGAGTCCGTCGGCGAACCTACCTTCGACCACTCCCTGAAGTGCGCCGCTCCCGGAGCCCGCATCGTCGTCTGCGGCGCGACAGCCGGCCACCTGGCCCGGGTCGACCTGCGACGCGTCTTCGCCATGCAGCTGGAGATCCTCGGCAGCAGCATGGGCACCCCCACCGAACTGGCCGAACTCCTCCAGATGTGCGCCACCGGCAAGCTCCACCCCGTGATCGACTCCAAGTACTCCTTCGAAGCCGTCCCCGAAGCCTTCGCCCGCCTGGCTTCCGGCGCCGTCTTCGGCAAGGTAGTCATCGAGCACCCCCTCCCCGAGTCCAGCCCGGCCGCCTAGCCACCCCAGCGCCGCCCACCGCTCCTCACGCCAGCGCCGAGCCACCAGCTCCCGGCTGGCCCTCACGGTCGTTGTGGGCTCTTTTTCGACCGTGAGTGCCAGCCGGGGCCTGCAGGGGCGGGGTGGGTGTGGTGGTGCCGGGTTCGGGCTGGTCCTGACGGTTGTTGTGGGCCCTTATTACGACCCTGAGTGCCAGCCGGGGGCTGGTGGGGTGTGGAGAGCGTGGTCGCACAGGGGGTCCGTCGGGGTGTGGTCGTTCTTGGCGGAAGCGTGCGCTGCTTGGTTAGGGTCGGGCGCATGTCTGACAACAGCGTCGACCCGAGCGGGAACACTGAGGCGTTCCGGGCGTTCACCGGGAAACCGGAGGACACCGCGAAGTCCAAGCTGCCCTACATCATCGGTGGCGTGGTCGCCGCCGTGGTCGTGATCGCCCTGATCGCCTGGCTCGCACTGTAGAGCTCACGGATAGCCCGCCCGGCCTCGCCGCTGTTGGTGGAGCCGGGCGGAGAGCCGAGCCTGTTCGAGCCAGGGTCGGCAGAGCTGCGCAGAGCGCCGAGCCCGGTCGAGCCAGGGTCGGCAGAGCTGCATCGAGCGCCGAGCCCGGTCGAGTCGGGGCTAGCAGAGCTGCGTCGAGCGCCGAGCCCGGTCGGCGGGACTGGGTGGAGGGTCGGGCCTGGGCTGGGCGGTGGGGTTATGGGGCTAGGGAGAGGGCGCGCCGGGACTCGTTGGCGATCTCCAGCTCCTCCTCGGTGGGGACCACGCACACCGCGACCGGGGCGTCGTCCGGCGAGATGATCACGGCGCTGTCGGTGTTGCGGGCCGGGTCGACGGTGATGCCCAGGGGCTCCAGGCCGGCGAGGGCGGCCGCGCGGACGTCCGGGGAGTTCTCGCCGACGCCGGCGGTGAAGGTGATCGCGTCCACCCGGCCGAGGACGGCCAGGTAGGAGCCGATGTACTCCTTCAGCCTGCGGATGTAGACGTCGAACGCCAGCGCCGCGTCCGGGTCGCCGGCGGCGCGCCGCTCCAGGACCTCGCGCATGTCGTTGGCGCCGGCGAGACCGGCCAGGCCGCCGTGCCGGGTCAGCGAATCCTCGATCTCGTCGAGCGGCAGGCCGCCGGCCCGGTGCAGGTGGAAGATCAGACTCGGGTCGATGTCGCCGGAGCGGGTGCCCATCACCAGGCCGCTGAGCGGGGTCATCCCCATCGACGTGGCCTCGCACCGGCCGCCGCGCACCGCCGCCGCGCTGGCGCCGTTGCCCAGGTGCAGGGTGATCACGTTGGTGTCCTCGGGCGGGCGGCCCAGGATCCGGGCGGTCTCGCGGGAGACGTACGCGTGGGACGTCCCGTGGAACCCGTACCGCCGCAGCCCGAAGCGCCGGGCCAGGTCACGGTCGACCGCCCAGAGCACCCCCTCGGCCGGGATCGTCGAGTGGAACGCGGTGTCGAAGACGGCCACCTGCGGCACGTCCGGCAGGAGCTTGCGGGCGACCCGGATGCCGGCCAGCGCGCCCGGGTTGTGCAGCGGCGCGAGCGGGATCAGGTCCTCGACGGCGGCCACCACCTCGTCGGTGATCACGGTGGACTCGGTGAACAGTTCCCCGCCGTGCACCACCCGGTGCCCGACGGCGGCCAGGTCGCTCAGGTCCAGCCGGTCCATCAGACCCTGCAACGCCGCGTCGTGGTCGGCCGCGTCGCCGCCGGACTCGCCGATCCGCTGGATCAGGCCCTTGGCACGCACGTCGTCGCCGTCGAAGAGCCGGTAACGCACCGACGAGGAGCCGCAGTTGAGCACCAGCACCCGGGTCATTTCACTCCCGCCTGGATTGCCGTGATCGCCACGGTGTTGATGATGTCCTTGACCGTCGCGCCGCGGGACAGGTCGTTCACCGGGCGGCGCAGGCCCTGCATGACCGGGCCGACCGCGACCGCGTTCGCCGAGCGCTGGACCGCCTTGTACGTGTTGTTGCCGGTGTTCAGATCGGGGAACACGAACACCGTGGCCTGCCCAGCGACCGCGCTGCCGGGCAGCTTGGTGGCGGCGACGGCGGGGTCGATCGCCGCGTCGTACTGAATGGGGCCCTCCACCGGCAGGTCGGGGCGGCGTTCCCGGACGAGCGCGGTGGCGGCCGCGACCTTCTCCACGTCGGCGCCCGCGCCGGAGCTGCCGGTCGAGTAGGAGAGCATCGCGACGCGCGGCTCGATGCCGAACGCGGCCGCCGTCCGCGCGGAGGAGAGCGCGATGTCGGCGAGCTGGGCGGCATCCGGGTCGGGGTTGACCGCGCAGTCGCCGTAGACCAGCACCCGGTCGGCGAGCAGCATGAAGAACACGCTGGAGGCCACGGACACCTCGGGAACCGTCTTGATGATCTCGAACGCCGGCCGGATGGTGGCCGCCGTGGTGTGCACCGAGCCGGAGACCATGCCGTCCGCATACCCCGAGGCGACCATCATGGTGCCGAAGTAGTTGACGTCGCGCACCACGTCGTACGCCAGATCGAGGGTGACCGCCCGGCCCTTGCGCAGCTCGGCGTAACGGGCTGTCTCTTATACACATC
>KL571483.1:3852-5499 GCA_000715855.1 Actinoplanes liguriensis
GGCCGGGTCGATCAGGCGGGCGTCGCCGATCTCCACGCCCAGCTCCCGCGCCCGCCGGTTGATCTCGGTCGGGTCGCCGAGCAGGGTCAGGTCGGCCACGCCACGGCGCAGCAGGGTCTCCGCGGCGCGCAGGATGCGCTCCTCGGTGCCCTCGGGCAGGACCAGATGGCGGCGGTCGGCGCGGGCGCGGTCGATCAGGTCGTTCTCGAACATGAGCGGGGTGACCCGGGCGGACCGGGCGACGTCGAGGACCTTGGAGAGCTCGGCGGTGTCCACGTTCGCCTCGAAGACGCCGAGCGCGGCCTGGATCTTGCGGGGTGTGCTGAGCCGGGCCTGGACGCGGTCGGAGAGGGCGATGGTGTGGAAGCTGTCGCCCTTGGTGACCAGCATCGCGAGCCCGGTGTTGAGCCGCTCGACGACCTGGATGATGCGCGGGTCGGGCGGCTCGCCGAGGGTGAGCACCAGGCCGGCCAGGGTGACCGTGCCGGCGGCGTGCGCGGCGCTCGCGGCGACCAGCAGGTCGGCCCGGTCGCCCGGGGTGATCAGCAGCGCCCCGTCGGTCAGGTGCTCCAGGACGGTGGGGACGTGCGCGGCGCCGACGACATAGTCCAGCACGTCGCGGTCGAGCGCGCCGGGAGTGCCGGAGAGGACCGTCGCGTCCAGCGCGTCGGCGACCTCGCCGACCGTGGGCGCCGCGATCGCCGCGACCTCGGGAATGGCCCAGTAGGGAACCGGCAGCCCGGGCGCAGGGCCATCGGCGACGGCCGGCGGAACCCGGTTGGCGATCACCGCGGCGACCGTCGCGCCGAGGTCGCCCAGCGAGTGGTACGCACTCCGGACGGCGGCCGCGAGCGACTCGCCACTGCGACCGGCGCCGCTCACCACCGGGATCACCACACTGCCGAACTCGGTCGCCAGGCGGGCGTTGAAGGCCAGCTCGCGGGGCAACTCGTCGCGGACCTCGTCGGCGGGGTCGAAGAAGTCGCTGCCGATGATCACGACGGAGGTGCTCTGCCGCTCGGCCGCGCGGTAACGCTCGACGATCCGGCCGATCAGCTCCTCCCGCCGGCCGTCCGCGATCAGCGCCGACGCCTCGGCCACGGTGACCCCGAACGAGTCGGCCAGGGGCACCGGCCCCTGATAACGCTCCCGGATCGCGGTCAGCAGCGGATCACGATCCACCGCCGGCACCAGCGGCCGGAACACCGACACGCCGGCGACCTGCCGGGACAACAGCTCGACGATCCCCAGGGCGACCGTGCCCTTACCGACACCCGGGCCCAGGCCCGCTACATAGACACTCCGCGCCACGCCCTCAACCTACCGGCCGGACGTGAACATCGCCGGGCCGAAGGTCCCGCCTGTGGATAACGTTCCGTCCGCGGCGGGCGTGCTCACGACGTACCCCCCCCCATGGGGGTTTATTCGTCGTCCTCGTCGTCGCGCGCAAGCCAGGTGGCGAACCGCTCGATCGGGGTCTCGAACTCGGGGTGCATGTCGACGAAGGTGCGCAGCTGCTCGGCGAGCCACTCGAGGGTCACGGTCTCCTCGCCGCGCCGCTGAGCCAGCTCTTCGATGCCTCGATCGGTGAAGTACATGCCCGGATAGTAAAAGGGGGCCCTCCGCGAAAGCGGAGCGCCCCCTTTC
>KL571483.1:5768-10099 GCA_000715855.1 Actinoplanes liguriensis
CCGGGCGGGAGATCCGCCGCAGGCGCACGCCCTCCAGGTGCTCCAGCAGGTTGAGCGCGACGAACGACCAGGCGCCCTGGTTGGCCGGCTCCTCCTGGACCCAGGCGAAGTCCTCGGCGTTCGGGTACTGCGCCAGGACGGCCTTGAGCTCATCGACGGGCAGCGGGTAGATCTGCTCCATCCGGATGATCGCGGTGTCGGTGATGCCACGGTCGGCCCGGGCCTGGAACAGGTCGTAGTAGACCTTGCCGGAGCAGAGCAGCACCCGCTTCACCGAGCTCGCGTTCAGGGCCTGGCCGTTGACCCCGGCGTCGCCGAGGACCGGCTGGAACCGGCCCTGGGTGAAGTCGGCGACCGACGACACCGCGAGCTTGTGCCGGAGCAGCGACTTCGGCGAGAAGACGACCAGCGGCTTGCGCTTGCCGGACAGGGCCTGGCGGCGCAGCAGGTGGAAGTAGTTCGCCGGGGTGGTGGTGTTCGCCACCCGCATGTTGTCCTGCGCGCAGAGCTGCAGGAAGCGCTCCGGGCGGCCGGACGAGTGGTCCGGGCCCTGGCCCTCCTGGCCGTGCGGGAGCAGCAGCACCAGCGAGGACTTCTGGCCCCACTTCACCTCGCCGGACGAGAGGAACTCGTCGACGATCGACTGGGCGCCGTTGACGAAGTCGCCGAACTGGGCCTCCCAGAGGACCAGCGCGTCCGGGTTCTCCACCGAGTACCCGTACTCGAAGCCCATCGCCGCGTACTCCGAGAGCAGCGAGTCGTGGACGAAGAACCGCGCGGTGCCGGTGGTCAGCGTGGAGATCGGCAGGAAGTCCTTGCCGGTCTGCGAGTCGACGATCGACGCGTGCCGCGAGGTGAACGTGCCACGGCGCGAGTCCTGACCGGCCAGGCGGACGGTGACGCCCTGGGCGAGCAGCGAGCCGAACGCGATCAGCTCACCGAAGCCCCAGTCGATGCCGCCGTCGGTGGCCATCTTGGCGCGCCGGTCGAGCAGCTGCTGGACCCGCTTGTGCGGGGTGAAGCCCTCGGGCAGCTCGATGTGCGCCTGGCCGACGGCGCGGACCATGTCCGCCGTGATCGCGGACTCGACCTCGGGCTCCGGCTCCTCGGCGATGATGTGCGGCCGCGGCGGGCTGCCGGCCGCGTCCCGGGTGGCCTTGAAGACCTCCTCGAGGCGGGACTGGTAGTCGCGGAGCTGCTCCTCGGCGTCCTGCACGGTGATGTCGCCGCGGCCGATCAGCTCCTCGGTGTAGAGCTTCCGCACGCTGCGCTTGGTGTCGATGATCTGGTACATCCGCGGGTTGGTCATCGACGGGTCGTCGCCCTCGTTGTGACCGCGGCGGCGGTAGCAGATCATGTCGATGACGACGTCCTTGTTGAACGTCTGCCGGTACTCGAAGGCCAGCTTGGCCACCCGCACCACGGCCTCCGGGTCGTCCCCGTTGACGTGGAAGATCGGGGCCTCGACCATCCGGGCGACGTCGGTCGAGTACATCGAGGAGCGGCTGTACTCCGGGGCGGTGGTGAAGCCGACCTGGTTGTTCACGATCACGTGGATCGTGCCACCGGTGCGGTAGCCCCGCAGCTGGGAGAGGTTCAGGGTCTCGGCGACCACGCCCTGGCCGGCGAACGCGGCGTCGCCGTGCACCAGCACCGGTAGCACCGTGTAGCCGTGCAGGCCCAGGTCCAGGCGGTCCTGCTTGGCCCGGACGATGCCCTCCAGGACCGGGTCGACGGCCTCCAGGTGGGACGGGTTCGCGACGACGCTGACCTGGGTGGAGTGCTGACCGTCCGGCGTCGTGTACTTGCCGGTCTGGCCCAGGTGGTATTTCACGTCGCCGGAGCCGTGAGCCGACTTCGGGTCCATCCACCCTTCGAATTCATTGAAGAGCTTCTCGTACGGCTTCCCGACGATGTTGGTGAGGACGTTGAGCCGGCCGCGGTGGGCCATGCCCATCACCATCTCGTCCAGCCCCGCCTCGGCGGACGCCTGGAGCACCGCGTCGAGCAGCGGGATCAGCGACTCGCCGCCCTCGAGCGAGAACCGCTTCTGGCCCACGTACTTCGTCTGCAGGAACGTCTCGAACGCCTCGGCCCGGTTGAGCCGGAGCAGGATCTGCTTCTGCTCCTCGGCGTCCGGCTTGGCGTACTTGACCTCGATGCGCTCCTGGACCCAGCGGCGCTCCTCCGGGTCCTGGATGTGCATGTACTCGATGCCGATCCGGCGGCAGTAGCTGTCGCGCAGGACGCCGAGCACGTCCCGGAGCCGCATCTTCTCCTTGCCGGCGAAACCGCCGACCGGGAACGTCCGGTCCAGGTCCCACAGGGTCAGGCCGTGCTGGAGCACGTCCAGGTCGGGGTGCTTGCGGATGGTGAACTCGAGCGGGTCGGTGTCGGCCATCAGGTGACCGCGCACCCGGTACGCATGGATCAGCTCGATCACCCGCGCGGCCTTGTCGATCTGGCCCTCGGAGGTGCGGGCGACGTCGCGGACCCAGCGGACCGGCTCGTACGGGATACGCAGCGAGGTGAAGATCTCGTCGTAGAAGTCCCGGCCGCCGAGCAGCAGCTCGTGCATCACCTTGAGGAACTCGCCGGACTGCGCGCCCTGGATGACCCGGTGGTCATACGTGCTGGTCAGCGTGGTGACCTTGGAGACGCCGTGGTCGGTGAGGGTCTCGTCGCTCATGCCGGCGTAGGGCGCCGGGTACTCCAGGGAGCCGACGCCGATGATGGCGGACTGCCCGTTCATCAGGCGCGGGATCGAGTGCACCGTGCCGATGCCGCCCGGGTTGGTCAGCGAGATCGTGGTGCCGTTGTAGTCGTCCATGGTCAGCTCGTTGCGGCGGGCACGGCGGACGATGTCCTCGTAGGCCTGCCAGAAACCGCGGAAGTCGAGCTGCTCACAATTCTTGATGGATGGGACGACCAGCGTCCGCGACCCGTCCTTCTTCGCGAGGTCGATGGCGATGCCGAGGTTCACGTGCTCCGGCTGGACCAGGGTCGGCTTGCCGTCGATCTCGGCGTAGATGTTGTTCATCTCCGGGTGCGCGACGACCGCGCGAACCAGGGCCCAGCCGATCAGGTGGGTGAAGCTGACCTTGCCACCCCGCCCGCGGGACAGGTGGTTGTTGATCACGATGCGGTTGTCGATCATCAGCTTCGCCGGCACCGCGCGCACCGAGGTGGCGGTCGGGACCTGGAGCGAGGCCTCCATGTTCTGCACGATCTTGGCGGCGACGCCGCGCAGGACCGTGGTCTTCGCCCCGGCCGGCGCCGAGGTGACCTGCGCCTGCGGCTTCGGAGCGGCCTTGGCCGGCTCGGCCTTCTTCGCCGGGGTGGGCGGGGTGACCGGCTTGGCTGGGGCCACCGTGGCGGCGGCCGGCGCGTCGGTGCCCGCCTTGGCGGCGCTCTTCGTCGCGTTCGCGGCGGTCGCCTCGTCGGGGGTGACGATCCCGCCGGGCGCGTTCGCCGGTTTGTAATCCGCGAAGAAATCGTGCCATGCAGGGTCGACGCTGGTCGGATCGGCCAGGTATCGCTGATACATCTCGTCGACGATCCACTCATTGGGACCGAAATCCGCGAGTGGATTGTCCTGCGAAGTCTGCTGCGTCGACACTGCCGCGTTCGCCTCTTTCACCGTGTTTGTTCTCACGTGACTACCTCGTCATGTGGTACGGGGTCACGCGGAACGGGCTAGGATCCGGTACAAGGCTACGCCGTGCGCGAGCGCAGTCCGCCCGGACGTCCGCTCTGTGACCAACCAGGACTTGCAGACTTTGATCGCGCGTGAGCCGAGTTTCACGCTGTCCTGATCCAGGTGGCCCGCGCGACCGCCAGCCGGCGGCCGTCCGGCCCGTGCACCGCCGAGTCGACGATCGCCTTCCGCCCGGCCAGCTCCGCGACCGCGCCGGTCACCACGCAGCGAGCGCCCGGCTCCGGTAGCCCGTCGACCGCGACCGCGATCCGCCCCAGGACGTACGGGCTGTCCTCGCGGATCGCGGCCCACCCGCCCGGGCAGTCCAGCGCCGCCCACATCAGCGGAGGGCTCACCTCGTCCGGAACGGACCAGGGCGCGGCGCTACGGCCGTCCGGCAACCGCCCCGGGAAGATGCGCAGGCCGTCACCCTCGGCGCGCTCCGGCCCGCACACGAAACAGGTGGGGAACGGGTGGTGGGTGAAGCCCGGATAGCTCCGGGAGACGGTCACGGCGGTGTCCCAGGGGACGCCCTCGACGCCCGGACCCGGGTCGCCGGAGTCGAGGGTGGCGATCAGGTGGTCACCGTCGTACACACAATCGTCTTTGATCTCCAAAGGAGTCTCCAGGGGCG
>KL571483.1:10369-10546 GCA_000715855.1 Actinoplanes liguriensis
GCGGCGGTGGCGAAGACACCCGCGCACCACCCGCCGTTTCCGGTGCCGGGAGGGCCGTTGAAGCGTGCCGGGATACGCATCCCACGACCATCGCACAAGCCGTTCATCAACCGGACACGCATCGCCACCTGACGCGACACTCCATCGGCAGTTGTCACCCTTACACAGATCACATGG
>KL571483.1:10870-11584 GCA_000715855.1 Actinoplanes liguriensis
CCCACCGGGACCAGCGGCTACACGCTTCTCATCGCGGACGACGCGGCTCAGGTGAAGGCCGCACAACGACTGCGCCACGACGTCTTCGCCGGCGAGCTCGGAGCGACCCTCACGACCGCGGTCGACGGCCACGACGTGGACGAGTTCGACGACTACTGCGACCACCTCATCGTGCGCGACGACGCCACCGGTGACGTGGTCGGCACCTACCGGATGATGCCGCCGCGCGCCGCCGAGCGGGCCGGCCGGCGCTACGCCGACGACGAGTTCGACCTGAGCGCCCTCCGCCCGCTGCGTGACCAGCTGGTGGAGATCGGCCGCTCCTGTGTGCACCCGGACCACCGGTCCGGCGCGGTGATGAATCTGATGTGGAGCGGCATCGCCCGCTACCTGCACCTGAACAACCTGCGCTGGCTCGGCGGCTGCGCCTCGGTGCCGCTGGCCGACGGCGGCGTGGTGGCGGCCGGCGTCCGTGAGCGGATCAACAACAAGCACCTGGCCCCGCCGGCGCTGCGGGTCCGCCCGCGCAGCCCGTGGACGCCCCCGGCGGACCTGGTCGCCGACCCGAAGGTCGCGGTGCCGCCGCTGCTCAAGGGCTACCTGCGGGTGGGCAGCTGGGTCTGCGGCGAGCCGGCCTTCGACCCGGACTTCGACTGCGTCGACTTCTACGTGCTGTTCTCGCTGGACCGGCTCGACCCGCGGTACCGCCGTCAC
>KL571483.1:11843-13924 GCA_000715855.1 Actinoplanes liguriensis
GATGCCCGCCGTGATGCTGGCGGGCACGCTGGCGGTGGCGCTGCTGCGCGGCGAGGCCGTCCGGTGGATGGCCCGCAGCCTGCTGGCCGCGCTCGGCGTGAAGCTGGTGTGGCGGGGCCCGGCGCCGCGCCCGGGCAGCCTGCTGGTCGCCAACCACATCTCGTGGATGGACATCCTGGCGCTGGTCGCGGTCACGCCGGTGAGCCTGGTGGCCAAGCACGACGTCCGGGAATGGCCGGGCATCGGCGGTACGGCCGGTCGCAGCGGCACGATCTTCATCGACCGGACCCGGCCGCGGGAGCTACCGGCGACGGTCCGCGAGGTGGCCGGGGCGCTGCGGTCCGGCCGGTCGGTCGCGGCTTTCCCGGAGGGCACGACGTTCTGCGGCGGTGAGCACGGGCGGTTCCGTCCCGCGCTGTTCCAGGCGGCGATCGACGCGGGCGCCCCGGTGGTGCCGACCTCGATCGTCTACGACACCACCGAGGCCTCGTTCATCGGTGACGACACTCTGGTGGCGTCGCTGCTGCGGGTGGCCCGGGTGCGCCGCACCACGATCACCGTGATCACCGCGCCGGCGTTGCGGCCGATGCCGGGGGCCGACCGGCGGGCGCTGGCCCGGGCGGCGGAGCGGAGCATGGCCGGCCACGGATACCGGCTGGCTGCGTAGAACCTTCGGGCGAAGTACTCCTCACAGATAATTTTCAGCAAGCCTGCAGCAGGGGCGCAGCGGGCGGGGAAAGAATGGCCGCATGGCCGTTCAGACCCAGCCCAAGCAGAGCGAGGCGAAGTTGCTCGTCGTCGAGGACGACGCGAACATCCTCGAGCTCCTCTCCGCCAGCCTGCGCTTCGCCGGGTTCGACGTCACCACCGCGACCAGTGGCAGCGCCGCGGTCAGCGCGGCCCGCAGTGCGGCGCCCGACCTGGTCGTGCTCGACGTGATGCTCCCCGACCTCGACGGCTTCGAGGTCATCCGGCTGATGCGCGAGGGCGGGCAGCGCACCCCGGTGGTCTTCCTGACCGCCCGGGACGGCACCGAGGACAAGATCCGCGGGCTGACCCTGGGCGGCGACGACTATGTCACCAAGCCGTTCAGCCTGGAGGAGCTCACCGCCCGGATCCGCGCGGTCCTGCGTCGCACCACGGCCGGTGAGGAACAGCCGTCCCGGCTGGTCTTCGCCGATCTGGAGCTCGACGAGGAGACCCACGAGGTCTATCGGGCGGGCAGCCGGGTGCAGTTGTCGCCGACCGAGTTCAAGCTGCTGCGCTACCTGATGCTGAACGCGAACCGGGTGCTGTCGAAGGCGCAGATCCTCGACCACGTCTGGAAGTACGACTTCCGCGGTGACGACAACATCGTCGAGTCGTACATCTCGTATCTGCGGCGCAAGGTCGACAACGTGCAGCCGCGCCTGATCCACACCCTCCGCGGCGTGGGCTACGTGCTGCGCAAACCAGCCGTCTAGGTCGCCGCGATGACTATCACCGAGCGGGTGCGCGTTTCGCTTCCGCCGCAGGCCAACCTGCGCAAGGTCTCGCTCCGCACCAAGCTTGTCGCGTCGGTGCTGGTGCTGGTGTTCGCGGCGCTCACGCTGATCAGCTCGGCGAGCACGATCGCGCTGCACACGTACATGATCAGCCGGCTGGACACCCAGCTGAGGGAGGTCTCGGAAGACCTGGAGACGCTGGCCGACGCCCAATTCAAGGTCTACATGCCGATGGATTGGATGATCTCCTTCAAGTCGGTCAGCGGCACCGGCTTCGTCGTGGCCGGCCGGACGATGACCGTGGAAGATCTGCCGGACCTGGTGAAGGGCGTGGCCCAGGTCGACGCCGTGACCGACCGGCCGTATACGACCCGTTCGCAGAACGGCAAGTACATGTGGCGCGTCCTGGTCGAGCGGGATGATCACGGCAACGTGATCCACGTGGCCCAGCGGATGACCGGCGTCGACGCGGTGGTCGCGCGGCTGATCTGGGTGGACGTGCTGGTCGGCGTCGGGGTGCTGCTGGCGCTCGCGATCGTGGGCGCCGCCCTGGTCCGGCAGAGCCTGATCCCGCTGCTGCAGATCGAGCGCACCGCC
>KL571483.1:14207-14430 GCA_000715855.1 Actinoplanes liguriensis
GCCCGGAGGTGGACGGCGGCGAGCCGACCACCGAGCTGGGCCGGCTCTCCACCGCGCTGAACTCGATGCTCGCCCAGATCGAGATGTCGTTCCAGGCCCGCGCCGCCTCCGAGCAGCAGGCCAAGGCCGCCGCCGAGTTCGCCCAGCTCTCCGAGGGCCGCGCGGTGCGCTCGGAGGAGAAGATGCGGCAGTTCGTCGCGGACGCCTCGCACGAGCTGCGCAC
>KL571483.1:14597-18202 GCA_000715855.1 Actinoplanes liguriensis
CCAGCCCGCTCAGAGATGTGTATAAGTGACAGGTTCGTCGCGGACGCCTCGCACGAGCTGCGCACCCCACTGACCAGCATCCGCGGCTTCGCCGAGCTCTACCGCCAGGGCGCGGTCTCCGACCAGGAGGCGGTGGCCCGGCTGGTGCGGCGCATCGAGGACGAGGCCGCCCGGATGGGCCTGCTCGTCGAGGACCTGCTGCTGCTCGCCCGGCTGGATCGGGAGCGTCCGCTGAACCTGGCGCCGGTGGAGCTGCCGGTCCTGGCGATGGACGCGGTGCAGGCGGCCCGGGCGACCGCGCCGGACCGCACGATCGAGCTGGACATCAGCGACGACCCGGAGCGCCTGGTGGCGTACGGGGATGATGCCCGTCTTCGCCAGGTGATCGGTAACTTGGTCACGAACGCACTGGTGCACACGCCCGCCGACGCGACGGTGACGCTGCGGTTGCACGCCGAGGGGGAGAACCACGCCGTGGTCGAGGTGTCGGACACCGGGCCGGGCCTGACCGAGGAGCAGCAGGCGCGGGTCTTCGAGCGTTTCTACCGCGCCGACGGCGCACGCACCAGGAACACCGATCGGGAGGCCACCGGGACCGGCCTCGGGCTCGCCATCGTGGCGGCCATCGTGCGCTCCCACAACGGCTCTGTCGATGTGGTCAGCGAGCCCGGCAAGGGCGCCACTTTCCGGGTGACCCTCCCGACCCTGAATGTGGATAAAGGGTTCACAGAAAACATCCAGGACTAGCACAGTTCGGTACGAGTCGCACGGGGCAGAGTAGTCATCATGAACGAGAACGAGACCAACCCGCGGCCCGCGGACGCCGTCGCTGAGAACAGCAGCACGGAGCGGGTGGAGTCTGAGCAGCCGACCGCGGTGCAGCCGCCGGCCGCTCACCAGTCCGCGGCTCCCACGCAGCAGCAGCCCATGCCGCCCCAGAACCCGTGGGCCCACCAGGCGCCCCAGCAGCCCCCGGTGGCGCCTCAGCCGCCGCAGGCGCCCCAGTCGCCCTGGCAGCAGCCGCAGACGCCGGTCTCCGTGACCCCGGCCTCCGGCAACCCGTATGCCGGCTATCCGCAGTACGGGCAGCAGTTCGGCCAGCAGCAGCCCGGTCACCAGCAGCCCGGTTACCACCCCGGCTGGCACCAGCCCGGCGCCACCCAGACGGGCGAGGGCGGCTGGCAGCAGACCACCAGCCCGGAGGGTGTCGTCCCGGTCTGGGCCCAGCCGGGCGGCAACGAGCCCCCGCGCAACGGCCGCGGCCGCAAGTTCATCCTGGCCGGCGCGGCGGCCGTGCTGATCGCGCTGCTCTCCGGCGGGGTCGGCGCCGCCACCGCTCTGGCGGTGCACGACGACAACGCCACCACCTCGGTCAAGTCCGGCAACACCTCGGTCAGCCGGGTGGTCGACCGCTCCTCGCTGGCGCAGATCGCCGCCGCCGTGCAGGACAGCGTCGTCTCGATCACCACGCAGACCGGTGAGGGCTCCGGCGTGATCCTCAGCGCCGACGGCTACATCGTGACGAACAACCACGTGGTCGCGACCGCCACCGGCGACACCGTCAACATCATCTTCGCGGACGGGAAGAAGGCGACCGCGACGATCGTCGGCACCGACCCGCGTACCGACCTGGCCGTGGTCAAGGCGACCGGGGTCTCCGGTCTCAAGGCCGCGACGTTCGGCGACAGCTCGCAGATGCAGGTCGGTGACACCGTGCTCGCGCTCGGCAGCCCGCTCGGCCTGGAGGGCTCGGTCACGGCCGGCATCATCAGCGCCAAGGACCGCACGATCGAGTCCAGCAGCGAGGATGAGCAGCAGGGCCAGGGCTCGGACCCGTTCGGCCAGTCCCAGCAGCAACAGCAGTCGGGCACCAGCACCACGATGACCGGCCTGTTGCAGACCGACGCCCCGATCAACCCGGGCAACTCGGGCGGCGCGCTGGTCAACGTGAACGGTGAGGTGATCGGCATCAACTCGGCGATCGCCACCTCCGGCTCCAGCTCCGGCAACATCGGCCTGGGCTTCGCCATCCCGAGCAACAAGGCGAAGACCGTCGCCGAGTCCCTGATGTCCGGCAAGAAGGTCAGCCACCCGGCGCTCGGCGTCAGTGTCACCACCGCGGAGAACGGCGGCGCCCTGGTCAGCCAGGTGACGGCGAGCAGTGCCGCGGCCAAGGCCGGGATCCAGCAGGGCGACGTGATCACCAAGGTCGACGGCAAGGACATCAGCGAGTCCGACGATCTGGTCGCCGCGGTCCAGGCCGGCACCGTCGGGCAGAAGATGACCATCACCTTCACCCGGAACGGGACCGAGAAGCAGGTGACTGTCACCCTGCAGGAGTCCCAGTAAAGACTTCGATTCCTTTCGCTGCGGCGGGTGACGTGACCAGGGGTGGGCACGTCACCCGCCGTATTCCTGCCTATGCCGCTATTCAGGACCTTCACGACGAACGGGCAATTCTTGCCGCCGGGGCTCGCGTTTGGTGAGGGGACCTTCTAATCTTCGACCGCCACCGCGGCGGAGTGAGAGGCCCTGCAAGTTGACGTATGTCGAGACCCGGACCAACGTCTGGGAAGCATTGGCCGGCCGGGCCTCGGGCGCCGAGTCCGGCCCCGCCGACTCCGGTCTCTGGCACGCCGTCGCGGATCGGCTCGACCCGGCCCGCGCCCGTCCCGAGCTGCGCGGCGGCATCGAGGTCCGGCACCGTTCCACGGTCCGCGGCGGCCGCTACGTGATGCTCCGCTCGCCCGACGACGGCGGCCGCAGCTGCTACCTCCGGCTCAGCCCGGAGGAGTACCAGCTGGCCCTGATGATGGACGGCACCTGCACGGTGGCCCGGCTGGTCGCCGAGTTCGCCCGGATCGCCGGCCGTCTCGCCCCCGACCAGGTCCGCCGGGTCGTCGCCGACCTGGCCGGCAACCGGATGCTGCAGGACCTCCCCGGGGACGCGTTCCGGCCGCTGCGCGACCTGAGCCGGCCGTCGCCGAAGCAGGCGGCCCGTGGCCGATGGGCGTTGTCGGTCCCGGTCGACGGCATGCTGACCGGCTTCTACAACAGCGTCGGCAAGCTGCTCTTCACCCGGCCGGCGGTCTGGCTCGGCACCCTGCTGGCGCTGGCCGGCGCGGTGCTGTTCGTGTTCACCTGGCGCAACGGCAGCCACGCGCTCTTCCTGGCCGGCGATTCCTACCTGTTCGGCGCGGTCTCCCTGCTGCTGCTCAACGTGGTGGCGCTGGGCCTGCACGAGTTCGGTCACGCGCTCGCCGCGAAGCGGGTCGGCCGCGAAGTGCCGTCGGCGGGCCTGATGCTGCACTTCGGCCTGCCCACGATCTTCGTCGACACCAGCGACGTCTGGATGGCCGGCCGGCGCGCCCGGATCGCGGTCACCGCGGCCGGCCCGGCCACCGGTCTGGCGCTGGCCGGGCTGTTCCAGCTGATCGGGCTGGCCGTGCCGGCCACCGGCGGTGTCGCCTTCAAGCTGGCGTTCCTGTTCTACCTGCACACGTTCTTCAACCTGAGCCCGCTGCTGCCGCTCGACGGGCAGTACCTGCTGATGGACTGGCTGGAGATCCCGGACCTGCGGGCCCGCGGGCTGGCCTGGCTCAGTG
>KL571483.1:18436-19844 GCA_000715855.1 Actinoplanes liguriensis
GATGTGTATAAGAGACAGGGACCGGGAGGGCCGGCTGATCGCCCTCTACGGCCTGCTCGCCCTCTTCTGGCTGGCCACGGCCGTGGCGCTGGGCTACCGACTATGGACCGACCGGGTGTCCGGCCTGGTGCTCGGCCTCTGGTTCGAGGGGCTCACCGCCCGCCTCCTGCTCGTCGTGATGGTCCTCGGCCTGGTCGCCCCGCCGCTCTACTTCCTGCTCGGCCGGCTCGGCAGTGGCTGGCGCCGGTGGCGTCACCGTGCCGCGGAGCGCGACCAGGAGATCGACATGCCGCATCGGATGGCCGCGCTGTACGCCTCCGACCTGGGCGGCCTGCCCGATCCGGCGCTGCAGTCCCTGGCCGCCCGGGCGACCTGGGAGCACCCGCGGCTCGGCCGTCACCTGGTGCTGGCCGGCGAGCCGCAGGACGCGATCTACGTGGTGGTCGAGGGCGCCCTGCACGGCCGTCGCCCCGGTGACCCGGGCGGCAGCATCCGGCACCACGCCGGCCCGGGCAGCGTGGTCGGCCTGGCCGCGGTGCTCACCGAACGCAGCGCCGCGCTGGACTGGCACGCCGCGGCCGGCGCCACCCTGCTGACCGTGCCCGCCTCCACGGTGGCCACCGTGGTCGGCCCGCTGCCCGGCCCGCCGCCGATGGAGCGGGCCGAGGCCGAGGCGCTGTTCGCGGACACCCCGGCGCTGGCCGGTCTGGAGGAGGACCAGCAGCTCGCGCTGATCGCCGCCGCGCACCCGCTCGACCTGGAGCCAGGCGCCCCGGTGATGCTGCACGGCCCGACCCACGCGGTGGTGGTCGAGTCCGGCGTGATCGCCATGCCGGACGGCGTCGAGCTGCGCCGCGGCACGCTGGTCGGCCCGGTCGGCGACGGCACCCCGGGCATGGTGGCGCAGACCCGCACCCCGGTCCGGCTCTGGATCATCCCGGACGCGTCCGACCTGCCGCCGCTGATCGGCCACGAGGCCCGGCCCGGCGCGCCGATGCCGAGCCTGCGCCCGGGCAGCCCGCTCTCGGTCCGGCCGGGCGCCGGGCACCCGCCGCTCGCGGTCCCGCCCGGCCCGCCGGACGCGGACGAGCAGTTCGACGTCGACCGTCACTTCGAGAAGCGGATGTGGGCGTTCGTCTGCCTCCTGCTGGTCGTCGTGCTCGGCGGCCTCACCCTGGACTTCAGCGCCGGCCCGGCGTGGGCCGAGATGCCCACCGAGAAGGTGCTGCTCACGATCGACAAGGGCACCGTCGCCGTGAGGAGCGGCGGGGCCAAGAGCTCGCTGACCGCCGGCGCCCGGCGCTACCTGGCCACCGGCGCGCAGATCGACGTGCCGAAGAAGGGCCGTGCCTGGCTCACCTTCCCGGGTGGCGGCGCGCTGCTGATCTGCCCTGTCTCTTATACACAT
>KL571484.1:0-625 GCA_000715855.1 Actinoplanes liguriensis
GATGTGTATAAGAGACAGATCAAGCACAGCGGCGCCACCCTTATAACCGTCACGGTCGAGCTCATCGGGTCGGTTCTGGTCGTCAGCGTGGCCGACGACGGGCGCGGCGGCGCCACGATCGGCGGGGGCACCGGCCTTCGCGGCATCGAGAAGCGGCTGTCGGCTTTCGACGGCACGCTGACGGTCAGCAGCCCGTTCAACGGTCCTACGGTGGTCCACATGGAACTGCCGGCCCAGTCCGGGTGATCGCCTTCGGGCCCGGCGGCTCGACGCGCCCCGGCGCTCGGGCTTCGGTCACCGGCGCGGCAACGGTACGGTTCGACTGCCCGGCACGGCCGGGTCGGCGCCACTCGGTTCAGCCTCTGCGGCCCCGGGCGCCGGCCCGGCCGTGCTGTGCCGGGAACGAGGACTCCAACCAGCTCAGCAGCTGAGCACGAACAGGAAGCGGATGCCGTGCGAGTCGTGATCGCCGAGGACCAGGCGCTGTTGCGGGACGGGCTCAGCCACATGCTGTCGCTGTACCAGTGCGAGGTTGTCGCCGCGGTGGAGGACGGGGAGCAACTGCTGGCCGCGCTCCGCGAGCACCAGCCGGACATCGCGGTGGTCGACCTGTCTCTTATACACA
>KL571484.1:873-4192 GCA_000715855.1 Actinoplanes liguriensis
AGAGATGTGTATAAGAGACAGGTGTGGAAATGCCCGGTCTGCCCGTGCTGATCCTGTCGCAGTACGTCGAGCGGCTCTACGCCCGGGAGCTGCTCTCCGACCGCTCGGGTGCGGTGGGCTACCTGCTCAAAGACCGGGTCAGCGAGGTACGCCAGTTCGTCGACACGCTGCGCCGCGTCGCCGCCGGGCAGACCGTGATGGACCCGGAGATCGTCGCGCAGCTGGTCGGGGGCACGGACACGCTGGCCACCCTGACGGCGCGGGAGCGGGAGGTGCTGGGCCTGATGGCCGAGGGCCGCTCGAACGCGGCGATCGGCCAGGCGATGCACATCACCGAGCGCGCCGTGAGCAAGCACATCAACTCGATCTTCGCGAAGCTGGACCTGCCGCAGTCGGGCGACGACCACCGACGGGTCCTGGCGGTCCTGGCCTACCTGGACAGATGAGCCGGTGCACCCTGGTGGGCACACCGGCTCAGGAGCACGGCGGGGTCAGCTGACGCCGGCCGGGAACGGGACCGAGGTGTAAGCCAGGTCGACCTGCTCGGAGCCGCGCCGGTTCCACACCTCGCGGACGTCGCGGACGACGCTCGCGGCGAGCGGCGCGGACACCGCGGTGGTGGTCGGCTTGGCGATCGACTGCAGGTGCCAGGCGATGCCGTTGTACTTGTCGATTCTCGTCCACCGGGCCGGCGAGATGCCCAGGAAGATCGCGGCCCGCATGTACGCGTGCCAGATGTGATAGCCCGCCGGCGGCTTGCCGTCCATGGTGTGCACCGGGTTCGGGTCACGCCGCGGGTCGAGCAGGATACCCTGGCCGAAGTCGACGAACGCCTGCTCCAGGCCGCGCTCGTCGCAGTCGTAGTAACGATCCATGATCGACAGCTGGGTGTCCATCAGGTACTTCAGTGCGGAGCGCACCGGCCGCCAGGCCGCGGTGTAGGTGGCGCGGTATTCGGCGCTGGCCCGCTGCTCCAGCCAGAAGTAGGCGACCCCCTCCTCCAGTGCGGAGAAGTTCGCCGTGATCGCGGCGTAGGCCTCCGTCAACTCCGGGGCCTTGTCGAAGTAGAGGACCTCGTCGAACTGGTACCAGAACTCGTTCGCCCGGACGTCACCGGACATGCCCGGGACGACCGGCAGCGCCGGGCCGCTCCGAGTGCCGGCGGATGCGGGCGTGGACGGCAGCACGGCGGCCGCGGTGAGGCCCGCGGCGGCTCCGGCGGAGAGGCGCAGCAGCTGTCGGCGGTCCATGTTGGTCACCATGGTATGGGGTCTCCTTCGCAACGGAGAAACGATGTGGCAGGTCAGAACGGTTTTCGTCTTCGCACGCCGAAGGTAGGAGCGGCGGCTATGAAAGCTCTATCGCTGCGCCATCCGGGCAAGCTCCTGGTCGGCCATGGCATCGATCTCGGCGCGCAGCAGCGCCTCCACCCGCGTCGCGGTCTGCCGGACCTGTCTCTTATACACCGTAGGCCTCCCTGATCCGGGAGCTGAGCCGCAGCGCGAGCAGCGAGTTGCCGCCGGCCTCGAAGAAGCTGTCGGTGACGCCGGCCCGGCCGGCGCCCAGCAGCTCGGCCCACATCTCCGCCAACCGGGTCTCCAGCGGGCCGGTCGGCGCCTGGTAGCGCTCGCTGCGCAGCGCACCCTGCGGGGCCGGCAGGGCCTGCTTGTCCAGCTTGCCGTTCGTGGTCAGCGGGATCTTCTCCATCAGGACGAACGCGGCCGGCACCATGTAGTCCGGCAGGCGCCGGGAAAGCGTCGCCCGGAGCACGTCCACGTCGAGCCGGGCGCCGGCCGCAGCCCGCAAATAGGCGATCAGCCGTTTGTCGCCGGGCACGTCCTCGCGTACCACGACGACCGCGTCGGCCACTTCATCGAGCACCCGCAGCGCCGCCACGATCTCGCCCAGCTCGATCCGGTAGCCACGGATCTTCACCTGGTCGTCGAGCCGGCCGAGGAACCACAGTCGCCCGTCGGCGGTGCGCCGGGCCAGGTCGCCGCTGCGGTACATCCGGGCGCCGGGCGGTCCGCCGGGGTCCGGCACGAATCGCCGCGCGGTCAGCTCCGGCCGGGACAGGTAGCCGCGCGCCACCCCGGCACCGCCGACGTGGATCTCGCCCGGCACGCCGATCGGCACCGGCATCCCGGCCGGGTCGAGTAGGTGGATGGTCAGGTCGGCGAGTGGCACGCCGACCGGGTTGGCCGCCGACGGGACCAGGTCCTCGGCCACCACCCGGTGGAACGTGGAGTGGACCGTGGTCTCGGTGATGCCGTACATGTTGGCCAGCACCGGGGCTGCCAGGCCACGCCGCTCGACCCAGGGCGCCAGGTCGGGAATCTCCAGCTTCTCGCCGGCGAACACCACCAGGCGCAGACTCAGCCGGTCGACCCGCTCGTCACCCTCGGCGGCGAGCCGGACCAGGCCGCGGAACGCCGACGGTGTCTGGTTGAGGATGGTGACGCCGTGCTCCAGCATCAGGTCGAGCATCTCGCCGGGTGCGCGGGCGACGTCCGCCGGCACCATCACCAGCGCGCCACCGAACAGCAGCGAGCCCCACATCTCCCAGACCGAGACGTCGAAGGCGTACGAGTGGAACAGCGGCCAGACGTCGGTGGCGGCGAAGCCGTACAGGCCGTGGCCGGCGGACATCAGCCGCAGCACGTTGCGATGGGTCACCTCGACGCCCTTCGGCCGTCCGGTGGAACCGGACGTGAAGATGACGTACGCCCGGTCGTCGAGCCCGGCGACCGGGACCGGGTCGGTGTCCGGCCGCGCGGCGAGCAGTCCGGCGTCGTCGCCGTCCACCAGCACGACCACCCCGGTGAAGCCGTCCGCCAGTCGCGGCGCCAGCTCGGCGCAGGTGACAAGCACCGGCACACCGGTGTCGGCGAGCACGAAGCCCAGCCGGTCGGCCGGATGCGCCGGGTCCAGCGGAACGTAACCGGCGCCCGCCTTGAGCACGCCCAGCAGCGCGGGCATCAGGCCGGCGGTGCGCGGCAGGTAGACGCCGACCAGGGAGCCGGCCCCGATGCCTAGGTCACGCAGCAGGTGGGCGAGCCGGTTCGCGCTCGCGTTGATCTCCTGGTAGCTGTGCCGCTCCCCGCCGCTGATCACCGCGATCGCCTCCGGCGTCAGCCGGGCGCGGGCCGCGAACGCCTCGCCGAGCGGTAGATCGCCGGTGACCAGCTCGCCGACCGGCGGCGGGGTCACCACCGCGAGCTCCGCCGCGTCCAGGAAATCGAGGTCGGACAGTGGTGTGGCGGGATCCGCGGCGATCGCGGCCAGCAGGGTCACGTAGCTGTCTCTTATACACATCTCT
>KL571484.1:4371-8661 GCA_000715855.1 Actinoplanes liguriensis
GGGTCACGTAGTGGTCCGCGAGCCGCGCGACGGTCGTCTCGTCGAATAGCGCTCGGGCGTACTCCAGGACGCCGGAGACCGTGCCGTCCGCCTCGTGGTGCAGGTACATGGTGAGGTCGGTGCGGGCGGCGCCCCAGCCGGAGAGCAGCGCCTCCTGGTCCTCGGCCCGCATCGGCGCGCTGGTCACGCCCTCCTCGACCAGCTCGAACAGCACTTGGAAAAGCGGAGTTCGCGACGGATCGCGGTCCGGCTGCAGCTCCTCGACCAGCCGCTCGAACGGCACGTCCTGGTGCGCGAACGCGTCCAGGCAGGTGTGCCGGACCGCGGCCAGCGCCTCGGTGAACGTCATGCCGCCGTGCAACTCGCAGCGCAGCACCAGCGAGTTGAGGAAGCAGCCGAGGACTCCGTCGAACTCCGGCCGGGTGCGGCCCGCGACCGGGGTGCCGACGGCCACGTCCCAGCGGCCGGTGTAGCGCGCCAGCAGGACGGTGAACGCGGTGAGCAGCACCATGAACGGCGTCCCACCGTGGCGCCGGCCCAGCTCCAGGACGTCGTGGGCGACCGCCGACGGCAGGCGCAGCCGACGGCAGGCGCAGCGGGACCGCGGCGCCGGCGGCGTCGCGGTAGGCGGGGCGGGCGCGGTCGGTGGGCAGTTCGACCGGAGCGAGGCCCGCGAGCCGGTCTTTCCAGTGCTCCAGCTGCCGGCCGGCGTCGGCGCCGGTCAGCTGGTCGCGCTGCCAGGCGGCGTAGTCGGCGTACTGCACGGGCAACTCGGGCCAGCTCGGGCGGGCACCCGACTCGATCGCGGCACAGGCCTGAGTCAACTCGCGGCCCAGCACCGCCGAGGACCAGCCGTCCGAGGCGATGTGGTGCACGGTGACCAGCAGCAGGTGCGGCTCGTCCGGGAGGCGGGTGAGCAGCGCCCGCCAGACCGGGCCGGCGACCAGGTCGAAACCGCGGCCGACCTCGGCGGCGAGGTGGGCGCCGAGCTGCTCGCGGGTGCAGTCGAGCACGGTGAGCTCGACCGGGCCGGACGGCCCGGCGGTCTGCCGGGGCCGGCCGTCCCGCTCGGCGTACGTCGTCCGGAGGATCTCGTGGCGATCGGCGAGCAGGCGCAGTGCCTCGGCGACGGTCTCCGCGGTCGTGCCGGCGGGCAACCGGACCACGGTCGGGGTCACCCACTCGGCGCTGCCGAGCGACATCCGTTCCAGGAACCAGAGCCGCTGCTGGCTGTAGGAGAGCGGCAACGGCCGGTCCCGGGGGACGGCCGGCACGGTCACCCCGGCGGCCTGCTCGGTGCCGGCCAGGAGGGCCTGGGCGGCGACGGTCGCCGACAGGTAGAACTCGCGGACCGGGATGTCCACGCCCCAGTGCGCGCGCAACCGGCTGACGAGGCGGGTCAGCAACAGCGATGAGCCGCCCAGCTGGAAGAAGTCGTCGTCGGCGCCGACGTCGGTGACGTCGAGCAGCTCGGACCAGACCTGCGCGACGGTCTGCTCGGCGGGGGTGCGCGGAGCGACGTAGGCAGGGCGGCCGGTCGAAACGCCGAGGTCGGCGGCCGGCAGGGCCTTGCGGTCGACCTTGCCGCTGGTGGTCAGGGGCAGCGCGGTGAGGGCGACGAAGGCCGCCGGCAGGTAGGCGTCGGGCAGGGTCCGGCGCAGGTGGGCACGAAGCCGGCCGGCCGGCACCGGGTCGCCGCGGGGGACGACATAGGCGACGGTACGGGGCGAGCCCGTCCCCCCGGTGGACACCGTGACCGCGGCGGCTGCCAGGCCCGGGTGGGTCGCGAGCGCGGACTCGATCTCACCGATCTCGACGCGTACACCGTTGATCTTGACTTGGTCGTCGGCCCGGCCCTGGAACTCCAGGCTGCCGTCGTTGCTCCAGCGTGCCCGGTCACCGGTGCGATAGAGACGGGAGCCGGCCGGGCCGTACGGGTCGGGGACGAAACGATCCGCGGTCAGGCCGGGCCGTCCCAGATAGCCGCGGGCCACGCCGACGCCGCCCAGGTGCAACTCGCCGAGGACGCCGATCGGGGCCAGCTCGCCGTGCTCGTCGAGGACCACGCACCACAGGTTGTCCAGCGGGGTGCCGATCGGGACCGGTCCGGCCGGCTGCGCCGGGTCGTAGTGGTGGGCGGTGGCGTCGATCGAGCACTCCGTGGGGCCGTACGTGTTCCAGATGGCCACGTCGGCACGGTTCAGCAGCCTGCGGCACAGCTCGGCGTGCAGCGGCTCGCCGGCGCTGAACAGCAGTCGCAGCTCGGTGCAGCGGGCCCAGCCGTCCTCGTCGGCCAGCAGCCGCAGCAGTGACGGGACCACCTGCAGGACGGTCACCCGCTGGTCGGCGACGGTGGCCACGAGCAGGGCCGGGTCGCGCTCGGCGCCGTCCGGGGCCAGGACCACGGTGCCACCGCTGATCAGCGGGGCGAAGATCTCCCATCCTGCGGCGTCGAAGGTGAGGGCGGTCTTGTGCAGCACCCGGTCACCCGGGCCGAGCGAGTGCTGGTGGACCGCCCAGAGGACACGGTTCGCGATGCCGGCCTGGGTGACGACGACGCCCTTGGGCCGGCCGGTGGAGCCGGAGGTGTAGATGGCGTAGGCCGCGTTGTCCGCGCCGGCCGCGCCGACGGCCGCATCGGTGGCCGGCGGGCGCGGGAGGTCCAGGAGGAACGGGTCCCCGCCGGCCGCGCGGACCGTCCCGGCCAGGGACTGCTCGGTGAGGACCAGGGTGGCGCCGGTGTCGCCGAGGATCCACGCCAGGCGGTCCCGGGGGTGGTCGGGGTCGAGGGGGACGTATGCGGCGCCGGCCCGCCAGATCGCGAGCAACGCGACCACCGTCTCCACCCGCCGCCGCAGGCACACCGCGACGAAGGTCTCCGGGCCGGCATCCCGCGCGCGCAGGTGTGCGGCCAGGCCGGCGGCACGGGCCAGCAGCTCCGCGTACGTCACGTCGGTCTCGCCGTCGGAGACCGCGATCGCGTCCGGCGTCCGCACGGCCTGCGCCGCGACCAGATCGGTGAGCAATGTGGTGGTGTCCGGCCGCGTCTGGACGCTCAACGCTCCTCCTCGTCCTGGTGGGTGATCGGGCGGGCTTCGATCAGGGCGGAACGGGCCGCGACGGTGACCGAGTCGAGGGCGAAGCCGCCCTCGGCGAGCAGCCGCCGCCACGCCGACTCGGTACGCTCGCGGCCGCCCAGCATGACCAGCATGTGCAGGTCGAGCTGCTTCGCCGGATGCGGCCGGCCGTCCTCGCGGATGACCTGCTCGACCACGAGCAGGCGGCCCTCGGGTCCGATCGCGGCCCGGCAGCGGCGCAGGATCTTCACGGCCGCCGCGTCGTCCCAGTCGTGCAGGATCTGGGCGAGGAGATAGACGTCGCCGCCGCGCGGCACCTCGCCGAAGAAGTCGCCGCCGGCGAACTCGCAGCGCTCCTCCAGGCCGTCGGCGGTCCGCGCCGCGTCCACCACGTGCGGCAGGTCGAAGAGCACACCGCGCAGGTGCGGCTGGCGGGCGAGCAGGCAGGAGAGCAGCCGCCCGTTGCCGCCCCCGACGTCGACCACGGTGCGCGCCGACGACCAGTCCCGGTCCAGCAGCGGTTCGAGGCGGCGTTCGACCAGGCCGGCCTGGCCGTCGTTGAAGCGCCTCTGGTCCTCGGGGCGGTCGGCGAGCCATGCGAAGTACGGCTTGCCGTGCACCGACGCGAAGGCCGGTTCGCCGGTGCGCAGACTGTGGCCGGCTCCGGCCCAGGCGGCGTACGACTCCCCCACCATCAGCTCGACGAAGTGGTGCAGCGAGCCGGGGACGTCGCGGCACAGCTCGGCGCCGACCAGCGAGAGGCCGAACGTGCCGATCGGGCCTTCCACCAGCAGCTCCTCAGCGGCGAGCACTCGCAGGAAGCGCTCCAGCGCGTCGGCGTCCACCCCCAGTCCCTGTATAAGAGACAGGGTCGAAGATGCCGAGCCGGTCCACCTCGAAGATCACCTGGGAGGTGATGAACCCCATGATCTTCCGGCGGGCGACGGCATTGGTGTCGGAATCAGTCATGATCGATGTCCTTGCTGCGCGAAGGCGGAGGGGTGGGCGGCGGCCGGCGCGGCCGGGCCGGTGGCGGGCTCGGCCAGCAGCGGGAACAGCGGGGTGGCGGCGGATCGTTGCAGGTAGCTGGCGCCGGCCGTACCGCCGGTGCCGGGCACCTGCCCGATGATCTTGAGAGTGACCCCCCAGTGCGTCCTCTTCATCCCGCACCAGGTCTCGTCCAGGAGCCGCATCGCCCGCGCGACCGGCTCCC
>KL571484.1:8901-10689 GCA_000715855.1 Actinoplanes liguriensis
CTGCGCGCCGAGGCGCCCGGCCGCGGCCTGATAGCTCTCCTGCAACGTCGGCCCGGCCAGGATCAGCGGCTTCGCCCGAGCCGGCACGTTCACCGTCTCCCGCGGTGAGCTGGACTGCTCCACCCAGCGGAACCCCCGGGACTGGTTCGCGCTGCGGCCGTCGGTGAGCCCGCGGAACACCGCGAACACGTCCTTCGGCATGCCGGTCAGCACCCGGTAGAGCGCGGACCCCTGCTGCAACCGGGTAGTCGCGGTGGCCAAGTGCTCCAGCGCCCCGGCGTCGTCGCCGGCCAGCAGCGCCTGACCGGCCCGCTGCATGCGCCGGGCGGTCTGCTCGTAGAGCCCCTCGAACATCTGCACGCAGCGCAGGAACATCAGCTCGTCGTGCAGCCGCGTGACCGGCAGCGCGGAGACGTCGACGACGTGCCGGATCAGGTCCGGCACCCGCTCGAGGACGAGGGTCGCCGCCTGCCGGCCGACCGCGCCCAGGTCCGGGGTGCTCGCCGCGCCGGTGATCGCCACCCGCACCTTCTCCAAGTCGTCGGCGAGATCCGTGACCTCGGCGCACTGCTCGGCCAGGCGCAGCATCGCCTGGATCCCGGCGTACGCCCGGGCCCGCTGCCTGCGCTGGTCCCCGGCCACCTCGACGGCCTCCGACTCGTGCAGCACCAGGTCGGCGGCGCAGGTCAGCACGATCGTGTCGATGGCGTCCTCGGCCTCGCCGCCGCGGCGTGCCCAGTCCCGGCGCAACCGGGCGAAGAGCGGCTGACCGAGGAACGAGTCGTAGGTCCCACCCACCCGGTCGAACGTGGCGGGCAGCCAGAACGCCAGCAGCCAGCCCACGTCGAGCTGCCGGAATGCGGTGCGCTCCAGCGCGGCGTGCAGGCGCCACAGGTCGGCGATCAGGGCCGGGTCTGCGTGGTGACGGCCCACCGCCTGGTAGTGCGCGAGCACCGCCGCGAACGGGAAGCTCCGTGCCGCCACGGTGCCCGCCGGGGCCGTCGTGGCCGTGGCCGCCCAGCAGCGCACCGCCGTACGGGCGTTCTCCGCCGAAGCCGGCGCGCTCTCTCGCAGCGCCGCCCGGCTCAGCCCGCCCACTCCCGCGAACGCCGGCCAGTCCCGCGTGGCGTCCGCCTCCTCTTCCACCGCAAGCATCGCCTTCCCCCTCTGTCGTCGTCTGCGGCTGATCAGGCAGTCGGGACCGGCTCGCGGCTCCGGAGCTCGGCTTCGATGTCGTAGCGCATGATCCAGCTGACGTCGGCGACCATGCCGGGCAACGAGCCCTGCGGCTTCGCGCCACCGGGCGGAGCCATCCGGACCGTTCCGCCGCCGCGTGAGCCGAGCTGGACGCCGGTGGTGTGCGGGCGCCGCAGTTCCTCGTATCGGAGCAGCGCCGCGCGGATGGAACTCGGGTCGCGACCCACCCCGCGCAGGCTCGTGGCCAGGGCGACCGCGTCCTCCAGGGCCTGGTTCGCGCCCTGGCCGTGGTGGGGCAGCATCGGGTGGGCGGCGTCCCCGAGCAGGGTGACCCGGCCGGTGCTCCAACTGCGCAACGGCTCCCGGTCGTACAGCGTCCACCGGCGTACCTCATCGACCGCGCCGACGATGTCGTGCACCTCCGGGCACCACCCCTCGAACGCCGCGCGCAGATCCTCGACCCGCCCCGGCGCGCTCCACGACTCGGTGCTGCCGAGGTCGTCGAGCACCGCGACGACGCTCAGCTTGCGGCCGCCGGCGATCGGGAACGCGAGCAGGCGCGCGGTGGCGCCGACCCAGACGAACATGGTC
>KL571484.1:10947-11352 GCA_000715855.1 Actinoplanes liguriensis
CATGTCGGCCAGCCCGCGCAACGCGCTGGTCGCGGTCGGCACCCGGTTGTGCTGCCCGGCGATGGTGGCCCGGGCCACCGAGTGCAGGCCGTCCGCGCCGATCACCAGGTCGGCCTCGGCGTGGCTGCCGTCGGCGAAGGAGAGCCACACGCCGGCGCCGGTCTCGATCAGGCTGGTGCAGCGCCGGCCCAGCCGCAGAGAGTCGCTCGGCACCCCGGCGGCGAGCAGCCGGTGCAGGTCGGCACGGGCCACCGTGTAGTAGGGGGCGCCGAACTCGGCCTCCCACGCGGCACCCATCTCCTGCCGGTTGAGCAGCGAGCCGTCCCGCCCGCTGACGATGTGCAGGGCCTCAGGACGCACCGCGCCGGCCTGCAGGAGCGGGTCCAGGCCCTGTCTCTTATACAC
>KL571484.1:11597-14619 GCA_000715855.1 Actinoplanes liguriensis
GCATGCCGACTCCGGCCTCACGCAGTTCGTTCTCCTGTTCGTACACCTGGACCTCGAGTCCTTCGCGGTTGAGCGCGAAGGCGGTCGCCAGACCACCGATCCCGGCTCCCAGGATCGCGATCCGCGGTTTCTTCTCGTTCATCTCAGCCGTCCTCTCCGATACGCGCCGGGACTCGGCTCCAGCGCAGCAACCGCTCCCGTTCCTCGTCGGGCAGCAGGGGGTGCCGGGCCAGCGGCCGCTCCGGGTCGGCGACCGCCGACCGCAGGAACATGACGAGGTGCCCGGCCAGGCGTTCGACCGTGGCCCGGTCGAACAGGTCGGTGTTGTAGGTGAGCGCGCCGGACAGCGTCTCGTCGGCCTGGAGCATCTGCAGCTCCAGGTCGTACCGCGCGGCCGGGTGCTCGACCGGGAACGTGGCCAGCCGCAGTTCGCCCAGCTGCAGTGCCAGGCCGCTCTCGCCGTCGGACCGCAGGCCGAGCGGCGACGCACCGCCGCCCTCGTCCCGGACGAACGCGAACCGCTGCGACTTCTGGAGCATGAAACCGACGTCGCAGAGCGGCGCACGGCCCGGGTCACGCTCCACCTGCAACGTCTGGACCAGCGCGGCGAACGGCAGGTCCTGGTGTTCCAGCGCGCCCAGCACATCGGCGCCGACCCGGTCCACCAGTTCGGCGAAGCCCGGCGCGCCGGACAGGTCGCCGCGGACCACGACCGGGTCGGCGAAGTAACCGACGGTCCGGGCGTACTCGGCGCGTTCGCGGTGTGCGACCATCGCGGCGATCCGGATGTCGGTCTGCCCGGTGTGCCGGGACAGCACCGCTTGCAAGCCCGCCAGCAGCACGGTGAACAGCGTCGTCCCGCGCCGGCCGGCCAGGCCGGCGAGCGCGGCGGTCAGGTCCGCGTCGAGCGCGAACGCGACCCTGGCGCCCCGGTAGGCCTGGGTCCGCGGCCGGGGCCGGTCGGTCGGCAGCGCCAGCGGCTCCTGCAGCATCCGGGCCTGCTCGGCGATGTAGTCGAAGTAGTGTGCCGTCACCGGCGGCAGACCGGCGGCGCGCCGGTGCAACCGTGCGGTGTAGAACGCGCCCAACTCCTCCAGGCAGACGTAGAACGACCAGCCGTCGATGGCGATGTGGTGGGCGACGAACAGGAGCACTCGCTCGCCGTCCGGCCGCTCGTAGACGGTGACCCGCAGCACCCGGTCGGCGCGCAGGTCGAACGGCCGCACCGACTCGGCGGTCAGCAGCGCGTCGAACTCCGCCGGGCTCATCGCGCGGGCGTCCACCAGATCGGCACGTACCCCGGGATCCTGGTGGGTCTGCTGCAACGGCACACCGTTCACCTGCAGATACGTGGTGCGCAGGATCGGGTGGCGGCGCTCCAGGTCGGCGATCGCGCCGCGGAACGCCGCGAGGTCCAGATCCGACCGGACGGCGAAGGCCAGCGCCAGGTTGTAGGCGACGTTGCCCGGGTCGACGTGGTGCAGGAACCACATGGCCTGCTGGTTGTGCGACAGTTGACTCAGCCCGCCCTCGCGCCGGCGGCGCTCCAGCAGTTCCCGCAGGCGGCGGACCTTGTCCGGATCGGGCCGCGCGGCGGTCTCGACCGGGGCGCTCATGAATCGCTCCTTTCCTCGGCGGTGAGTTCGCTTTCCTCGGCGGTGAGCTCGTCGAACAGCGCCTCCAGCTCGCTGCCGGACATCAGGTCCAGCTCGCCGAGCAGGTCACCGAGTCCGTCCCCGGGCTCCGCCACCGATTCGGTGACGGTCGCCCGCACAGCCGCGGCGGCCGTCGCGGGGGCCAGCTCGGGCAGCTGTTCCAGCAGGTACTCGGCGACCTCGGCGATGGTCGGCCCGCGCAGCAACCGCACGGTCGGCATCGACGCGCCCACCTCTGTCTCGAAGATCTGCCGCAGCTCCATGGCCATCAGCGAGTCCACCCCGAGCACGGTGACCCGGTCGGCCAGGCGGATCTTGTCCGGTTCGGCGCGGGCGATGCGACCGACCTGACGGCGTACAAAAGCGGTCAGCATGTCCCGGCGCTCAGTGGCGCCGGCGGCCAGCAGATCGGTCCGGTCGAAGGCCGTCGTGCCGGACGGGCGGGCGACGGCCCGCTCCTGGGTGATCTCCCGCAGCAGCGATGAGGCCGCCGGTGGTCCGGTGAACCGGGACCAGGCGGTCGCGTCGAACGGGCCGACCATGACCTGCACCGCGTCGCCGGCCAGCTCCGCGGCGAGCGCCTCGGCGCCCTCCTGCGGGGTCATTGCCGCGAGACCGCGGTCGGCCAGCCGATCGTCCCGGTCCGGCCCGGCCGCCAGCCCGATCTGCGCCCACGGGCCCCAGTCGATGCTCTGTGCCGCCAGTCCGCTGCGCCGGCGCAAGTGGGCCAGGGCGTCCAGGCCACAGTTGGCCGCGGCATAGCCGGCCTGCCCGGGGTTGCCGAGCACCCCGGCGACCGATCCGAAGAGCAGGAACAGATCAAGATCCAGATGAGCGGTACGACGGTGCAGCTGCCACCCCGCCAGGAGCTTCGGCCGCATCACGATCTCGACGTCCTCCCAGGTGAGGTCGTCGATCATGCGGTCGGCCAGAACGCCGGCCGCGTGCAGCACCCCACGCAGCGGCGGCAGCTCCGTGCCGTACCGCTCCAGGTGCGCCCCGAGCTGATCGTCATCGGACACGTCGACCTGCGCGGTCACCACCGTCGCGCCCAGTTCACGCAGCTCCGCGAGGGCTGGTTCGTGCTCCGGGCGCGGCGCGCCGCGCCCGATCAGCACGAGGGTGCCGGCGCCCTCCATGGCGAGCAGGCGGGCCGCGGTCAGTCCGAGCGCGCCGAGACCACCGGTGATCAGGTACGCCGCGTCGGATCGCACCGGCAGCCGCGGTGCGGCCCGCTCCGGTGACTTGGCGACCAGCACCTTGCCGATGTGCTTGGCCTGCGCCAGGTGCCGCAGCGCCGCATCGGCCTCGAGGACGTCGAAAACGGTGGCCGGCAGCGGCCGCAGCTCCCCCGCGCCGATTCGGGC
>KL571484.1:14812-15642 GCA_000715855.1 Actinoplanes liguriensis
CCCCCGCGCCGATTCGGGCCATCAGCGCGGCCAGCATCGACTGCACGCCGTCCGGGTCGTGGTGCATGCCGGCCTGCACGTCGACCGCGCAGAACGACACCGCCCGCTCGAAGAACGCCATGCTGAGCTGGGTGTTCTCCAGCATGTCGCGCTTGCCCAGCTCGACGAACCGGCCGTGCGGGGCGAGCACGCCCAGCCCCGCCTCGATGGCCACGCCGGAGAGCGAGTTCAGCACGATGTCGACACCGCGCCCGCCGGTCAGCTCGCGAACCTCGTCGGCGAACGCGGTGGACCGGGAGTCCATCACGTGCTCGACGCCGCTGACGTCGCGCAGGTAGGCGCGTTTCTCCTCGCTGCCCGCCGTGGCGTACACCACGGCGCCGGCCGCCCGCGCCAGCTGGATCGCGGCCAGGCCGACTCCACCGGTGCCGGCGTGGATCAGCACCCGGTCGCCGGCCCGCATCCTCGCCACCTCCGACAGGCTGTAGTAGGCGGTGAGGAACGCGATCGGCGTGGTGACCGCTTCTGCCAGGCTCAGGCCGGCGGGGGCCGGCACGACCTGGCGCGCGTCGAGCACCACATGTGAGGCGAGGCAGCCGGACGTCGAGTCGCCGATCGCCACGACCGGGTCGCCGGGTCGCAGCCCGATCACGCCCGCGCCGACGGCGGTGACGTGCCCGGCGCACTCGATGCCGAGCGGGACCGGGCCGTCACCCGGGACCGGGATCAGGCCCATCGCGTGCATGACGTCCTTGAAGTTCAGGGCGGTGACCTCGACCTCGATCTCCACCGTGCCGGGCGCCGGGGTGCGGCGCCTGTCTCTTATACAC
>KL571484.1:15828-16106 GCA_000715855.1 Actinoplanes liguriensis
GTACGGCGACCGCCGCCGCCAGGGCTGCCCGAGTGCGGGCCGGTCGCCGCCCTCCGCGCGCGGCGCCTCGACGAGCCGGGCCGCGTAACGCCGGCCGCCGCGCCAGGCGACCTGGTCCTCGTCGGCCGCGCCGAGCTCGGCCAGCAGCGGCTCGACCAGATCGCCGCCCGGTTCGAGGTCGACCAGGGTGCACCGCAGCTCCGGGTACTCCAGAGCGGCTGTCCGGCCCAGCCCCCACAGGGTGGCCTGGCCGGGATCGACGGTGTCGGCCGGGGCAG
>KL571484.1:16359-19656 GCA_000715855.1 Actinoplanes liguriensis
GGGCACCGGCCGTGACCAGCCACAGCCGCGGCGGGTGCTCGGCGCCCCCGAGCGCGGTGATCAGAGTGAGGGCGCCGGCGTCGAGCAGGCGGACCCGCTCGGCGAACGCGCCGTTCGCGAAGAGCCCCCAAGCGAACACCGCGTCGGTGACCGGGGCGACCTCGTCGAGCAGCCGGTCGGCGTCGGCACGGCTCGCCGGGTCGATCTCGTAGCGGTCCTGGCCGACCCGGCGCAGACCGGCGCCGGCTTCCACCTCGATCACGCGGTGGCCCTGAGCGCGCAGCCGGTCCGCCGCGGCGTGCCCGTAGATCAGGAAGGTGCGCGGCGTGACCGCCGGGGCGGCGGGCACCGGGGTCTGGCGCCAGAGCAGCTCGTGGCGGCGCGGCGTGCCGGTCACGGCGCCGGCCGCTTCGACGCGCTTGAGCCGGACACCGATGATCTCCACCAGCACCTCGCCGCCGGGACCGCGAACGGTGACGTCCGCGGTCGGGTGCACGCCCACCGGGCGGAGGCGGGCGTGCACCCGGCTGCCCTCGACGATCGCGCCGTGACGGCGGACGGAGTCGACCCGCACCGGCAAGTGCAGGGCGCCGCCGGCCTCGTCGGGGAGGGCGGCCAGGACCACCTGGAGACAGGCGTCCAGGACCGCGGGGTGCAGCAGGTATGGGTCACGGCCCGATGGCAGGACCAGGTCGGCCCACGCCTCGCGACCGGTGTCCGCTTCGCCGATCGTGAGCCGGGCGAGCCGGCGGAACCGCGGGCCGTAGTCGAGGCCGAGACGTCGCACCAGCCGGTAGTGCTCGTCTGGGGACTGTTCGCGGCAGCGGGCGCCCGGCTCGCCGGACGGCGCCGCGGTGACCGGCTGCAGCGGGCGGACGGAACCCTGGGCGTGCAGCACCCAGGCCGCCTCGGTGGCGTCCGCGGCCCGCTGGTCGCTGTGCACTCGCAGGAGCAGCTCGCCCCCGGCCGGGGTGAGGCTCACCTGCACGGTGTGGCCGTCGTCGGAGTCGAGCGAGAGCGTACGCAGCAGGTCCAGCCCGGCGACCTCGTACGCGCCGGTGCTGCCGGGCAGGTCGGCCGCGGCGGCCAGGGCCAGCTCGATGTATCCGGTGGCCGGGAAGACCGGCACGCCCTGGACCCGATGGTCCTTGAGGTCGGGCACCGAGCGGGTGTCGATCCGGCTCTCCCAGACCGTGGCGCTGGACCGCAGCGCCGCGTCCCGGCGGGCTCCGAGCAGCGGGTGTGCCGACCGCTTGCCCGCGGCGCGGCCCGCGAAGATCTCCGCGGTGCTCCGGCGCGCGAACGTGACGTGCTGCCAGGGGTAGGTGGGCAGTTCGGCGACCGGGGCGGGAGCCGGGTGCAGCCGGTCCCAGCGGACCGGGTGCCCCGCGGTGTAGAGGTGGCCCAGCGAGGTGTGCGCCACCCGGACGCCCTCGTCGCGCCGCATCGACGGCCACGCGCTCACGCCGTCCACCGCCCTGACCGCGCCAAGCAGCGTGGGGTGCGGGCTGATCTCGATGAACGTGTCGAATCCGGCCTCCCGCAAGAGCTCCAGGGCGGGCCAGAACATCACCGGTTCGCGCAGGTTCCGCTGCCAGTACGACGCATCCAGGCGCTCGTTCACCGCACCGGTGACGGTGGAGTGGAACGGCACCGTCGCGGGCTGCACGACCAGCTCGGTCAGCCCGGCGCGCAGCGTGCGGCTGGGCTCGGTCATGTGCGGGCTGTGCGAGGCGATCTCGACGTTGACCCGCCGGTTGAAGACGTCCCGCGCGGTCAGCCCGGCCTGGACCTCCTCGACCGCGTCGACGTCGCCGGAGATCACCGAGGTGCCGGGGCCGTTGACGCCGGCCAGCGAGATGCGTCCGGCGTACGGCGTGATCAGCGCCTGCGCCTCCTCCGGCGGCAAGCCGACCACGGCCATCGCACCGGGACCGGCCGTCAGCATCAGGCGGCTGCGCTCGGCGACCACCTGCGCGGCGCCGTCCAGGGTGAGCACGCCGGCGGCGTACGCGGCGGCCACCTCCCCGACGCTGTGCCCGATCACCGCGGCCGGCTCGACGCCCCAGGAGCGCCAGAGCGCGGTCAGCGCGACCTGCACCGCCCACAAGGCCGGCTGGCCGACGTCCATCGGCAGGGTCGCGGCGTCCCGGTCCGTCAGGACCTCCAGCAGCGACCAGGGCACCCAGCGGCGCAGCGCGGTGTCGCACTCCTCGATCGCGGCCCGGAAGACCGGTTCGTCCCCGATGAGGTCGCGGGCCATGCCGGTCCACTGGCCGCCGTAGCCGCCGAAGACGAAGACCGGGCGGGGTGTCTGTGGGGCGGCGATGCCGACCGGCAGGTCACCGTCCGGCTCGCCGGCCGCCAGGGCGCGCAGCCGCGTGGTCAGCTCGTCGGCGTCGGCGCCGATGACCAGAGCGCGGTCGCCGTGGTGGGTGCGGCGCAGCGCGGCGGTGCGGAGCAGGCCGGGCAGCTCGGCGGGCGACGCGGACTCGATGCGGTCGGCGAGCCGCCCGGCCACCGCGCGCAGGGCGTCGGCGGACCGGGCCGAGACCGGCAGGAGACCGTTGAGGCGCGGGTCGGTCTCCGGGCGCCCGGCGCCGTCGAAGGCGCCCAGGATCACGTGCACGTTCGCGCCGGAGATGCCGAACGAGCTGACTCCGGCCAGCAGGTCGCGGTCGGCCGGCCAGGCGGTGGCGGCACGCTGAACCCGTACCCGCAATCCTTGCCAATCGATGCCGGGGTTGGGCGTCTCGCAGTGCAGGGAGGCGGGCAGGGCGCGGTGGTGCAACGACAGCACTGTCTTGATCAGCCCTGCGATGCCGGCCGCGCCCTCGGTGTGCCCGATGTTGGTCTTCACCGAGCCGACCATCAACGGCCGGTCGGCGGGCCGGCCGGCGCTGAGCACCGAGGCGATCGCCTCGATCTCGATCGGGTCGCCGACCGGGGTGCCGGTGCCGTGCGCCTCGACGTAGTGCACCCGCGCCGGATCGATCCGGGCATCCCGATATGCCTGGCGGAGCAGGTCCGACTGGCCTTCCACGGCCGGGGTGCCCCCGCTGCCACCGGTCTGGCCGTCGTTGTTGGAGGCGCTGCCGTGGATGACCGCGTAGACCCGGTCGCCGTCGGCGAGGGCCTTGCTCAACGGCTTGAGTACCACGACGCCGGCGCCCTCGCTCCGGACGAAGCCGTTGGCCGAGGCGTCGAACGCCTTGCACCGGCCGTCCGGCGAGAGCATCGAGCCCTGCGCGAACGCGATGTGGTAACCCGGCAGGAGCAGCACGTTGACGCCGGCGG
>KL571484.1:19897-23505 GCA_000715855.1 Actinoplanes liguriensis
ACCTCGGACTCCCCCAGCCACAGGCTCTGGCAGGCCAGATGGGTGGCCGCGAGCGAGGAGGCGCAGGCCGAGTCGACGGCGACCGTCGGTCCGCGCAGGTCCAGGGCGTACGCGATGCGCCCGGCCAGCACGCTGCGCGAGGTGCCGCGGGTCAGGTAGAGGTCCTGGAAGTACGGGTCGGTGACGTTCAGGTTCTCGAAGTCGTTCCAGTGCACCCCGGCGAAGACGCCGGTGCGGCTGGCCCGCAGCTTCTCCAGCGGCAGGCCGGCGTCCTCGATCGCCTCCCAGGCGGTCTCCAGCAGGATCCGCTGCTGCGGGTCGATCTTGACGGCTTCGCGCGGCGAGATCTGGAAGAACGCGGCGTCGAAGTCGTCGATGTCGCTGAGGTAGCCGCCGTCACGCTGGTTCGTCCGCCCGGGCGCGGCGCCGGGGTCGTAGAACATGTCGACATCCCACCGGTCCGGCGGAACCGGCCCGATCGAGTCCCGCCCTTCGAGCAGGGACTCCCAGAACGCCGCCGGACCGTGGCTGCCCGGAAAGCGGCAGCCCACCCCGATCACGGCGATGGGTTCATGGGCGCCAGAGACATCCATCGAGGCCCTCCCGAGCTTCATAGGTTCGCCAGGACAATCTCGTCGGTGGGCCTATAGACGTCCTATACATGCGGCAAGCCCCCGCGGCCGAGGCCGCGGGGGCTTGCTGTGGGCGGGACGGATCAGGAGACCACAGGCACCTTGGCCTCGGGGTGTTCCTGGTCGAGCGGCTGCGCCGGCGGCTTCTGACGGCCGGCCGGACGGCCCGGCCACCAGAAGAAGCGGCCCAGATCGAGAGCGAGCGCCGGGACCAGGACCAGCCGGACCAGCATGGCGTCGAGCAGGACCGCGACCGCGACCAGGATGCCGATCTCCTTGAAAGCGACCTGCGGGGCCAGGGCGAGCGCGGCGAACGTCGCGGCCAGGACCACGCCGGCGCTGGTGATGACACCACCGGTGGCGCCGAGGGCCCGCAGCAACCCCTCGCGGTAGCCGTGCTCGGCGACCTCCTCCCGCACCCGGGAGAGCAGGAAGATGTTGTAGTCGGCGCCGAGCGCGACGACGAACAGGAAGCCGACCAGCGGCAGCTGGACGTCGACCGCCGGGAAGTCGAACACGTGGCGGAAGAGCAGCCAGGCCGCGCCGAAGGCCGCCGCGTACGACGCCACCACGGTGGCCATCAGCACCACCGAGCCGACGAACGACCGCAGCAGGACCAGCAGCAGGATGAAGACGACGCCCAGGACCAGCGGGATGACCACGTCACGATCGTGCTGCTGGGCCGCGTCGCGCTCCATCACCTCGGCGGTCGCACCGCCGACGCTGGCGTTCGCGCCCGGCACTCCGGCCACGGCGGCCCGGATGCCCTCGACCGCGGTCTTCGCCTCGGCCGAGTCGGACGGCGCGGTCAGGACCGCATCGATGCGGACCAGCGTGCCGTCGGTGGACTTGAGCGGGTCGGCGATCTTGGCGATGCCCGGTACGCCCTGGATCGCGGCACGGACCGCGGCCTCGGCGTCCTGGTCCGCGACAACCTGCACCGGCTTGGTCTGCCCGGCCGGGAAGTGCGTGGCGAGCAACTGCTGACCGGCGACCGACTCCGGGTGGCCGGAGATGGCCTGCTCGCTGGTCAGGCCGATCTTGAGGCCGGACAGCCCGGCCGCCAGACCCGCCAGGACCAGCAGGCTGACCACCCACACCACCCGGGGCCGCCGGGCGACGCCGTGGCCGATCGCGGACCAGCGGGTGGTCTTGGGCCGGTAGTTCTCCACCGACCGCGGGATCAGCGGCCAGAACACCCAGCGGCCCAGGATCACCAGCAGGGCCGGGAACAGCGAGATCGTGCTGACCAGCGCGGCTAGGACGGCGATGGCCCCGGCGGTGCCCAGCGTGTGGTTGAAGCCCATGTCCGCGGCCAGCAGGCAGAGCAGGCCGAGCGAGACGGTCGCCGCCGAGGCGACGATCGCCGGGAGCGCGCCCTTGAGCGCGACCCGCATGGCCTGATGCCGGTCGGAGTAGCGGTGCAGCTCCTCGCGGTAGCGAGACAGCAGCAGCAACGCGTAGTCGGTGCCCACCCCGAAGATGAGCACGGTGACCACCGCGGAGTTCTCCGGGTTGACGGTCAGACCGGCGTGGGCGCCGAGCAGGTACTGGACGGCGCGGGCGAGCAGGAACGACAGACCGACGTTGAGCAGCGGCAGGATCCACAGCACGGGGCTGCGGTAGACCATCAGCAGGAGCACGATCACGACCAGCACTGTGACCAGGGTGACCAGCTTGTCGGTGGTCTCCCGGGCGTCGGAGGCGTCCAGTGACGCCCCAGCCGGGCCGGTCAGTTTCACGGTCAGGCCCGGCGGTGCGCCGTCGACCGCGCTGGTCCGGATGCCGAGGGCGTCGTCGGCGAGCGTGGCCTGGTCGTCCTTGAGGGCCACGACGAGGATGGCGGCCTTGCCGTCCTCGCTGAGGATCGGGGCCTCGACCGGCTCAACCGCCTTAGCGCCGAACTTGGCCTGGTCGGCCTGGACCTTCGCCTTGTCCGCGCTGGTGAGCCCGGAGTCACGGCTGTAGACCACGATCCCCGGAGAGACCCCGCCGTCCGGGAACCGGCCCGCGAGCTCGGCCACCCGGGTGGCGGCCGCACCCTGCGGCATCTCGGCCACCGCGGCGTTGACACTGAGATCTTCCAGTTTTCCGGCGAGTGGCACCGCGGCGACCGCGATGAGCAGCCAGAGCAGTGCCGTCCACCACTTGCCCCGCCGCCCGCTCGGCGCGAGGAATCGCCCGTGAGAGAGGTTTTCGTCAGGCATTGCCGGTACTCCTTAGATTTGGCCGCCTATGGGCCGTTCGGCGTCCGTATACCTTCAACGTAGGTTTGCTGCCCCTCGCGGACCATGGCCGCTGCATCCGAACAGGGGTACACCTAGCACCCCTATTCACTCGGGGAAGAAGCCGTCCATCCCGGTGAGGCGGCCCTGAGCAGTGGCTTCGCGGTGAATGAAGCGGCCGACCGCCAGGTCCAGCACACCCAGCCCGAACGGACTGAACACCAGCGGGCGACCGGTGTCCGGCCGTAGCCGGCCGTGCAGCACGTCGGCGAGCACGCCGTCGACGAAGTCCCGGTTGCCGGTGCGCTGTTCGGCCAGGTGCGGCGAGGTGCCGGCCTTGAGGCAGTGTTCGACGTCGTCGAGCACGTTGGTGGACGCCAGGATGATCTCGGGGGACAGGTCCCGCAGCGAGACGTTGAGGACCGTGGGGTGGTGCGCGAGCCAGCGGGGATCCGTGACGTGCGGATCGGGTGCGGTGGTGGCGAAGACGAGCAGGTCGCTGTCGCGGACCGCGCGCTCGGCCGAGTCCGTCACCCGGACCGTGCCACCGCGACCGTGGAGACCAGCGGCGAACCGGTTCGCGTACCCGGCGTCCCGGTCGTACACCGTGATCTGATCGAACTCCCAGCCGGTCGCGGCGAGGTAGTCCTCGATGTGCCGGTTGATCAGGCCGGTGCCGATGAAACTCACCCGGCGTGGGCGGGACCGCCCCTCGTGCAGAGCGCCGGCCGCCAGCGCGGCCGAGGCGGCG
>KL571484.1:23732-26468 GCA_000715855.1 Actinoplanes liguriensis
GAGCGCCGGCCGCCAGCGCGGCCGAGGCGGCGGTCCGGCTCGCGCTGATGATCGAGCCTTCCAGGCAGCAGTACGGGAACCCGGTCTCCGGGTCGTTGAGGATCAGCACCGCCGAGGCCCGCGGCAGCCCGGTCGCGATGTTGCCGGGCACGCTGGAGATCCACTTGATCCCGTCGACCCCGTCCTCGCCGCCCAGCGACGCGGGCAGCGCGATGATCCGGTTCGCCGGTCGGTCCGGGAAGCGCAGGAAGTAGCTGGGCGGGTTCACCGTCCGGCCGGCGTCATGAGCCAGATATGCCTGCCGGACGACCTCCACGACGTCCTTCTGCCGCCCCCGCAGGATGTCCTGGACGGTGCGGCCACCGATGACCGCGAACGATTGCTGGTGCATATGGCCTCCTCGAAAACGCGAAAGGGCCGGCGGACGATCCGCCGGCCCTGAGAAACGGTTCAGACCGCGTCGAAGCCGGCCGTCACGTCACCCTGCATCTCGCCCATCGCGACGAACAGCTCGCGCGGGCCGCTGAACGGCCACCGGCTGTGCGCCACCAGCTCGTTGTCGATCATCACGAGGTCACCGTTCTGCCAGACGACCGGGACGGCCACCGACTGGTACACCCCGTGCAGGCGCATCAGGTCCTCGTCGGAGATCGTCGAGCCGTCGCCGTAACGCAGGTCGCGCGGCAGCTCGTCGGCCCCGACCAGCTCGGTGAGCAGGTTCCGGGTGTCCGGGTCAAGCATCACCGGGTGGAACAGCAGCGCCTGGTGGAACGGGATCGCCTCGCCGGTGCTGCGGTGCTTCTTCAAGCAGTCCGCGATCCGGGTGACCCGCAGCGTCCCGGACGGACGCCACTGCGCGGTCATCCCGCTCGTCTCGCAGATCCGCAGCACCTCGTCGCGGTTCTCGGTGCCGAAGAACTCCTGCCAGGACTTGTCCAGCCCCTCATGGAAGTGCCGGACGTACTGCAGGCCGCCCGCCAGCCGCGCCTTCAGGTCGTCGGGCAGCCGCCGCAGCACGGCCCGGCCGTCCGCGACCGCGGTCTCGCCCCCGACCGGCGAGGGCACCCGGCAATAGAAGAACTGCGAGGTAGGCCACGTCGACAGATGCGAGCCCTCGTTGTGGAACTCGATCACCGCCTCCGCCGGGTACGGCGTCGACTTGTACACCGAGGCGACACTGCCGACCGTCGGCAGGTCGGCGTAGTTCGCGAACAACGCGGGACAGAGAATTTTCGCGTACGACCGGAACTGCTCCGGCGACGCGACGCCGAACCCGCGGAGCAGGATCGCTCCGTGCTTCAGCACCAGCGCACGCAACGCCCCGGTGTGCTCGGCCAGCCACGCGTCGACCGCCGTGCCCGGGTCCAGTTCACTGTGCACCTCGGCGATGCCGTACTCACCGTCCGGCTCCCGGACCTTCGCGCCGGGGATCTCCGCCGTCATGACGCCGCGGCCATCCGCTGCCGCAGGCTCAGCGGGCGCATGTCGGTCCACACCCGGCCGATGTGCGCCAGGCACTCCTCCCGTGACCCGGTCACCTCCTGCGTGCTCCACCCGGCGGGCGGCTCACGGTCGGCGCGCCAGATCGAGTACTGCTCCTCGTCGTTGCGGACCACCACGTACTCGTGCAGGTCGGCCATTGCTCTTCCTCTCTCGGACTTGTGGTTCGAAGGTGGTTCAGGCCGCCGTCCGGTCCTCTTTCCAGAGATGCGAGACCTCACCGAACTGGGCGGTCACCCAGACGTCGGAGTAGACGGTCGGCAGGTAGCGGTCACCGCCGTCGGGCAGGATCAGCACACAGGTCGCGCCGTCCGGGATGGCGTCGGCGAACCGGCCCAGCGCGGTGACCACGGCGCCGGACGAACCGCCGGCCAGGATCGCCTCGCGCTGGATCAGCCGCCGGCAGCCGACCACGCTGTCCAGATCACTGACGTGCACAACGTGGTCGGGCAAGGTGTGGTCGAGCAGCGCCGGCCGGACCGAGGCGCCGTGGCCCGGAATCAGCCGGGTCGACGGCTCGTCGCCGAACAGCACACTGCCCACCGCGTCGACGGCCACCACCGTGGTGCTCATGCCGTGCTTGCGGATGAAGTCGGCGCAGCCCTTGAGGGTGCCGGTGGTGCTGACCGAGCAGAACAGGTAGTCCACCCGGTGGTCGAGCGCCTCGGCGATCTCGCGCATGGTGCCCTCGTGCGCCTTCGGGTTGAGCACGTTGGCGTACTGGTTCGGCCAGTACGCGTGCGGTGTCTCGGCGACCAGCTCGCGCACCCGGCGCAGCCGGGCGTCGAGGAACTCACCGCTGTCCGCGTCAGGCTCGCGGACCACCTCGACCTCCGCGCCGTACGCTCGCAGGATGGCCAGGTTCAGGTCGTTCGTCTTGGCGTCCACCACGCAGATGAATCGCAGGTCGTAGTAGCGGCACACCTGCGCGAGCCCGACCCCGAGGTTGCCGGAGCTGGACTCCACCACGACCGATCGGCCGGGGCTGAGCTCGCCACTGCGAATCTTGGTGAGCAGCATGCTGATCGCCGACCGGTCCTTGATGCTCCCACCGGGGTTGAAGCGCTCCATCTTCGCGAACACGCGGGCGTCCATCTGCGGGTACAGGCGCTTCAGCCGCACCAGCGGTGTCGCACCGATGGTCGCCAGTATGCCGCTGACCTCACGTTGCGTCACGATCGTCCCTTCACCGGGTTGGACCCAGCGTCGGGCCACCCGCTATGAGTGCTCTATATC
>KL571484.1:26751-27178 GCA_000715855.1 Actinoplanes liguriensis
AAGCCGCCGGCCAGGGCACCGATCGCGCCCGAGCCGAGGCCGATGAGCATCAGCACCGCGCCCACCCGGCCCTGCAACCCGGCGGGGGTGATCTCCATCTGGTGCACGGCGCCGGCCACGTTGACCAGGCCGCCGGCGTACGCGGTCACCGCGAACACCACCCCCAGCCCCCACGGCTCGGCCACCACCACCATCGAGGTCATCACCACGGCCCAGACCGCCATCGCGCCGGTGACCGTCCTGTGCAGGCTGAGGCGCCGCATCCACCACGGCGCGCTCAGCGCCCCCAGCGCCCCGCCTACTCCGGCCGCCCCGGAGATCAGGCCGACCGTGAACGCCGACCCGCCCTGGCGTTGCACCAGGACCAGGGCGCCGAGGCCAAGCGCCTGGCTGAGCACGTTGCTGACGGCCAGCACCAGCAGCAACG
>KL571484.1:27435-28138 GCA_000715855.1 Actinoplanes liguriensis
TGGCGGTTAACCCAGGCCAGTCCGGAGACCAGTTCCCGGGCGACGCCGTCGCGCCGCTCAGCCCGTTCCGGCTGAAGCGGCCCGCGGACGAACCACAGGCAGATCAGCGACACCGCGTGGGTCAGCGCGGTGAACAGGAACGGCAGGCTCCGGCCGAGGCCGTAGAGCAGGCCGCCGAGCGGCTGCCCGATCAGCGCGGCGACCCGGCCGCGCACCTCGGACGTGGACAGGGCGGTGCGCAACCGCTCGGGCGGGACCACCTGCTGCACCGCGCTCCGCTCGGCCAGCTGGTAGAAGACGCCGAGCAGGAACTCGGTGAACGCCGCCACGAACAGGTGCGCGAGGGTGAGCCGGCCGGACAGCGCGGCGGTCGCCACGCTTGCGGAGACCACGACGGAGCCGAGCCCGCACCCGGTCATCAGCCGGCGGCGGTCCCATCGGTCGACCAGGACGCCGGCCGGGATCTGGGCGATCAGGCCGGGCAGCATCATCAGGAACGTGACCACTCCGGCGACCGACGCCGACCCGGTCAGCCAGAGCACCATGAACGGGTAGGCCACCTGGCTCGCTCTGGTCCCCAGCAGGGTCGCCGCCGCACCGGACCAGAGCAGGGTGAAGTCGCGGTCGCCGCGCAGCGGGTGCCGCGCGGCGACCGGAACGTCCGCCCCGGGCTCGGCGGTCACCACGGGCCGGCGGCGATCTC
>KL571484.1:28326-29247 GCA_000715855.1 Actinoplanes liguriensis
CACCGCCATCGCGGAGTGCATCTTCATCTCGGCCTGCTCGAACGCGATGCTCGCCGGCCCGTCCAGCACCTCGGCGGTGACCTCCTCGCCCCGGTGGGCGGGTAGGTCGTGCAGGAACAGCGCGCCCGGGCTCGCCTCCCACAGCCGCCGGGTGACCTGGAACGGCGCGAAGATCTCCCGCCAGTCCGGATCCGGCTTGGTGGTGCCGGTGGTCTGCCAGCGGGTGGTGTAGACGACGTCGAGGCCGGCGGGTAGGTCGTCCATGTCGTGGCGCTCGGCGATCACCGCGCCGCTCTCCCGGGCGGTCTGCGCCGCCCGGGCCAGGATGCCCGGCTCCAGGCCGTAGCCGGGTGGGGTGCGCAAATCCAGCCGCACCCCGCCGAACCGGGCCAGCGCCAGCGCCAGCGCGGACGCGGTGTTGTTGCCCTCGCCGACGTAGAGCAGGCGCAGCCCTTCGAAGCGCCCGAACCGCCGCCACAGCGTGGTCAGATCGGCCAGTGCCTGGGTCGGATGCTCCTCCGCGCTCATCGCGTTGATCACCGACATCCGGTCCTGAGCCGCCCAGGCCCGCATCTGCTCCAACGGGCCCGCCGTCCGGGTCACCACCAGGTCGAGCATGCGGGACAGCACGCGCCCGGTGTCCTCCCAGGTCTCCCCGGTCGCGGTCTGCAGATCATTCGGCCCGTACGTCACAAGCCCCGCCCCCAGCCGGGCCACGCCCGCGGAGAACGCGGTCCGGGTCCGGGTGGACGTCTTGACGAAGTGGATCCCGGCCACGCTGCCGGCCAGCGCCCGGGGGTCACCGCCGTGCTCGGCGAAGTGCACCCCGGTCGCCACGATCGTGCGGATCTCGTCGGTGGTCAGGTCTTCGATCGACAGCAGGTGCCGAATCGGCTCACCCATGTCAGTTCACCTCCCGGC
>KL571484.1:29481-33430 GCA_000715855.1 Actinoplanes liguriensis
ATGTGTATAAGAGACAGGTCCTGCCGGAACGGCACGGTCCCGTTGGTGGCGGCGATCACGAATTCGGCGATCTCCCGCCCGTTGTCGCCGTTGCAGAGCAGGACGTAGCCGTCCCCGCTGCGGACCTGGCACATGGCGCCGGCCCAGTAGCCGGTGAACTCGCCGACGATGCCGAAGTCCAGGTCGGTGCCGGTGGCGTCGACGATGGTGGACAGGCCGTACATCGTCTGCGGAGTCGGCGTGAGCATCTGCCGGGCCAGTTCCTGCGAGATCAGCGCGGGCCCGCCCAGATAGGCGCGCCTGATCTCGAGCTGGGCCCGGGCGAGGTCCTCGGCGGTGGTCCACAACCCGCCGGCCGCGGTAGCCGGATGGGTCGGGCCGTACTCGGCCACGGCCACCCCGAAGCCGTCGTGGCCCCGGGCGATCGGCCGGCCCGCCGTCCGCGGGTGGTCCGGGTGGTAACCGCTGTTCACCATGCCCAGCGGTGTGAAGACGGCCTGCCGCATCCACTCGGTGAACGGCATCCCTGTCCGGTCCGCGATCACCTGTTCCAGCACCAGGTAGTTGACCCGATTCTTGGAGAACTGCTTGCCCGGCGCCCGGTCCGGCCGTACCGCCGCTGTGTGTATAAGAGACAGCGGTACGGCTGGTGGGCGCTCTCCCGGTTCAGTCCGGCCACATTGGCCAGCAAATGCCGGACGGTGACCGGGGCATGCCCCCCGTCCGGCATCGACCAGGCGGTGAGATACGCGTTGACGTCCTCGTCCAGGTCGATCAGCCCTTCGGTGGCCAGCCGCAAGGCGCCGAGCGCGGAGATCTGCTTGGTGGCCGAGGCGACCCGGAACAGCGTGTCCGTGGTGACCGGCTCGGTCGCCCGGATGTCCAGCACCCCGAAGGCCGCGTTGGCGACGATCTCCCCGCCGCGCAGCGCGACGATGCTCATCCCGGGCACCCGGTTACGCCGCATCGTCTCCTCCGGAGAGGGGAAGGCCCTGGTCGTACGCGGTGCGGCCGGCCGTGCAACGGAGGCCAGCGCGTGAACCGCCGCCACGTGGCGCTCCGCCAGCCTCCGCACGGTCTCCCGGTCGTAGCGGCCGGCCGAGTAGGTCCACGTCACCTGCCCGCCTCCGGCGTCGACCTCGAGTAGGTACGCCCGCTCGGCCGACGGGTCCCGGCTGATCCGCGCGTCCACCGGGCCGTGGGTGTGGCCGAAGCGGACCTGCGGGGCGGGCGCGGCGGTCAGCGCGGCCACCAGTCCGGGGTCGCCGGACAGGTGCCGGAGCAGGCCGTACCCGATCCCCTCCTGCGGTACGGCCCGCAACTGCGCGCCCACCGAGGCCAGCAGCGTGCCAGGCGCCGTGTTGGGCGGCGAGAGCAGCGACACCGGGAAGCGGTGCGCGTACGGTCCGGCCGCCCGGGACAGGTCGAACGCCCCGGAGCGGGTCCGGGTCTCCAGGTCGAGCAGCACCCGCTGCCCGCCGGTCCACTCCCCCAGCGTGGCCACCAGCGCCGCGACCAGCACCTCCAGCGACGGCACGGCGCCCAGGTCGACGGTCACCGTGCGCTCGCCGGCCACCGTGTTCGGCCCGTCCGGCCGGTCCTGCGGCAACGCCGGGGCCGGCGCCCGGTCGAGCCAGTGGTACGCCTCCGCCCCGATCGTCTCGTCGCCGGCGCGTTCGGCCAGGTCGGCGGCCCACCGGTCGAGCTGTGCCGTGACCGGCGGCAGGATCACCGGCCGGCCGTCCAGCACCGCTCGGTACGCCGCCCACAGGTCATCCAGCAGCACCGGCACCGACTCGCGGTCCAGCGTCAGCTCGGGCGCCACGATCACCAGTTCGACCGGACGCCCCCCGCCATGCCGGATCAGCACCGCGCTCAGCAGCCGGCCGGCGGACGGGTCGAGCCGGTGCGCCGCCTCGGTGACGGCGCGTTCGGTGAGCTCCGCCTCACGGTCGCCCGCGGTGCTCAGGTCCACCTCGCGCAGTGGTTCCTCAGCGTCCTCGGCAGCGCCCCGGCGCAACGCGCCGTGCTGGGCGATCACCGCGCGCAACGCCTCGGAGAGCACCTCGGCCTCCATCTCACCGTCGCATTCGTGCCGGATCCGGTAGTGGCCGCCGGCCTGCTCGACCCCGGGTCGCAGCCGCCGGACGGTCTCGAGCCACCCGTCGTCGGCCGCGGTGCCCGCCGCCGCGTCGAGCGCCTCGGCGAGGTCGGCGATGTTCCCGAAGCGATACAGCATCCGGAGCGAGATCGGCAGGCCCGCCTCGCGGGCCGCGGACATCGCGGCGAGCAGCTTCATCGAGTCGCCGCCCAGCGCGAAGAACTGGTCGGTGACGCTGACCTGCTCGACCCCGAGCACGGCCGACCAGATGCCGGCCAGGGTGCGCTCGGTGCCGGTGCGCGGCGCGACGTAGACCCGGCTCGACCAGCGGGTGGCGCGATCCGGGGCGGGCAGCGCCCGCAGGTCGAGCTTGCCGCTGATGGTCAACGGGATCCTCGTCATCGGCACGAACGCGACCGGGACCATGTAGCCGGGCAGCCGGGCAGCGCAGTGCGCGGCCAGCTCGGCCACCGGCGGCAGCTCACCGCCGGCCGGCACGCAGTAGGCCACCAGCCGCCGGTCCGCGGGGTCGCCACCGTGCCCGGTGACCACCGCCTCCCGCACGTCCGGGTGCTCCAGCAGGACCGCTTGGATCTCGCCCGGCTCGATCCGGTATCCCCGGATCTTCACCTGGTCGTCAGTGCGCCCGAGGAACTCGATCGCGCCGTCCGGGCGCATCCGGACCAGGTCTCCGGTGCGGTAGTAGCGGGATCCGGCCGGGCCGTACGGGTCGGGGAGGAATCGCTCGGCCGTCAGCGCGGCCCGGTTGACGTAACCGCGGGCGACGCCGGCGCCCCCGATGCACAGCTCGCCGGGCACGCCGCACGGCACCGTGGCGCCGTGCGGGTCGAGCACGTAGACCCGGGCGTCGTCGATCGGCCGCCCGATCGTGACACCGGCCGTGGTCTCCAGGTCCTCGGCGGTGATCGAGTGGTAGGTGACGTGGACGGTGGCCTCGGTCGGCCCGTACGCCTGGCCCAGCCGTGCCCGGTCGAAGCCCTGGCTGTCGATCCAGCCGCTCAGGTCACCCGGCTCCAGGCGGTCACCGCCGAAGGTGATCGACCGCAGGCTCAGCCGGTCCAGCCGCCGCGGATCGTCCTCGGCGGCCGCGGTCAGCGCCCGGAACGCCACCGGTGACAGCGCCATCACGGTGACCCGCTCCCGTTCCAGCACGGTGAGCAGCTCGGCCGGGTCCTGCGCGACCTCGTCCGGAACGACCACCAGGCCGCCGCCGTGCGCCAGCGCGCCCCACATCTCCCAGACCGAGGAGTCGAAGGCGTACGAGTGCTGCAACGCCCAGACGTCGTCGGGTTCCAGCGTGGTCCGGCCGGCCGTGGCCCGGAACAGCCGCACCACGTTGGCATGGGTGATCGCCACACCCTTGGGGCGCCCGGTGGAGCCCGAGGTGTACAGGACGTACGCCAGATTGCCCGGCTCCGTGGCCACCACCGGATCGGTCTCCGGGCGGGCGGCGATCACCGCGGCGTGCGCGTCGAGCAGCACCAGGTCGCCACCGTGCACGCCGTCCAGCACGGCCGCGGTCTCCTGATGGCTGATCACCACCGGCGCCGCGGTGTCCGCGCGGACTTGAGCACCGCGAGCAGGCTGACGACCAGGTCCACCCCGGGCTCGACGCAGACGCCGACCAGGGTCTCCGGCCCTGCTCCGAGGCCGATCAGATGGTGGGCCAGACGGTTCGCGCGGCGGTTGAGCTCGGCGTAGGTCAGCTCGGTCCCGTTCGAGCGAACCGCGAACGCGTCCGGCGTGGCGCGGGCATGCCCGGCGAAAACCTCGTGGAGACCGCGGGTCACCGGGGGCTGCTCGGCCGTGCCGCCGGCGGCCGCGCGC
>KL571484.1:33642-35708 GCA_000715855.1 Actinoplanes liguriensis
GCCGGTCCTGCTCGCCGGGCGCCAGACGGGCCGCCCGCGCGTCCCCGTCCGGGTCGCCGGCCATCGCCTCCAGGACCGCGCGGTACATCTTGGTCAGACGATCGGCGTTCGCGCGGCTGATCATGTGCGAGTTCGTTCGCAGGATGAGGAATTGCGGGGTGCACGGGACGCCCAGCGGGAACTCGGTCGCGTCGTCGCTCTCCCCACCGGTCAGGTCGATCAGGTCGGTGTCGACCATGTGGAAGTCGTTGAAGCTGAAAAGCACGTCGATCAGTCGCTCGCCGTCGCCGTACTCGGCCTGCACGGCCGGCATCGGGAACCGTCGGTGCGGCCCGATCTCGACCTCCCGGGTGTAGACCTGCTTCACCAGCTCCAGCCACGTCCTCGCGGACCGGTCATGCGGGAACGGCAGGCTGTTGAGGTGCATGCCGTAGACCTGGTCGGCGCCCTCTATCTCGGGCCGGGCGTTCCACACCAGGCCACCGGCGAACTCCGGCTCGTGGGTGAGCATGCTGAGCACCTTGAGGTGCGCGGCGTGCAGGACGCTCTTGAGCGACGCCTGCGCCCGGGTCGCCAGCGACCGGAGCCCGGCCTCCAGGTCGCCGTGCAGCACCACCACCTGGTAGTCCTCGCGCGGCGTGGCCGGGTCGTCGCCCCAGCCCGCCGGCAGGGTGACCTTCGGGTAGCCGCGGACGACGTCCTTCCAGTACGACCGGTCCTCCGCGGACTCCAGCGACCGCAGCTCGGCGGCGATGAAGTCGGCGTAGCGCACCCGGGCCGGCGCCGGATCCTCCGGCTCGTGCCCGTCCCGGATCAGCCGGTGGTTGCCGAGCAGCTCCATCAGCAGGCTGTGGAAGCTCCAGCCCTCGGTGATCGGGTGGATCATCGTGAAGACCAGCCGCCACACGCCCGGTTCGAGCACCACCGCGGTGATCCGCATCAGCGGCGCGACGGACAGGTCGAAGAGCGTGGCCCGCTCCCGCGCGGTGAGCCGGCGTAGTACCTCAGCCTGCTCCTGCTGGTCGAGGTCGCGCAGGTCGAGTTCCTCGACCGCCATCCCGGCCGTCGCGTGCACCAGCTGCATCGGCACCGAGTAGCCGGTCAGCGCGATCGACGTACGCAGCATCTCGTGCCGCCGGACCGCCAGGGCGACCGCCGCGCGCAACGCCCGGAGCGAGAACTCGCCGCCGTCGCGCACCAGGTACGACATGGTGTTGTGGTAGTTGTTCAGCTGGTCGTCGACCAGCATCTCGACGACCATGCCGCGCTGGACCTGCGACAGCGGGTACGCGTCGACCACCCCGACCGGCAGCCTGGCCCGATCCTCGCCACTGATCAGCGCGAACGGCGCGACCACCGGGTCGTCCTGCGCCGGCGCCGACTGCTGCCGCAGGGCCGCGGTGAGCGCGGCGACCGTCTTGTGCTGGAACACGTCGCGGACCGCGAGGTCGAAGCCGGCCGTGCGCAGCGCGCCGACCAGTGCCAGCGCCCGGATGGAGTGGCCGCCCAGGTCGAAGAAGCTGTCTCGGACGTCGATCCGCTCGCGACCCAGGATCCGGCACCAGATCGCGGCGAGTTGCTCCTCGAGCTCGTTCGACGGGCCGACGAAAGCGTCGTCCGCGGTGATCTCGCCGGGCACCGGCAGTGCCCTGCGATCGATCTTGCCGTTCGCGTTGAGCGGGATCTCGTCGAGCCCGACGAACGCCGCCGGGACCATGTAGGCGGGCAGTTCGGCGGCGCAGTGCCGGGCCAGCTCGTCACCGATCGGCAGCGACTCCCCGGACGGCACGCAGTAGGCGATCAGCTCGGCGGCCGGGCCGGGCTCGAGGGTGAGCACCACGGCGTCGCGGACGCCCGGGTGAGCGACCAGCACCGCGCGGATCTCGCCGGGCTCGATCCGGTAGCCCCGGATCTTGATCTGGTCGTCGGCCCGGCCGAGGAAGTCGACCGCGCCGTCGCGGCGGAACCTCGCCACGTCGCCGGTCCGGTAGAGGCGGGCACCGGGCGGGCCGAACGGGTCGGGCAGGAACCGCTCGGCGGTCATCGCCGGGCGACCGGCGTATCCA
>JNYN01004056.1 GCA_000715855.1 Actinoplanes liguriensis
GCCCGGTAGCCGAGGCGCGCGCCCGGGGACGAGTAGCATCCGAGCTCGTCCATGTATCGCTCGGCGTACAGCGCCCAGCCTTCCTGGCACCCGGACAGCCCGCCGAGCAGTTTCAGCCGCTGCCCGGGGCCGCCCTGCCACGTCTCGTACCCGACCTGCAAATGGTGACCGGGAACCCCTTCGTGGTGAGCGGTGCTGAACGCGTACCAAATGGGGAAGCTTTTTTGTCCCTCAGGCAGGAACCACGTGACTCGCCCCGGCCGGGTCAAGTCCCGCGACGGCCCGGTGTATCCGGTGCCGGCCGATGTGGTGACCCGCGATTCGATGCGTCGCAGCGGCGCCGGAATGTCGAAGTGCACCCCGTCCAGCTGTTCGATCGTGGTTTCCAGCAATTCCTGCAGCCACGCACCGAAAGCTTCCCGCCCCTGCAGAGCTTCGGAGCGGTCGAGCCGTTCGATCACTTCGGGGACGCCTCCGCCCAGCGCTTTCGCCTCCGCGATCAGTTCCGCCTCGATCGCCGTGAATTCGTCCCAGCCCCAGTCGTAGAGTTCACGCAGGTCCGGCTCGCTGCCGAGGAAGGTGCGCACCCAGAGGGCGTACCGCTGCGGCCCGAAAGCCTCCTCGGCGCGCGCCCGCGGTCCCAGGTCAGAGGCCAGAGTCAAGGCCAATTGGTGGTACGCCGTCTCAGCGCCCCGAGCGGCGGCCTGCAACGCCGCCCGGTGCTTTCCACCGCGGTAGCGCTCCGCCAGCGCGAGGTCGTCGTCGGCCCAGTTGCGGCAGCGCTGCGTCACGAGCTCCACCTGGCGGCGGGTCGGCAGGTGACCGCGCTCGGCGGCGAGCAGCAGGCTTCGCGCGTACCCGTCGAGCGCGGCGGGAATCGCGGCCTGGCGTGCGGCGACCAGTGCCCAGCCGTCCTCATGGTCCGCACCACGGCCGGGCACCGCGGCGTCGACGCACTGCCGGATGAGCGCAAGCGGCCCGGTGGCGGCCGTATGCAGTTCCCGCAGGTCCTCCCCGGCTTCGTGCATGGCGATCCGGGTACGCAGCCGTGAGGCGAGATGCTCGTGCAACGGGCTCGTCCCAAGCTCCCGCAGCCCCCGAGCGGCGAGATCGGCACGAGCCTGATGACCGTCCGGGCTGTAGTCGGTGAGCCCGTCGACCTCCTGCTCGCCGGCCTCGACCACGGCCGTGCACGGGTCCAGCCGGGCCACGTCGTCCAGGAGCCGGGCCGCGAAGTCCTCGATCACACAGGCGATGCTATCGATCCATTTTGTCCGGCAGCTCGCACCACAGCGGACAGCAGCCGCTCGGTGAGCCCTCGGCGCGCGGAGAGACAGTGACCAACGAGGCGGACCACGCCGCCTGGATGTCGAGCATCGACAGCATCCGGTCGACTCCCGGCTTCGACCGTGGCTGGCCGCCCGAGGCCGGGATGACGCTCGCGGAGAACCTGGCGGACCTGGAGAGCCACGCCCGGCGATCGGCGCGGCGGATCGACTTCGCGTACTCGGTCATCGAGATCACCACCGGCGACGTGATCGGGTGTGTGTATTTCACACCAGCCCCGGCCGGAGAGGTCGAGGCGTCGTCGTGGGTGTGCGCCGCCCGAGCCGAGCTGGACGGCCCGCTGACCGAGGTAGTGGGCGCATGGTTGCGGGAGGCGTGGCCGTTCGAGGTCGTGCGCTACCGCTCGGGCGAGCTCCCGACGGCCATCCGCAAGAGCACGGTCTAACCGGAGATCCGGTACGCCGCGGCGCCGTTGTGCAGGTACCGTGCGCGGCCGTGTCCATCCGATCCGACCAGCGAGAAGACTTCGTGGTCGCCGTTCCCCGGCTCGGCGGTGATGACCGAGCTGTCGTCGAGCCGGACGACCTCGACACGCTTAACGGCCCCGCCGAGCATCGATTCGGCGAGCCCGTCACGTGCGCGGTAGGTGAGAAACGACCGGTCGTGTTCGCTGCTGAGAGTGACGTCGTACAGGGTGGAGCGGTAGGTCCCGCACATCCGGCCCGTGTCGATCCCGGCCGGGTTCGCCGGCGGAACGGGCAGTGGCGTCGTCTCGACGCCGGCAAGGTCCTTCAGCACCGCGCCGAAGATCTCGTACGCCATTGGCGCACCGCCCGTGCTGTTGGTGAGCACGGCCACCGCCACACCAGCGGACGGCGTAACGCGAAGGAATGCCTTCTGCCCCTTGGAGACGCCGGTGTGCCCGACCACGCCGTCCCGGTAGAGCATCCAGCCCAGTCCCCACCCGGTCACGCCGCCGCCGAAATCGGGGACGAATTCGACTTGAGGTTCACGCAACGCTGCCAGCGTGTGGTCGCTCAGGTGCAGCCGTACGAATTCCAGCAGCTCACGTGCGCTGATCGCGAAGTGCGAGCCGCTCGGCGCGGAGTAGTAGGAGACCGCCCAGTCCTTCGTCGGAACGGTCGCCATGTGGCCGACGGCCGCACGGTGCAGGATCGCCTCGTACGGGTCGGTTGCGGCAGTTCGCAGGCCCAGCGGTGTCACCAGGCGTTCGCGAAGCACGTCGTGGAAGGGCTTGCCGCGTAACACCTCCACCAGCCTGCCGAGCACCACGTACCCACTGTTGGAGTACGAGAGAACGGCGCCCGGCGGGTAGAGGTGATCCGCCTCGGCAAGGGTCCCGACGAATCTCTCGATGGCGTCGTCGTTGCGACCGCAGTCGATGAAGTGGTTCCCGTCGATCCCGCCGGTATGGGTGAGCAGCTGCCGGGCGGTCAGCGTCTCGGTGGCGGCCGGGTCGCTCAGCCGGAAGCCGGGCAGGTAGTCCCGAACCGGACGGTCGAGATCCAGGGCACCGTCGTCGACCAGTTGCTGGATCAGCGTGGCCGTCCAGATCTTGGTGATCGATCCGATCTTGAACACCGAGTCGGTCGTGGCCTCGACCCGTGTCCGCAGACTCAGCACACCGGCGGCCTCGTCACGGATCTCGCCGCCGGCCAGGATCGCGACCTGCGCGCCCGGCACGCCGTACTTCGCCAGGAGCTCCCCCAGGTTCCAGCTCATCCCGTCAGAACTAGTCGCGCGAGCCCGGCGTCGTGCCGTAGATCATGCGCAGGATCGCGTCGGTGAGTGCGTCCAGCAGCTCGCTCTCGTCGAGGGCGCCCGGATTGGCGTAGACGTCCGCGAACATCGCGCTGCGCAGGTGCACCGCCATCTTGGCCAGCACGTCGGGCGGCCCGCCCACGGTCAGCCCGGCGCGCGCGTCTCGCTCGATCCGCCTGCTGAACATCGTGCAGCCCTGGTCGACGAGCCGGTCGCGGATCTGGGTCACCTCCGGCCCGGGGTCGGGCGTGATGAACGCCTCCCGCAGCCACCGCCCGTCTTCTTTCCACCGTTGCAGCCCGGCGGCCAGCCCGGCGCGCAGCGCGGCCCGGTCGAGCCCGTCGGAGTCGATCCACTCGGCCATCTCCAGGTCGGCCTCGGCGAGGCCCTGCTCGACGAGGGCGGCGAGCAGCGCCGACTTGGACTCGAAGTAGAAGTAGAAGCCGGACCGGGTGATCCCGGCCGCGCCGGCGAGCTCGTCGATCGTGACCTGGCTGATCGACTTGTCGCGGAAGACGGTGCGCGCGGCGTCGACCAGGGCCTGCTCCCGCTGGTCGCCCTTGGTGGGGGCTCGACGGCTCCTGATGGCTGGCACGGCGCCGACTCTACAACCCATCAAGTGGAATTGACGAGGCATCTTTAATTTTTGACACGGTGTTGATAGTTCTTGGCGACGAGTCTACGTTGACGGCATGTCCCTTCGAACGCGTTCCGCGCTTCCGGTCGCCTGCTACGTCGTACTGCTGGTCTCCGCACTTCAGACCCTCGTCGTCCCGGTCGTCGCCAACATCCAGGCCGACCTGGGCGTCTCCACCAGCGCGGCCAGCTGGGTGGTGACCGCCAACCTGCTCGCCGCGGCGGTGCTCACCCCGATGCTCGGCCGGCTCGGCGACCTGCACGGCCGTCGCCCGGTGATGCTCGGCGTGCTGGTCGTCGTGCTGCTCGGCTCGATCCTCGCCGCCACCACGTCGAGCCTGCCGCTGCTGCTGGTCGGCCGGGTCGCCCAGGCGGCCAGCTTCGGGCTGTTCCCGCTGGCCATCGGCGTGCTGCGCGAGGAGTTGCCGCCGCAGCGCCTGACCGGCGCGATGGCCCTGGTCAGCGGCATGCTCTCGGTCGGCGCCGGGTTCGGCCTCGCGGTCACCGGCCTGCTGATGCGTCACGGCGGCGACTACCACGAGCTGTTCTGGCTCTGTCTCTTATACACATCT
>KL571485.1:0-4269 GCA_000715855.1 Actinoplanes liguriensis
GGGCCACTTTGAGCCGGGCCTTGGCCCGATTCGCGGAACCGTTGTCCGTGCGGTCCAGGCTCCGTTGAGCGCGGACCAGCCGCAGCCGGTCAGCGCGTTCATGGCGCGGGTTGGCGACCTTCTCCCCGGTGGACAACGTGATCAGGTGGGTCAGCCCGGCATCGATACCAACCGCCGCGCTGGCCGGGACCGGTTCGATGGTGTCGTCGCAGAGCAGGGACACGAACCAGCGCCCGGCACTGTCACGCGACACCGTCACCGTGGACGGCGACTGCCCGACCGGCAGACGACGGGACCAGACGATGGCCAACGGTGCGGTCATCTTCGCCAAGGTGAGCCGGCCGTCGGTGAACCGGAACCCGGACGCGGTGAACTCCGCCGACGCCCGGGACTTACGTTTGGACTTGAACCGCGGATACCGGGCCCGTTTCTCCCAGAACGCGGCGAACGCGCCCTGCAGGTGCCGCAGGCACTGCTGCAACGGAACACAGGAGACCTCATTGAGGAACGCCAGCTCCTCAGACTTCTTCCACATGGTCAGCATGGCGCTGCTCGCGTGGTAGCCAACCCGTTCCTGCCGCTGATTCCAGGCCTCGGTACGGGCCTGCAACGCCAGGTTGTACACCTTGCGCACACACCCGAACGTCCGATTCAGCAGATCAGCCTGCTCCGGAGACGGGTAGAAGCGGAACTTGAAAGCCCGCTTCACCATGCGCTCCGACATTTCCCACACGTTAGCACGCCTGTTCGTAACAGCCCGTACGGACAATCCGCGGGCAGACACCCATCCACCTTGACGACGGATCGACTATCCCTGACCCGCTTCGCAGGGGTTCCGTTTCCTCTCCGGCCTGAAGGCCGGAGTATCCACGGAGGGATCTGATGACATTCGCCTCCCAGATCGATGATTTCCTTTACTTCCCGATTCCTCTGGGCAAAAACCGTGCGCCTTTACCCTTTCCCTCCAGTTGCGCATGGCGCATGAACGAATCTTCCCGGGGTACGCGATTCCTGACTGGCCGCCGCTGATATGAGGGTGGCCGCACCGACGAGAGGATCGTGAATCGATGAAGGGCCTGGTCTACAAAGGCGCCAAGCAGGTGGCCGTCGAAGAGGTTCCGGACGCGAAGATCGAAGGCCCGCTGGACGCGGTGATCCGGCTGACCACCACCAACATCTGCGGCTCCGACCTGCACATGTACGAGGGCCGCACCGCCGTCGAGGCGGGCACGGTTCTCGGGCACGAGAACATGGGCGTCGTCGAGGAGGTCGGCCCCGGCGTCACCCAGGTCAAGCCGGGCGACCGTGTCTCGGTCCCGTTCAACATCGCCTGTGGCACCTGCCGCAACTGCCAGAGCGGCTGGTGGTCGTTCTGTACCCGGACCAACCCGACCGAGGGTGTGGACGGCGCCGCCTACGGATACGCCAACATGGGCCCGTACGCCGGTGGGCAGGCGCAGTACCTGCGGGTGCCGTTCGCCGACGTCAACCTGCTGCACCTTCCGGCCGGCACCGAGCACGAGAACGACTTCACCATGCTGTCGGACATCTTTCCGACCGGCTGGCACGGCGTCGAGCTGTCCGGCTTCCAGCCCGGTGACCGGGTCGCGGTCTTCGGCGGCGGCCCGGTCGGGCTGATGGCTGCGCACAGCGCGCTGATCCGCGGCGCCACCGAGGTCTTCGTCGTCGACAAGGTCGCCGATCGGCTGGCTCTGGCCGAGAAGATCGGCGCGATCCCGATCGACTTCTCGGCCGGCGACCCGGCCGAGCAGATCCTCGAGCTCACCGGCGGGCTGGGCTGTGACCGCGGTGTCGAGGCGGTCGGTTTCCAGGCCCACGACGCCGGCGGCGAGGAGCACCCCGAGCTGACGCTGGACAACCTGGTCAAGGTCGTGCGCAGCGCCGGCGGGATCGGCGTGGTCGGCGTCTACGTGCCCGAGGACCCGGGTCTGGACCAGCCGGAGAGGGCCGACCGGGTCGGCTGGCAGTACGGCACGTTCTTCAGCAAGGGCCAGTCGATGGGCACCGGCCAGGCGCCGGTCAAGCGCTACAACCGCCAGCTGCGCGACCTGATCATCGCAGGGAAGGCCCGGCCGTCGTTCATCGTTTCGCACGAGATCGGTCTCGACGAGGCCCCCGACGCCTACGACATGTTCGACAAACGGGTCGACGGCTACACCAAGGTCCTGCTCAAGCCCGGAATCCGGGCATGACCTGGCGGACGGTGGGGCAGGCGGCGCTCGGCGCCGTCCTGCTCACCGCCGGCGCCGGGCACCTGAGCTTCGCGCGCCGCGAGTTCCAGGCCCAGGTGCCGTCGTGGTTCCCGGCCGACAAGGACCGCGTCGTCGTCCTGTCCGGCTATGTCGAGCTCGCGATCGCGGCCGCGCTGCTGACCACCTGGCAGCAGCCGGCCCGTCGCCGGCTGGGGACCGCGGTCGCCGCGTTCTTCGTCGGCGTCTTCCCCGGCAACATCGCCCAGTTCACCGAACGCAACGACGCTCTCGGCCTGGACACCGACGCCAAGCGGGCACTGCGCCTGCTCGGGCAACCGGTGCTGGTCGCGTGGGCGCTGGCCGCCACCCGGTGAGCGAGTGCCGCCGGTCATGCCAACCACAACACCATTTGATCCGTACGAGTGAAGAAGCTCGCCAAGCCCGCGGATCCGGCCCGAGGAGCCAGCCGACGATCGACGACGCCATCAGCAGTTCGGTGAGTAACCCGCGGTAAATCATGTGGTCGCTGGCGACAAGTTCGTCGCGAAACGGCCGGGCGCGTCGACGGGTTCGTGGCTGGTACGCAATGATGTCGCTCAACCGTCAACTGTTCTGGAGGCTGTCGTGGTGCACGCCGCCGCCGGGCTGCCGCACGCACAGCTGATGGCGATGCTGGAGGCGGATTCGCAGGGCTGGGTGTTCGCCCGATCCGTGCGCGAGCAGAACCTCATCGTCGACTTCGAGCTCATCTACATCAACGCGGCCGGGTGCCGGCTGCTGGACCGGCCGGCCGGTGACCTTGTCGGCCGGCGGTACCGAGAGCTGTGGCCCGAGACGGTGCACGATGGGACGCTGCCGTTCTACCGGGCAGTCGTCGAGAGCGGGCAGCCTGCGGTCCGCACCGTCTTCTACGACCGGCCGACGGTCAGCGGGCACTTCGAGTTGCGGGTCGGCCCGTACGGCGACGGTTTTCTGGTCCGATTCGTCGATTTGCGTCAGGTCACCGTCTCACCGAGGTCCGCCGGCGGCTCCCGGCTGTACGACATGCTCGACGCGGCTTTCGACGGCTTCACCGTGCTGCGTCCGATGCGCGCACCGGACGGTTCGATCACCGACTTCACCTGTGAATACGTCAACCAGCTCGGCGCCAGGCTGATCGGGTGCACGCCGCAGGAACTGATCGGTCACCGGCTCAGCGATCTGCCGGGTGGGCAGGACCCGACCATGACCGACCGGTACCGCAGCGTCGCCGACACCGGCGCGCCGTGGCGCGGGGAGCTGTCGTACCCCGAACTCGGCCAGATCTGGGAGACCAAGATCGGCCGCGGCAGCACCGGTGACGTCGTCGTGTCGTTCCGGGAGATCACCGAACAGGCCGATCGGCAACGCCAACTCGCCGAGAGCGTCGCCCGGGCCGAGCAGGCCGCGGCCCGCGCGAACACACTGCAGCGCGTCACTACAGCCCTGGTGGCGGCCAGCACGAGCGCCGAGGTGTACGCCGCGGTCGGGTCGGTGCTGCGGCCGTCGGCCGGCAGTCATGGCCTGGCGTTGCTCCTGCGCAGTCACGATGCCCTGCAGCTGCGATATCACGACGGCTACGAGGCGGACGTCGCCGACCGGCTTGCCGAACTGCCGCTGGATCATCCGTACCCGGCCACCACGGTCGCCCGCACCGGGCAGGCGTGCTTTCTGACCTCGGTCGCCGCCTTCGACGCTCTGCAGCCCGACCCGGGTAAGCGGGTGCCGGCCGGGAACCGGCAAGCCTGGGCGTTTCTCCCGCTGGCCGTCGCCGGTGAGGTGATCGGCTCCCTGGTCATCGGCTACCGGGAGTCTCGCGTCTTCGAACCGCTGGAGAAAGACCTGCTGACAGCACTCGCCGGGCTTGTCGCGCAGGCACTGCAGCGAGCGCTGCTGTTCGAGACCAGATCCTCGACCGCCGCCCAGCTGCAGCACGCACTGCTACCCTCCGAACTGCCCGCCATCGCCGGCCTGCGGCATGCCGCCCGCTACCTGCCGTGGACCGCGGGCACCGACATCGGCGGCGACTGGTACGACA
>KL571485.1:4561-5558 GCA_000715855.1 Actinoplanes liguriensis
GCGACGTCGCCGGACACAACCCGGCAGCAGCCGCGATCATGGGCCAGGTCCGCAACACCATCCGCGCCTACGCCTTCGAAGGCCACTCCCCCGCCGCTGTCTTGGACGCCACCAACCAGCTCCTGCTGAGCTTGCGCCTGAACACCATCGCCACCTGCTGCTACATACAGCTTGATCTGGACACGGCCGCCGCCACAGCGGTGCTGGCCGGCCATCCCCCACCGATCCTGCGCACCGGCAAGGACGCCGACCTGCTCACGCTGCGTCGCGGGGCGCCGCTGGGCGCGTCGCGGCGTACCGCGTACGCGCAGACGGACTTCGCGTTCCCGACCGGCGCGACCTTGCTGCTGTACACCGACGGCCTCGTCGAAGACCGTCACCATCCCATCGACCAAGGCTTCCAGGAGTTGCAAGCCGCCCTGGCAGTGGCGCCGAGCGACGACCCGGAGGCGATCCTCGACAACCTGCTCGCCGGCCCGGTCGGGCCGCACCCCCGTAGCGACGACATAGCCCTGCTGTGCTTGGTCAACACCACCGGCGCTTAGCGCTCTGTTCCCGCCCGGACGGCCGGTCGGGCCAAAGCTCTGCTGAGGTGATCTGGCCTGCGGTGTGGGCAGAGTTTGCCATTACTCATAACGCATGTCGGCTTCCTCGGCGTACCCGGCACGCGCTTCCCATCGACATGGTCAGCAAAATTGGTGATCTTGTTTCAGGGGTGCGCCGCTCAGAGCGCTCGCTTGCATGTTCTGGATGGTGGGAAAAGGCATGTGGATGCATCCCCGGGCCTGGCCGGCGGTCGCGGTTGTGGTGTTGGTGGTGGTGGCCGGCGGGTGGGCGGCGGTCCGTGCCGGTGACGATGCATCGCCCGATGACGGTACCGGCGTCGATGTTCTCACCGGCCACGACTGGACGCATTTCGCCGGGGCCACCGTCGGCCCCGGCGGGGTGCGGATCGTCGGCCTGGGGGGACGGATCGTTCAACAGGACGGCTCTGGCG
>KL571486.1:0-1381 GCA_000715855.1 Actinoplanes liguriensis
GACCACAGCGGAGATGGGCAATGAAGATTTTGATCTTCAGACCGGAACGACCCGCTCGGTGCGCAAGGCGTCGATGATCTCGTGCTCGACGCGGTCGGACTCGTCGTGGGGGACCTGGCACGTGCCGGCCGCGATGTGGCCGCCGCCACCGTAGCGGAGCATGACCTCGCCGATGTCGACCGGTGAGGTGCGGTCGAGGATCGACTTGCCGCAGGCGAAGACGGTGTTGAGCTTCTGCCGGCCCCAGATGATGTGCACCGAGACGCGGGCCTCGGGGAACAGCGCGTAGACCATGAAACGGTTCCCGGCCTCGATCGTCTCCTCGTCGCGCAGGTCGACGACGACCACGTCGCCGTCGAGGTGGCTGACGCGGTGGAGTTGCTCGACGAAACGCGCCGAGCAGTCGTGGAAGAGGGCGGCGCGCTCGGCGACGTCCGGCAGGGCCAGGATGTCGTGGACGTCGGTGTGCTCGATGCAGGCGTCGATGAGCTGCATCATCAGCTGGTAGTTGGAGATCCGGAAGTTGCGGAAGCGGCCCAGGCCGGTCCGGCTGTCCATCAGGAAGTTCAGCAGCGTCCAGCCGGTCGGGCTGAGGATGTCGGTGAGCGAGTAGTCGGCCGAGTCGGCCTGGTCGACCGCGAACATCAGGTCGTCGGCGACCTTCGGGAACCGCGCCTTGCCACCGAAGTGGTCGTAGATGACCCGGGCCGCGGACGGCGCGTCGGCGTCGATCACGTGGTTGCTGCGGTCGCCCTCGTTACGCAGGGTCTCCGAGTGGTGGTGGTCGTAGACCTGGTACGCCCGCGCGTCGTACGGCAGGTTCGTCAGGATGTCCCGGTCGGTGATGTCGACGACGCCGTCCTGCACGTCCTTGGGGTGCACGAACATGATGTCGTCGATCATGTCGAGGTGCCGCAGCAGCACGGCGCAGACCAAGCCGTCGAAGTCGCTGCGGGTCACGAGCCGGTACTTCACGGGGTCCCCCTCGGTTGCCAGACCTTTGCGCCCATTTTGCCACTTTTATCGGTTAGGTCTTTGTCGCATCGAGAGAAGCGGTCCCATTGTGCTCGGCGGCACACGTCACGGTGAACCATGGAGGGGGGCCGCTGCGTAAGGTTCAAACGGACGGTAACGACCCGGTCGGAGGACACGGAGACGATGGACCAACCTCAGCTCATCCAGGAGCGCAGCGCGCCGCCGGCCACTCTGGTGATCTTCGGCGCCTCTGGTGACCTCACCCGTCGCAAGCTGCTGCCGGCGGTCGAGAGCCTGGCCCGGCACAACCGGCTGCCCGACCAGTTCGCGCTGGTCGGCGTCGCGCGGACGCCGATGTCCGACGAGCAGTTCGCGGACAGCGCCCTCGGCGGCCGCAGCCTGAGCC
>KL571486.1:1590-5623 GCA_000715855.1 Actinoplanes liguriensis
GTGTCGGGCGGCTACGACGACCCGGAGACCTACAAGCGTCTGGCCGAGACGCTCGACGAGCTGGACGCCCAGCGCGGCACCTCCGGTAACCGGCTGTTCTACCTGTCGACCCCGGCCAACGCGTTCGAGCCGGTGATCTGCGGCCTCGACGGCGCCGGGCTCAACCATTCGCGCGAGGGCTCGTTCTCCCGCCTGGTGATCGAGAAGCCGTACGGGCGGGATCTGAAGACGGCCCGCAAGCTGGACGGCGTCGTGCACGCCGCGTTCGACGAGTCGAGCGTCTTCCGGATCGACCACTACCTGGGCAAGGACACGGTTCAGAACGTTCTGGCCCTGCGCTTCGCCAACTCGATCTTCCAGCCGATCTGGGACCGCTCGTGGGTCGACCACGTGCAGATCACGGTCGCCGAGACGCTCGGCGTCGGCACCCGCGGCGGCTTCTACGAGTCGGCCGGCGCGATGCGCGACATCGTGCAGAACCACGTGCTCCAGGTCCTGGCGCTCGCGCTGATGGAGCCGCCGGCCTCGTTCGAGTCCGAGGGGCTGCGCAACGAGAAGGTGAAGCTGCTCCAGGCGATCCGGCTCCCCACCGACCGGGACATCGCCGACGCGGCGGTCCGGGGTCAGTACACGCGTGGCGGCACCCGCGAGGAGCTGATGGCGGGCTACCGCGAGGAGGTCGGTGTCGACCCGCTGTCGCGCACCGAGACGTACGCGGCGCTGCGGCTCAACGTCGACAACTGGCGCTGGGCGGGTGTGCCGTTCTACGTGCGCACCGGCAAGGTGTATAAGAGACAGACGCGGACGCGCTGATCCTGCGCATCCAGCCGAACGAGGGCATCTCGCTCCGGTTCGGCGCCAAGGTGCCCGGCCACTCGTTCCGGGTGCGGACGGCGAGCATGGAGTTCTCCTACGACCAGACCTTCGTCGAGGAGTCCCCGGAGGCGTACGAGCGTCTGCTCCTGGACGCGCTGGTCGGGGACGCGTCACTGTTCATCCGCAGTGACGAGGTGGAGCAGTCGTGGCGGGTCGTCGACCCGATCATCGAGCACTGGGCGAACGACCGGTCGCCGATCCCGACGTATGAGGCCGCCTCGTGGGGCCCGACCGACGCCGACCGGCTGATCGGCCGCAACGGGAGAAAGTGGCGCAACTCGATCTGAGAACTGCGGGTATTGGCGGGCTCGCATAGGGTTGCCTGTACGAGTCCGCCCCCCGACCCGAAGGTTCACAGCACAATGCAGGTATCGGTCGCGCATCATCCACCCAACACGGCCGTCCTCGTCCTGCGCGGTTCTCTCGACATCGACACCGCGCCCGCCCTCAAGGCCAACCTCGGCCGCCTCGTCGAGCGACCTGCCCCGCGTGTCGTGGTGGATGTCGCCGGCCTCGACTTCTGCGACTCCATGGGTGTCGGCGTGCTGGTCACGGCGCACGGCCGGGCCATGGAGCGAGGCGGGTGGGTCCGCCTGGCGGCGCCGTCGGGGTTCCTCCGGCGCCTCTTCGACACGCTGGGACTCAGCGATTACCTGCCGATGTTCCAGGATGTGGCAACGGCGTTGAAAGACGATTAAAACCCCATTTGTGTACGGCCATTGCCGCGCCCGCCTCCAGGCCGGGCGCGGCAGTCGCTTTTCCTCCCGCACAACAACCGTGAGTGCCGGCCCGCCCGCAAAGCCGCCCGAGCGGCAGCGTCCCGCTTTCCGGCTGGTTCCCACCGTTGTTATCCAGCCCGCACAACCACGGTGGGTGCCAGCCCGGGGGAGTGCGCGGCGTGGGCTGGGGTGAGCGGTCGCGGCGCGGCGTTCGGCTGGTTCTGGCCGTTGTTATGCGGCCCGGATAACAACGGTGGGCGTCAGCCCGGAGGAGCGTGTGGCGCGGGGCGGCCGGGAGTGGCTTCGGCGCTCGCGAAAGGGGTGGGCGCACAGACGGGCGGGGAGTTTCCTCCCCACCCGTCTGTCGAGCGGATCACGGGCCTTGCCCGGGGCCCCACCCGCCTGTCGTGATCTGCGCCCCACGCGCCTCACACGACTGCCTCACGCCCACCCGCGTGAGGTTTCCCGCTGCAAGGACCCTGCCCTGCGTGGGAGTCTTCGTCAGCCCTTGAGGCTCCAGCGGCCGGCGGCCACGGGCTCCTTCTCGGGGTCGTTCTCGGCGGACGGTTCCTGCTCCGCGTCGTTCTCGTCCTCCGGGGCCGGGGACTCGTCCGGCTCCTCGCCGGCGCGGTGCCGGTTGCGCAGCGTGACCCAGCCGGCGCCGAGCAGGGCCAGGGCGGCCACGATCCAGCCGGCGATGCCGAGAGCGGATCCGCCGCGGCTGTCGTTCTGGGCCTCGGCGACCGCCTCCGCGAAGCGCTTTTCCTCGTCGGCGGTGGTCGTGTCGGTGTCGGTGGCGCCGTGCGCGGCGTGGGCGGCCGCGGCGACCGAGCCGTCCGGGTCCGGGGTGAGCGCGAGGCTCGTGGTCATCGCCGGGGCGGTCTTGCCGTCCGTGTACTTACCGGTCAGCGAGAACGTGATCGAGCTGAGCGTGGGGAGCGGGCCCAGCGCGACGCTGAGGTCGGCGGCGGCACCCGGCTTGATCTCCTTGCCGGTCATCGCGATCCACGTGATCGACTTCGGCACCTGGGTGACCGGGGTGCCGCCGTGGATCGTCTTCAGTGGCTCGGTGAGCTGCTGATAATCGATCTTGGGGGCCCAGTCGTCCACCGAGAGCGGATACACCTCGGCGATCGGGCTGTCCGGCGGGATCAGCAACGTCACCTGCGACACCGGCAGGGCGCCGTCGTTGACGTAGTGGTAGGTCAGGTTCTGCCCACTGCCCTGCGGCACGCTGGCCGGGCTGACGGTGACGTCGGCGAACGCCGGGCCAGCCGTCACGCCGAGCACACCGGCGGCCGTCACGAGAGTGAGCGCTGTTCCCAAATACCTCACGGGAATTAGTTCGGATCACGTGCCCCGATGGTTCAACGGGTCCCGGAAAGTTTTCAAGTTCTTTTCGGCCCGTCGCCCGCGCGGAGGCAGGCCCGTCGCCCGCGCGGAAGCAGGCCCGTCGCTCGCGCGGAAGCAGGCCTGTCGCTCGCGCGGAAGCTGGCACGTCGCCCGCCCTGCCGTCGGGGGCCGCTCGGCGGTGCCGGATGATGTCCGGATGCGCGACGTGCCGATCGACGGTGACATGATCCGGCTGGGCCAGTTCCTCAAGCTGGCCGACCTCATCGACACCGGGGGCGAGGGCAAGGTCCTGATCGCCTCGGGCGATGTCACGGTGAACGGTGAGGTGGACACGCGACGGGGACGCCAGCTGCACCCCGGGGACGTGGTCTCCGTGCTCGGGAACAGTGCTCGCGTCGTACCGTAATCGGAATTTGATCTCTTTCGGCGGGAATCCCGGGGCGATGCGGAACCGGCGGGCGCGACGTCTCGTCGAACCGGTATGACCCGAACCCGCGGCCTGCTGACCGCCGCCGCCGTCCCCCTGATCATGATGGCCGGGTGTGCCCGGCCGGGCGAAGCCGGATCCACGGCCGACGCCGCCTCCGAACCCGTCGCCGAGAGCGCCGCCGCGACCGCGACGGTGCTGGTCCGGATCGCCCAGGAGGGCGGGTTCGTGCCGACGAACTACGCCTACGGCCGGTTGCCGGACATCACCGTCTACTCGGACGGACGGGTGATCGACAACGGCCCGGTGCCGCTGATCCATCCCGGTCCCGCGCTGCCCAACCTGCTCGTCACCCAGCTCACCCCGGAGCGGGCCCAGCAGTGGGCGGACGACGCTGTCAAGGCCGGCGTGAAGAGCGGCGCGGATCTCGGCCGGCCGGGCGTCGCCGACGTCCCGGACACGGTGATCACCGCCACGTCGCAGGGCAGGACCGAGACGGTACGGGTCAACGCCCTGCGCCAGGCGCGGCCGAACGACCCGAACCTGACCGCCGCCCAGCAGGCCGCCCGCAAGAAGCTCGCCGCCTACGCCGAGGAGCTGACCGGTTTCGCCGCCGGGACCGGTTCGCCGAGCCCGAGCGCCTGTCTCTTATACACAT
>KL571486.1:5842-8126 GCA_000715855.1 Actinoplanes liguriensis
AGCGCCTACCGGCCGGCGGCCCTCGCCGCGCTCGTCGAGGAGTACGTGCCCGGCGACATGAAGCAGGAGGAGCAGGCCTGGCCCGGCCCCGCGCTCCCGGGCGCCGAGCTGAACCCGGGCACCGGGCTGCACTGCGTCACGGTCACCGGCGCCGAGAAGGACGCGCTGTGGGCGGCCGCCGAGAAGGCGAACCAGCTCACCCCGTGGACCTCCGGCGGCAAGCAGTGGAAGGTCACCTTCCGGCCGCTGCTCCCGGAGGAGACCGACGGCTGCGCGGCCCTGAAGGGGGCCCGGTGATCCCGATCGACGAGCCGTGGCCCCCCACGCCGGAGCCTGAGGACGAGACCCCGATGTGCGGTTGATTCGCATTTCTACTAGCGTCGAGGGACGTGAGTGGAACGGGGATCGAGGCGGCGCAGATCTCACTGGCGCTGCTGTTGTTCGCCGTGCTGGCCCTCGGCGCGTTGGCGGTCTTCGCCGGCCGTCGTTCGCCCGCTCCTCCGGCGCCCGAGGTGGCGCCGGAGGTGGTGGAGCTCGAGAGTGGCGCCGGCGAGGTGTGGGCAGCGGCACAGCGGGCGGTGGAGGTCGCGGACGCGGCGCGGGAGCGGGCGACCGAGGCGAACGGTGTGCGCGACGAGGCCGAGGAGCACTACCAGCAGGCGCGGTGGGACGCGTGGACCGGCCCGAAGGACGAGACCCGCACGCTCGTCGAACGGGCGGCGCTGGAGGCGTACCGCCGGGGTGACATCTCGGTGGACCAGCTCAACCGGATCTGGCAGCACACGCGCCCGGACGACGCCGAGGTCGAGCAGATGGACCAGGACATCGCCGAGGCCAAGCTGCGGTACGAGGAGGCGCTGGTCGGCGCGGTCGCCGAGCGCCGGAACGCGCACGTGGCCGAGGTCGCCGCCGAGGTCCTCGCCGAGGAGGCCCGGATCGCCGAGGACGAGGCGCTCGCCGCGCGGATCGAGGCCGAGGCGGCCGAGGGCCTGTCCGGGTTGTTGCAGGGGCCCGGGGAAGCCCCCGGGCCCGCGCCACGTCAGTGAACCTCGACCAGGTCCACCACGAAGATCAGCGTCTCGTGCGGCTTGATCACGCCGCCCGCGCCGGCCGCGCCGTAACCCAGGTGCGGCGGGATGGTCAGCTTGCGGCGGCCGCCGACCTTCATGCCGGCCACGCCCTGGTCCCAGCCGGCGATGACCTGCTGGCCACCGACGCGGAAACCGAGCGCCTCACCGCGGTTGTAGGAGGCGTCGAACTCCTTGCCCGTGGACTGGGCCACGCCCACGTAGTGGACGCTGACGTACTCGCCGGGCTTGGCCTCCGGGCCGGTGCCCTCGACGATGTCCTCGATCACGAGATCGGCGGGCGCTTCGTCGGGGATGGAACCGACGTCGGGCTTGTTCATGAATCCTCCCGAATGGTGTTACCGGACCCGGTCATGCAATCACAGCCGGACGCTCGCTGAACGAGCGGTGCCGGATCTCCGTATCCCCGGGTGACCGGGAACGTCCCGGTCGTGTGACATGCCTGGGAGATTCCCGTGTCCGTCCGCCGCCTCTGCGCCGCCGCTCTCCTCACCGCGGCGGCCGGCTTCGCCCTGCCGTCGGCCCCCGCATCGGCACACGGTGCGCCCATCACGCCGATCAGCCGGTCCGCGGCCTGCGCCGGCAACGGCATCAAGACCTCCGCGGCGGCGTGCAAGGCGGCCAAGTCGGCGACGAACGGGTTCATCGGGGCGTTCGACAACCTGCGCATCGCGAACGTCAACGGCAACGATCGGAAGGCCGTGCCGGACGGGAAGCTGTGCAGCGGGGGCCTCGACAACTACAAGGGACTCGACCTGGCACGCGACGACTTCCCGTCGACGACCGTTAAATCAGGTCAAAAGCTTCCGATCTCGTACGAGGGAACGATCCCGCACAAGGGTCAGTTCCGCGTGTACCTGACCCGGCAGGGCTACAGCCCGTTGAAGAAGCTGACCTGGGACGACCTCGGCAGCAAGCCGATCGGGACGTTCACCGACCCGCCGCTGACCGGTGGGTCGTACCGGATGTCGGTGACGCTGCCGCAGCGGACCGGGCGGCAGATGCTGTACGTGGTCTGGGAGACGTCCAGCACCCCGGACACCTACTACTCGTGCTCGGACCTGGTCTTCCCGGCCGCGCCCGTGGTGAAGAAGACGACGGCGGCACCGAAGAAGTCCAGCGTTCCGGTCGCCACGAAGAGCGCGGCCGCCCCGGTCGTCAAGGCGACCACCGTGGCCCCGGAGGAGACGGAGGCG
>KL571486.1:8311-12569 GCA_000715855.1 Actinoplanes liguriensis
ATGTGTATAAGAGACAGGAGGAGAAGTCCTCGATCACGGTGGGTCACTGGCTGATCGGCGGAGCGTTGGGCGCCGGCGTGATCGCGCTTCTGGTGGCGCTCGTGACCCGGCGACGTCGTTCAGGCCTCTGAGCAGCGAATAACGCCCCGATTGCGTGGCCCTGAGAAGTACCTGGAAAAAAGGTTTGAACTCCTGGATCTCCAATCACGTAATCACCGGCGTCGACAATGCAACGCCCGTCCGGCCCCCCAACAGACGAAAGGCCCAGCATGAGTCGTAGTCGTTACCGTGCCCAGGCGTTCCCGCGGTTCAATCGCCGCCGGATGCTGGCGCTCACCGCTGCAGGTGTAGGGGTCTCGGCCGTCTCCGTCGCCGGGATCAGCCTCGCCGGTGAGAACGAGACCACGTCGTCTTCGGACGGATCCCCCCTGGTCATCTCCGTTCGGGACGCCAAGAAGGGCACGATCGACGTCTTCTCCGGAAGCTCGAAGAAGACCGTGACCGACAAGAAACTCGTTGCCCAGCTGCTCAAGGCCGCTCGCTGACCCGGAGGAACACCAACAAATGTCTTCTCACCGCGAAGCGCCGGAAATCAGCAAGGACCCGGTCGCCGACAGTTCCGACCTGTACGCGTTCGTCAGTCCCGACGATCCGGACACCGTCACCATCATCGCGAATTACGTTCCGCTGCAGATCCCGGCGAGCGGCCCGAACTTCTTCGAGTTCGGCGACGACGTGCTCTACGAGATCCACATCGACGCGAACGGCGATGCCCGCCCGGACATCACGTACCAGTTCCGGTTCGTCACCGAACTGCGCAACGACAAGACGTTCCTGTACAACACCGGCCAGATCGAATCGCTGGACAGTGAGAACTGGAACCGGCGGCAGTTCTACTCGGTGACCAAGGTCGACAGCCACGGCAAGCAGACCGTGCTCGCCAAGAAGCTGCCGTGCCCGCCCTGCAACGTCGGCAAGGTCTCCATCCCCGACTACGAGGGCCTGGCCGCCGACGCCGTGCACAAGCTGAAGAGCCGCGAGACGGTCTTCGCCGGGCAGCGCGCCGACGCGTTCTTCGTCGACCTGGGCGCCATCTTCGACCTGGCCACGCTGCGCCCGTTCCAGGACAAGCACCTGGTCGGCCAGAAGCTGTTCAACTACGCCGGCAAGGCGGTCAACGCGACCGACCAGACCAACGTGCACAGCATCGCGATCAAGATCCCGCTGGACATGGTCCGCCGGGACGGCAAGAAGCGGGTCAAGGCCTCCGACGCCGGCGCGGTCATCGGCGTGTGGACGTCGGCGAGCCGCCGCCAGGTCCAGGTCCGCAACGGCGACAGCAAGAACGCCGACGTGTACGTGGGCCCGCAGGTCCAGGTCTCCCGGCTCGGCAACCCGCTGTTCAACGAGGTCATCGTCCCGATGGCGCAGAAGGACAAGTGGAACAGCCTGCCGCCGAGCGAGGACAAGAAGTTCGCCGAGTTCGTCGCGACCCCGGAGCTGGGCGGGCTGCTGCCGGTCCTCTACCCGGGCCTGTTCGACAAGCTGGCCGCGTTCAACAAGGAGAAGAAGGACCGGGCCGACCTGCTCGCGATCCTGCTCACCGGCATCCCGAGCGGCCTGATCGACGGCTTCCAGAACAACACCGGTGAGCTGCAGGCCGACATGCTGCGCCTCAACACGGCGATCCCGCCGGCGGCGAAGCCGAACGCGTTCGGCGTGGTCGGCGGCGACGTGCAGGGCTTCCCGAACGGCCGCCGGATCGCCGACGACGTGGTCTCCATCTCGCTGCGGGCGATCGCGGGCGTGACCCTGCCGCTGGTCGACAAGGAGTTCGAGCCGGACGCCGCGGCCGCCCTGGTCGAGCAGGGCCTGAGCATCAAGGACGTCAGCTCGGGTCTGCTCAAGAAGTTCCCCTTCCTGGGTACGCCCTTCGACGGATTCTCGGTGCCCTCATGAGCCACTCGCATGATCACGGACACGCGCATCACCACCACACCCTGGCCCCCTCCGGGCAGGGCACGGTGATGCTGAACATCGGTGGCACGATCGGCGCGCTGATCATCGACACGTCGGCCCGGTTCCACGGGCACGAGATCGAGATCAGCCCGGCCGGCGCTCCGGAACAGCGGCAGCACGCCGCGGTCCGCGCCCGCTACGTCCGCGGCGGCGTGACGTACTGCGTGGTGATCGACAATCTCACCGAGGGCCGGTACGCGGTCTGGGCCGACGGTCCCGAGCCGCTGACCGAGGTGGATGTCCGGGGTGGCACGGTCGCCCAGTTCACCTGGCCGGAGAATGCCGTACCCGGAAGGACGCTCGTTTCGGTCTAGGGTGGAGCGATGGCGGGCCTCCCGGTCGACGTTCCGGTCCACGTCGCGCTGCGCACCACCGACGTGGAGGAGGCCCGCGCGTTCTGCCGCAAGCTGTACTACGCGCCACTGCGGATCGAACCGGTCGGTGACCCCGGCCGGTTCGAGTTCAGCGCCGACGTGGTGGAGCTCGGGCCGATCACGGTGGGCGAGGTCGGCTACGGCACCGACATCCGGGTCTCGATCGGGGGCCTGGAGACGGCGTACCACGTGCTCGTCCCGCTGACCGGGGTGCTCCGATCCCGGCACCGTGGCACGGTCGTGCAGGCCGACCCGACCCGGGCCGCGGTCTTCCGGCCCACCGGCGACATCGAACTCGAGTGGCCCGGCTCCTGCCGGCTGCTCAGTGTGAAGGTCGAGCGCGCCGCCCTGGAACGGGAGCTCGACGCCGCCCTCGACCAGCAGGTGGTCTCGCCGCTGCTGCTCGGGGCCAGCTTCGACCTGGTCGACGGCCCCGGCCGGACGTGGGTGGCGCTGGTCCGCCTGTTGCTTGCCGAGTTGCGCGGGCCGGACTGCCTGGCCAGCCGGCCACGGATGGCCGCCCGCTGGCGGGACATGGTGGTGAGCGGGCTGGCGCTGACGGTCGAGCATCCGTACGGCGAGGAGCCGGCCGGGCTGCAGGGGCCGTACCGTCCGCGGACCGTCAAGCGCGCCCTGGACGCCATGCACGCCGAGCCCGCCCGCCCGTACACCTCCCGTGATCTGGCCGCGATCGCCGGAGTCGGGGTCCGGGTCCTGCAGGACTCGTTCCGGCAGCACGTCGGCATGTCCCCGATGACGTACCTGCGCCGCCTGCGGCTGGACGGCGTGCACACCGAGCTGACCCGGGCCGACCCGGGCACCGCGAGTGTCAGCGAGGTGGCGTACCACTGGGGCTTCACGCACCTGGGCCGGTTCGCCGGGGCCTATCGCGCCCGGTTCGGCGTCTCGCCGTCGGCGACGCTGCGCGACCGTTCCTGATCGTCGAGGGCGGTCAGCACCCGGCCCCGCAACAGCTCCCACTGCTCCCGGCAGCGCCGTGGGCCGCCGACCGGCACGGCCTGGATCGTCCCGCCGGTGACGACCTCGTCCGGCCGGAACTGATCAGCGGTGAAGTCGATGTCGCGGCCGCCGGGCAGCCGGTTCCAGTAGTGGTAACCGACCCTGCCGCCGCCGACGAGGACCTCGCCGAGCACCAGGTCCCCGCCGAGCAGCTCCTGCACGATCAGCGCGGTCACGCCGCACTGGCCGCGGGCCGGGTTCTCCGGCGTCCAGTCCGGCAGGTCGTGCGGGTCGCAGGTGTCCCGCCCCCACGCGCCCCGAAGGATCGGCCGCAACATCTCGGTGTCAGTCATGCCCCGATGCTGTCCCCTCGACCAGGTCGAGAGTCAACGCCGCCGGCAAGCCGCCGCCGCGCAGCGGTCCGGTGGTGCGGGCGGTCCGGCGTGTTGCGGTTGTCGGCTGGCGCTCACGGTTGTTGTGGGGCTGGATTTCGACCGTGAGTGCCAGCCGGGTGGGTGGGGCGCGGCAGGGGGCGGAGTGGGGCGGACGTCGCGGGGGAGTGGTGCGGGACGGCTCTCACGACGTACGCGGGAAAGGGGGTTGGGTCAGAGCTCGACCTTCTGGCCCTTGCCGATGACCACCACTCCGTTGTCGCTGACGGTGTAGAGCTTGCGGTCGCGATCGAGGTCGACGCCGATCTGCGCGCCCTCCGGCACCGTCACGTTCTTGTCGATGATGGCGTTGCGGATGACCGCGCGGCGGCCCACCGAGACGCCCTCCATCAGGACCGCGCCCTCCACGTGCGCCCACGAGTTGACCCGCACGTTCGGCGAGATGATCGAGCGCTCGACGAGGGCGCCGGAGACGACCACGCCGGGGGAGATCATCGACTCGATGGCGCGGCC
>KL571486.1:12818-14937 GCA_000715855.1 Actinoplanes liguriensis
GGAGCCGTAGTTCGTGAAGATCGGCCAGTCGTGGTTGTACAGGTTGAAGATCGGCAGGGTGGCGATCAGGTCCATGTGGGCCTCGTAGAACGAGTCGAGCGTGCCCACGTCCCGCCAGTAGCCGCGGTCGCGGTCGGTGGCGCCGGGCACGTCGTTGTCGCGGAAGTCGTAGACGTTCGCCTCGCCGCGCTCGACCAGCATCGGGATGATGTTGCCGCCCATGTCGTGCTTGCTGTCCGGGTTCTGCGCGTCGAGGGAGACCGCCTCGCAGAGGGCCCGGGTGGTGAACACGTAGTTGCCCATCGACGCGTAGACCTCGTCGGGGGAGTCGGCGAGCCCGACGGCGTCGCGTGGCTTCTCCCGGAACGCCTGGATGCGCTTGCCGTCGGCGCCGACGTCGATCACGCCGAACTGGTCGGCGAGCGACAGCGGCTGCCGGATGCCGGCCACGGTGACCGAGGCGCCCGACGCGATGTGGTCGTTGACCATCTGCTTCGGGTCCATGCGGTAGATGTGGTCGGCGCCGAAGACGATCACGTAATCCGGCGACTCGTCGTTGATCAGGTTGAGGCTCTGGTAGATCGCGTCGGCCGAGCCGGCGAACCAGCGCGGGCCGAGACGCTGCTGGGCCGGCACCGGGGTGACGTAGTTGCCGAGGAGCGTCGACATCCGCCAGGTCTTGGAGATGTGCCGGTCGAGCGAGTGTGACTTGTACTGCGTCAGGACGACGATCTTGAGGTAACCCGCGTTGGCGAGGTTGGAGAGAACGAAGTCGATCATGCGATAGATGCCGCCGAACGGGACACCGGGCTTGGCCCGGTCCGCAGTAAGGGGCATCAGGCGCTTGCCTTCTCCACCGGCCAGAACGATCGCAAGCACCTTGACAGCCATGGCAAGGACGCTAATATCCCGGCCTGCCGTTCGCCACCCAAAGTGTGGCGAAGTTTGGTGAAGGTGCTCTCTCCGAAAGGTGTCTCGCCCATGCCGTCGTCCGGCGCGCGGGCTATCCTGCGGGGCGTGGCTCTCCGTGTGGACCTTCTGACCCGTGAATACCCGCCGGAGGTGTACGGCGGTGCCGGCGTGCACCTGGAATACCTGACCAGGGACCTGAGGCGGCTCGCCGACGTGCGGGTGCACTGCTTCGGGGCGCCCCGCTCGGATGAGGGCGTCACGGCGTACCCGGAGCCCGCCGAGCTGGCCGGGGCGAACGCCGCGCTGCGCACCATGGGGGTGAACCTGGCGATGGCCGAGGGCTGCGCCGGGTCGGGCATCGTGCACAGCCACACCTGGTATGCGAACTTCGCCGGCCACACCGCGAAACTGCTGCACGGCATCCCGCACGTGATGACCACGCACAGCCTGGAGCCGCTCCGGCCGTGGAAGGCGGAGCAGCTCGGCGGGGGCTACGCGCTCTCCTCGTTCTGCGAGCGGACCGCGATCGAGCACGCCGACGCGGTCATCGCGGTGAGCGCGGGGATGCGGCGGGACGTGCTGAAGGCGTACCCCTCGGTGAATCCTGACAAGATCAAGGTGGTCTACAACGGGATCGACACCTCGTTGTACGCCCCTGATCTCGGGACCGATGTCGTCGACCGGCTGGGAATCGACCGCAATCGGCCCAGCGTGGTCTTCGTCGGGCGGATCACCCGGCAGAAGGGCCTGCCGTATCTGATGCGGGCATGTCGGGATCTGCCGCCCGAAGCGCAAATCATCCTCCTCGCCGGCGCGCCGGACACTCCGGAGATCGCCGCCGAAGTCACCGCGCTGGCCGACGAGCTGCGAGCCGTGCGCGATCCGGAAGGCGTCATCTGGGTGCAGGACATGCTGCCCAAGCAGGAGGTCATCCAGGTCCTCACGCACGCCACCGTCTTCGTCTGCCCCTCGATCTACGAGCCGATGGGCATCGTCAACCTGGAGGCGATGGCCTGCGAGACCGCGGTCGTCGCCACCGCCACCGGCGGCATCCCCGAGGTCGTCGCGGACGGCGAGACCGGTCTGCTCGTCCCGATCGAGCAGGTCGACGACGGCACCGGCACCCCGGTCGACCCGGAGAAGTTCGTCGCCGACCTGGCCGGCACGCTCACCCGCGTGCTCAACCTGTCTCTTATACACATCTCTG
>KL571486.1:15116-17036 GCA_000715855.1 Actinoplanes liguriensis
GGAGCGGATGGGCAAGGCCGGCCGCCGCCGCGCGGTCGAGCACTTCAGCTGGGCGCGGATCGCCGAGGACACCCTCGACGTCTACCGGTCGGTGCTGTGACCGGGATTCAACGCCTCCGCCTCGGGCTGCTGCTGTCGGCCGTGCTGATCGCCGCGCTGGGGGTCGGCGCGGGGCTGGTCCGGGCGGCGTTTTACCAGGCCTCCGCGGCGCCGTCGATCCAGGGCGACACGATCGCCGCCGCGCCGGAAGCGGTGCCCGGGACCCTCGGGCAGTGCGCCGGGCAGCCCGCGAAGGCGACCCGTGAGCTGCGCGGCATGTGGCTGACCACGGTCTACAACCTGGACTTCCCGAGCAAGCCTGGGCTGAGCGAGGCCAAGGTCAAGGCGGAGTACCTGCGGTGGCTCGACCTGGCCGTCGCGCAGAACCACAACGCCATCTTCGTGCACGTCCGGCCCAGCGGTGACGCGTTCTGGCCGTCCGCCTACGCGCCCTGGTCGAACTGGCTCACCGGCCGCTTCGACGGGAAGTCGCCCGGGTGGGACCCGATGGCGTTCATGGTCGCCGAGGCACACGCGCGCGGCCTGCAGTTCCACGCGTGGTTCAACCCGTACCGCGGAACGCAGCCGGCGCCCGGTGGTGGCGTGGGAACCGACGCCACCAAGCTCGCGCCGAATCATCCGCTGCGCCTGCACCCGGAATGGCGGGTCTCCTATCCGAAGGGCAAGACCGGCCGTTTCTACTTCGACCCGGGAATTCCCGCGGCCCGCAAGTTCGTCGAGGACTCGATGCTCGAGGCCGTCCAGAAGTACGACATCGACGGCGTGCACTTCGACGACTTCTTCTATCCGTACCCGGAGGGCACCAGCCAGGACTTCCCGGACGCCGCCTCGTTCAAGAAGTACGGCGGCGGCATGTCGAAGGCAAACTGGCGCCGGGAGAACGTGAACACCCTGGTCCGTGAAATGCACGAGCGCATCCAGCAGATCAAGCCGTGGGTCAGTTTCGGGATCAGCCCGTTCGGCATCTGGCGCAACCGTGCCACCGATCCGAAGGGCTCGGCGACCAGCGGCCTGGAGAGCTACGACACCATCTACGCCGACACCCGGAAATGGGTGCAGAACGGCTGGCTGGATTACATCGCGCCGCAGTTGTACTGGACGATCGGGTTCGACAAGGCCGATTACACCACCCTGCTGAAATGGTGGACGACGCTGACGAAGGGCACCAAGGTCCAGCTCTACATCGGCATGGCCGACTACCGGGTCGGGGAGAAGGGGGACTGGAGCAAACCCGCCATGCTCGACCAGGAGATGCGACTGAATCGGCAGTACGGCGTCGCGGGCGAGATCCATTTCAGCGCCGCCCAGGTCCGCGGCGACAAGCTCGGCGCGGTCACCCGGTACCGGAAGGCGCACTACGCCGCGCCCGCGCTGCTGCCCCGCCTCGCCCGGACGGCCGCGACCGCCCCGGCGACCCCGCAGCTCACCGCCGCCCGCAAGGATGCCTCCGGCAGGCTGGTCTTCACGCAGAGCGGGGTGGCGACGACGAACTGGGCGCTCTACCGCACCACGGGCGGCGCGGCCGGCCTGGTCGCGACCGGCAGAGCAGGCGCCGCGATCACCGATCCGCATCCGGTGGCGAAAGGGACGTACTGCCTGAGCGCCGTCGACCGCAGCGGCAACGAGAGCCCGCTCAGCCCGGCCCTGACCCCGCCGGCGGCGTGAGCAGGTAGACCGCGGTCGCGTCGTCGTGGCGTTTGGCCCGGGGCCAGCGCTCGCCGTCCGGGTCGGACCGCTCGGCGGCGCGGGTCCGGTGCAGCAGCACGTCCGGGTCCAGGAAGGTCAGGCCCTCCCAGGACTCCAGGGCGAAGGTGTCGACCAGGCGTGTCGCACCGTCGCTGAGCCTGTCTCTTATACACA
>KL571486.1:17260-17597 GCA_000715855.1 Actinoplanes liguriensis
CGGTCTGCCTTGCCAGCCCGCTCAGAGATGTGTATAAGAGACAGGCAGTGCCGGTCGGGAGGCTGTCCATGGTCGCGCGGTAGCGGTTGCCGACGGCTTCGACGCGGGCGTCGGTGATCACCAGGGGGTGGGCTGACGGCGTACCCACCAGAAGCACCGAATCGGCCAGGACCAGGTATTCCATGGCGGAACCGGTGAACCGCACGAGAACCACGGTGGCGCTCGGTGACCCGGGATCGTCCAGGTCGCAGGTGTCGCGGTGGGCGTCCGCGGTCTCCCGGATCGCCGACGCGAGCACGTCCGGCAGGGAGCCGCCGGTCAGCCGGCCGAGGATCGC